>CALKWT010000099.1 GCA_938003885.1 uncultured Balneolaceae bacterium | reverse complement strand
CACAGAAAAAGGGGATAGCCAGAGTGATTAACAAATCGGTCAACTTTTTTCTGAAACCGAAGAATCTGGTGACCATCGCTATCTGTTTTTCAGCTGTCATTTCAAATACGGCGTCTGAAATGGGGTATGTTGTTCTGATCCCTTTGGCGGCTGTTATTTTTCACTCCATGGGCCGCCACCCTCTTGCCGGCCTGGCCTGTGCGTTTGCCTGCGTTTCGGGCGGTTATAGTGCGAACCTTTTGATTGGAACCATTGACCCCTTGTTGGCGGGATTAACCCAGGAAGCGGCCAACTTAATAGATCCTGATTACACCGTACACGCCGCTGTGAACTGGTATTTTATGATGGTCAGTACCTTCCTTATTACTGGACTGGGTGCCTTTGTAACGCTGCGTATTGTAGAGCCCAAGCTCGGGCCTTATGATGAAAACATGGCCATGGAGGATCTGTCGGACGAAACATCCATGGAGCCTCTTTCGCAAATTGAGAAGCGCGCATTAAAGTGGACAGGAGTTACCATCCTTTTTATGATCGGTATTTTAGCATTAACCATCGTCCCGGAAAATGGTGTGCTGAGAAATCCCGAAACCGGCGAGATGCTGAATTCGCCCTTTTTCAATGGGATTGTCACCTTCATTTTTCTCTTTTTCATGATTCCCGGGTTTGTTTATGGGAAACTAACCGGCAGTATGGAAAATGACCGGGATCTGATAAATGGCATGGCTAAATCGATGTCGACCCTCGGACTCTACATCGTCATTGTATTTTTTGCTGCTCAATTTGTGGCCTATTTTGGATGGAGTAATCTGGGACAAATTTTTGCGGTGAAAGGAGCCGAATTTTTGGAGAGTGCGGGAATGACGGGTCCAATTATTTTTATAGGATTTATCGCTATTTCTGCAACTGTAAACCTGATGCTTGGATCTGCATCTGCACAGTGGGCTGTCACAGCTCCCATTTTTGTACCCATGCTGATGTTGGTCGGATACAGTCCTGAAGTGATTCAGACTGCGTACAGAATCGGGGATTCAGTGACGAATATTATTACGCCGATGATGAGTTATTTCGGGCTGATCCTGGCGTTTGCCAATAAATATGATAAAGACCTGGGTATCGGAACCATCATCTCAATGATGCTCCCTTATAGTATCTTTTTTACGATCGGATGGATAATTCTGTTTTATATCTATGTATTTGGGCTGGGCCTGCCCGTGGGGCCTGAAGCACCGACGTACTATATGATGGGCGGAGGGTAGGGGATTTTGATTTAGTAATGAATATTTTTTAAAAAAGATGGAAGATTACCTTCGGTTCCCATATGATCAATGGAAGTAATTGTACCAGAGTGGTTAAAATAAATTATAACTGGTGTAGTTTTTGGGGAAGATGACACTATATTTTCAAAGACCTGTGTCTATATCAAAAAGAAATTACAAGTAGTCATTTTAAGTGTAAATGAGTTTAGTTTTTTTGAAACAACCAGACAAGAGACTCAGGGATTTCTATTTTTTCCCCTTCTCCTCGATCAGACGTACGGCATCTGCCATAGTGAACTTTTCAGGCTCCGTGCCTTTAGGCAGTGAGATGTTCTTCTTGCCATATTTGATGTAGGGTCCGTATCGCCCGTCCATTACTTTAATGGGCTGATCGGTTTCGGGGTGCTTGCCAAGATCCTGAAGTTCAGAGCTGCTTCTGCGGCTGGTACTTTTTTCCTTTAGCAGTTCAACGGCCCGATCCAGATCGATTTCGAGAACATTGTCGGTTTTCTTCAACGATTTAAAAGATCCGTCGTGAACTACGAAGGGGCCATAACGGCCGACTCCCGCTTTAATCTCCTTTCCTGTTTCGGGGTGCTTTCCAAGAGGCCTTGGTAACTCCAGAAGTTTCAGAGCGGTTTCAAAATCCACATCAGCAGGTTTCATCCCCTTCAGCAGAGAGACGCGCTTTGGCTTTTTATTCTCCTCTGTAACATCCCCTTTTTGCACATAAGGCCCATACCGTCCGTTCAGTACATACACCGGCTCAGCCGTTTCGGGGTGGCTGCCCAGGGACTTTGGCCCGTCTTTTTCTGCCTGGAGGAGCTCTTTGATTTTATCAGGAGAAAGCTCACCCGGATCCATGTCATTCGGCAGGGATGTGGTGAGGTCTTCGCCATCGATTTCTGTTTTTATATAGGGCCCAAATCGTCCGATGTGCACATTCGTTCCGTTCAAACCCTCAATCGGAAGGTTCAGTACTTTGGCTTCCTGAGGATCAATTTTATCTTCCTGTTTCTCTACCTGAGCTTTTAAACCTTTATCCCCCTTGTAATAATCATCAAGATATTTAACAGGATCATATTTTCCTTGAGCGATCATGTCGAGGCGGTCTTCAAGCTGACTGGTAAAATCACTGTCGACCAAATGGGGGAAATGGGATTCAAGGAGCTCGGTTACAGCAAAGGCCGTATAGGTAGGAATCAGGGTTTTTCCGTCAGTTCGCGCATACCCCCGATCCTGAATCGTGCTGATAATAGAGGCATAGGTACTGGGCCTTCCCACGCCTCTTTTTTCGAGTTCCCTCACCAGTGTGGCTTCAGTGTAACGAGCAGGAGGTTTCGTCTCATGAGCAATCGACTCAAGTTCATGCATATCGACTGATTCCCCTTTCGTCATTTCCGGCAGAAAGATCTCCTGATTTTCCAGGTCTCCTTCCGGATCATCACTTCCCTCCACATAGGCTCTGAAGAATCCGGGGAAGAGAATTTTTTTCCCGCTGGTTTTAAAGTCAGCCCGAGTGTCATCCTTTTCCGCTGTGATGGTCACGTTTGTAAACTCAAGCCTGGCTTCTGCCATCTGCGTTGCAACAGTTCGCTTCCAGATCAGGTCATAAAGCTTGAACTCCCGTCCGCTAAGCCCTGACTTTTCAGGGTGGACGAAGCTGGAACCTGCCGGACGAATCGCTTCGTGCGCTTCTTGAGCACCTTTTTTCTTGCCGAAATTTCGCACTCTTTCGAAAAGGTACTCCTTCCCATACTGTTTCTCCACTTCATTGCGTGCAGCGTTGATCGCCTGGCCGGAAAGGGTAGGTGAATCAGTTCTCATATAAGTGATGAGTCCGTTCTCATAGAGCCTCTGGGCAATACTCATGGTGTCACGTGCTGAAAATCCGAACTTTCTGTTCGCTTCCTGCTGAAGGGTAGAGGTGATAAATGCCGCAGAAGGATTTCGTTTCTGCTGACTGACATCGATGTTAGTTACCTTCCACTCTGCCTGATGGAGAAGGTCGCGAAGGGCATCTGCCTTTTTCTGATCCAGCAAGACCACACTGTCAGGTTTTTTCAGCTTCCCGGTATTTTCATCAAAATCCTTGCCTCCTGCCAGACGCTTTCCATTCAGATGAGAAAGAGCAGCCTGAAACTGATTTTTGTCTCCGGTTTTAGAGAGCAGGGCTTTCAGATCAAAATAGGTTCCACTCCTGAACTTCATTCTCTCTCTTTCCCGGACAACCAGAAAGCGGACAGCAACCGATTGTACCCTTCCGGCAGAGAGTCCCGGGGCTATTTTTTTCCATAAAAGCGGGGAAATGGTGTAGCCTGCCAATCTGTCGATGATACGCCGGGTCTCCTGCGCATGGACCAGATTCATATCTACCTCGCGAAAGTTTTCAAGAGCATTTTGAATCGCTTCTTCCGTAATCTCCCGAAAAACCATTCGTTTGACAGGCACCTTCGGTTTCAGAAGTTCAGTAAGATGCCACGAAATCGCTTCCCCCTCCCGGTCCTCATCCGTCGCCAGAATGAGTTCATCAGAATCTTTCAGCAGATCTTTGAGCTGTTTGACAATTTTTTTCTTGCTCGCCGGCACCACATAGAGAGGTTCATAACGTTCATCTACGTTAATTCCCAGATTGGACCACGGCTCTTTCTTATACTTCGCCGGAATCTCTTTGGCTGAAGAGGGAAGGTCACGTATATGGCCCATGGAAGAGCTGACTACATATCCCTTGGGCAGATATTTTTTAATGGTTTTTGTTTTAGTAGGGGACTCAACAATAACTAATGACTTCATATCTGTTTATAGAGATTCAATTAATTCTTTTAGCTCTTCTGCGTGTGCTTTGGTATTCACTTTTTCGATCACACCCAGCACTGTACCGTCACTGTCGATCACATAAGCAGACCGGGAAGGGCCTTCAAATGTTTTTCCAAACATTTTCTTTGTGACCATGCTGTCGGTCGCCCTGGCGAATTTGTACTCCGGATCTGAGACGAGGGTGTAGGCTGCTCCCAACTTTTCAGCATACCGTTTGTGAGATCCACAGGTGTCCTTGCTGATCGCAATCAAATTGTAGCCTTTCTCATGAAACCAGCCGGCATGCTCTGCAAGGCTTTTATTCTGCCTGTCACACCCACTTGTGTTGTTTTTCATATAAACCGATATAACAGAGGGCCGGTCTGCCAGCTCCATGAAGTTTACAGTTTTCTCTTGTCCGTCCTGAACCACATCTACTTCAAAGTTCAGGTCAATTTTATCTCCTGTGCTTATCATTATTATCCGGGTCTAACTTGGTTGTTCAAATATTGAAATCTTTCAGCCGCTCCATTAGATTGTATCCTTATACAATAGGGTACCTGGTTATAATAGTCAATCTTCAGTAATTGAGGATAATGGAATACGTTTTAATCAATAAAGAGCGGCGCCTGTTTCGGCAGGGTACCCATGATAGAGGTTATAGTTGTAGTCTTTGTGAAGAAATCTCCCTTTCTCTGAGAAGGTATCGGGCAACTGCTGCTAAAACAATGGAGTGGTGGACGACTCCTTCTGATGAGAGGTCTAAAAATTTCTCCAGAGGCATAAGTCTGACAGATATATCCTCGCTCGCATCCGTATGCTGTTCTGTGGTCTTGACGCAGCCTTCGGCCAGAAACAGGTAGGTGAAATTGGAGAGAATTGCAGCATTGGAGCTGATTTTGCCCAAACTAGTCCATTTTTTCCCCTCATAGCCCGTCTCTTCAAGGAGCTCCCGGCGGATCGCTTCCAGCGCTGTCTCCCCCGGATCGAGAATACCGCCCGGAATCTCCAATGTCGTCTCTCCGATACCGGCCCGGAACTGTTCCACCAGCACAACCTCCACAGGAGAGGAATCTGTGAGGGCGATCACATTGATCCACGGCGGTGCTTTTAAAACATAATAGGGATGTTTGAAAACGTGATTAGGGGAGTCGAAATCTCTTTTATGCAGATTGAAAACGGGAGTTTCGTAGACTTTCTTATCTTTGAGAACAGCCCAGCCGGGTTTCGTAAATTTATACTTTTCTGACATAATCCTGATTTATCATGAAAAAACGACTTGAAGTTACAAAAGAGTTATTCTCTAATGAAACCGAGCTTTTCGAAATCGTAGAGAGGGCGTGTGATCTGATGGAACGAATTTACGAAGAAGGAGATTATCCGAAGCTCATTGTGAAAAGGTCGTGGTCGGAGCACAACCCTCTGATTACGGGCGAGATGGCCCAGCCTCATGCCTACCGGTGGTACCTGACAAGAGAGATAAAAAAACTTCTGGAAAAGGGTGCGGAAATTAAAATCTTTCCTTCCCGTCCGCGCATGATGCTGAACAACCCCCTGCTCTTCGACAATGCAGATGAAGAGCAGTGGGATATCACCCTTAAGAAACTGTTTCTCTTCAGCCCGGAACGCATTGACATCTCCCTGAACCGGCTTGAGCACTATACAGGAACGCGGCCCGCCGACTTTCAGCGCTATATCCTGTTTACCAATTATGATATGCATATCGAGGTTTTTAAAAAATTGTTTCCCGACTGTATAGAGCCATCTCACTCCGTACAGATGCCGGCCTATCATCATAAGCTACCGGACAACAAGGGAATTACTCTTGTGAATATAGGAGTGGGCCCTGCCAATGCGAAGACGATATCGGACCATGTGGCGGTCTTGCGTCCCGATGCCATGATTATGGTGGGGCACTGCGGAGGGTTGAGGAATCATCAAAATATCGGGGACTTTGTTCTTGCAACCGGTTTTATGCGGCACGATGGGGTGCTGGATGATCTTCTCCCGCTCAATATACCCATTACCCCTAATCATCTGCTCAATGTCTATCTGAAAGAGGAGCTGGACAAGAGAGAGAGGGAGTACCGGCTGGGAACGGTATTCACGACTGCCAACCGAAACTGGGAATTCATTAAAGCGAGAACCGTGAGCCAGATACACGTCAGCCGGAGTGTGGCCATCGATATGGAGTCGGCCACCATTGCTACGAACGGGTACAGGTACAGAGTCCCCTTTGCCACCTTGCTCTGTGTGAGTGACAAGCCTCTGCACGGGAAACCCAAACTCTCCGATACGGCCCAGACGTTTTATGAAAATTCAAAAGAGATCCATCTCGAAATCGTGATCAATGCACTGGAAATGAGTATTCGTAACTATCCGGATGGCCTTCCCAACAGCAGTATTCGGGCGACGAATGAGCCGCTGATGGGAGGGCCGGCATAACGGCTGAACAGTTTACAACTCTTTTTGTAAGGAACTCTACTTCTTCTCTTCCTTCTTGCAGGCAGTACCGGCAGATAAAACGATAAGAGGAACTAAGGAAGGGAGTGAAACAGAATGAGAAGCGATAAATTTGACCTGTCCAG
>CALKWT010000098.1 GCA_938003885.1 uncultured Balneolaceae bacterium | reverse complement strand
TCCAGCTTCCCGCGGTTGCCGATCAGGGGCCACAGCTGTACGGAAGAGAGGTGGGCAGCCGCACCGGTTTCATAATTGAAAATATGGCCCAGGTGATCGATAATGATCTCATCCCCCGGATTGGTGAGCACCTGCAGGCAGAGCTGATTTCCCATGGTTCCGCTCGGTACAAATAGCCCTGCCTCCATCCCGAACATTTCTGCAATCTTCTCTTCAAACTCGTTGGTAGTGGGATCTTCCGCAAAGACATCATCCCCCACTTCCGCTTCCATCATATATTCCAGCATTCCCAGTGTAGGCCGGGTCACTGTATCACTTCTTAAATCGATCATATACCTGATTATCTTTTCAAAAATTAATAGGCCTGCACCTATTCTTTTTGATATTTAAAAAAACCTTCCCCAGTTTTATCTCCCAGTTTTCCGGCATCCACCATCTTCACAAGAAGGGGTGCCGGACGATACTTCGGATCTTTGAACCCCTCATAGAGCACGTTCAGTATATCGAGACAGACATCCAGGCCGATAAAATCCGCCAGCCGAAGCGGCCCCATGGGATGTGCCATCCCCATTTTCATCACATTGTCTACAGCCTCCGGAGTTGCAACCCCCTCCCCAACACAGAAGATGGCCTCATTAATCATCGGCATTAAAATCCGGTTGGAGACGAAACCCGGTGAATCCTCAGCTATCACCGGCACTTTACCTATCTCCTCTGCCAGGCTGATGATTCCATCAGAAACCTCCGTGGAGGTTCTCACTCCCCGAATCACTTCTACAAGCTTCATGACCGGAACGGGATTGAAGAAATGCATGCCGATCACCTGCTCCGGCCGGCTTGTAACTGCAGCCAGGCGGGTAATGGAGATTGAAGAGGTATTGCTGGCCAGAATCGCTTTATCCGGGGCATGGGCATCAGCCATTTCAAAGATCGATTTCTTGATTTCAAAATTTTCCGGCACAGCTTCTATGACAAGGTCCGCTCCCTTGACACCCTCCTCGGCCGAAAGCAGGCAGGAGATCTTTCCGAACGCTCTCTTCCGCACTTCGGACGTGATCTTCTCCCGGGACTCCATCCTCTTAAGGTTTTTATCAATCCTGTTCAGAGCCAATTCTGCTAACTGTTCCCGGGCTTCTACAAGGGTTACCTGCCGCCCGTTCACTGCGAATACTTGTGCGATACCGCTGCCCATGGTCCCTCCGCCGATCACGGTGATCTTCTCTGCCTTCATATCTTCCGCCCGTTTGTCACATGATTAATTTATAATAAATATTCCTTTCATCTCGCAGAGTATGTATTTTGTTTTCAAACTTCAATAAAGATCTGAATTTATACTACCTTTGATCTATCCGTAGTACCGTTCTGTCTGAGCTCACTGGCATCAGTCCCTGCTGATTTCTGCTGTATCTTTCGATACTGCAATCCTGTATTCTCCTTGTAATCAGGTGTGCTGAAGTGAACAGAGTCCTGCGGATCTATCAAAATGCACAACGTCTCCAGACACCGGTCAACCTATGAAATTCCTGGTAAAACTCAGCCTCTTTCTTCTCCTTTTCGTCGCGGGACTGATTGCCATCGGCATTTACTGGACATTCTACTCAACCATACCCGACTACGATACTACCCATATAACCAGCGGGATTGAATCGCCGGCTGAGGTACATTGGGATCCTTACGGCACTCCCTATATCTTTGCTTCTAATGAGGCTGACCTCTTCTACATTACAGGTTACATTCATGCTCAGGAGAGAATCTGGCAGATGACACTTTTTCAGCTTGCTGCTGAAGGCAGGTTTGCAGAATTTCTGGGCAAGGAGCTGGTCTCTCTCGATATCCATCAGCGCACCCTCGGTTTCTGGGAGACTGCAAAAGCAATTGAACAGGAGACCACTCCCGAGATCCTCTCGATTCTGGAATCGTACTCCAGAGGTGTGAATGATTTTGTGGCAAATAACAGAAGAAGTCTGCCTGTGGAGTTTTCGCTTCTCAATATTCCCCCGATCGAATGGACTCCTACCCACTCGATCGCCATTACGAGGCTGATGGCCTGGGATCAAAACATTCACTGGTTCAGTGAACTCAGTTACGGCATGCTGGCAGAGACGCTCGATCCGGCTCAGCTCGACCGTTTTCTTCCCTTCTCTGCCGAAGATACAGCTCCTGAGTCTGAAAACGGCACAGCTAGCAGCTACAGTGACTTTCCGGCCGAAGAGCTCTTTACATTTATGGAGAGAGAGTCCACCTTACGCTCTCTTATGCAGAAGAGAGGCTTCCCGTTTGGCAGCAATGCCTGGGCTGTGAATGGGAGGAAAACAGAAAACGGACGTCCTATCCTGGCCGGAGATCCTCATATGGGGCTCAGTATTCCGGGGTACTGGTATGAGCTCTCTCTGAATGCACCCGGCATTTCGATCTCCGGTGCAACCATCCCGGGAATGCCGTTTGTAGTGATGGGGCAGAATCAACAGCTTGCCTGGAGCATTACCAATATGATGGCGGACGATACCGACTTTTTTCTTGAACAGACCGCTTCAGCAGATCCCGGTTCCTACGTGGCAGACAGCCTTCAAGTCCCCACCACCCTGGCCCCCTATGAAAAACGAGCAGAGCTGATCCGTGTGAAAGATGGGGATGATGTGGTTCATGAAGTCTATTCCACAGAGCGTGGGCCTCTGATCAGCCATATTCATCCGGGGCAGGATCTGATCGGTGCACGAAATATATCGATGGGCTGGACGGGCCATCAGGTGAGTCACGAGATGGAGGCTGCCTACCGTATGAACAAGGCGGAAACCATGGATGAATTTATGGAAGGTGTCTCGGGTTTCAAATCTCCGGTGATGAACTTTATCTATGCCGATGCGGATGACAATATTGCCCTTTTTGCTGCTGGGAGTCTGCCCAGACGGGATTACAATCCGATCATATTCAGGCCGGGTTGGAATCCGGAGTATGCCTGGGGAGAGTCACTTCTCTTCCACGAGATGCCCCATCAGATCAATCCGGAATCGGGGTATGTGGCGAATGCAAACAACAAAAATCATGCAGACGACTATCCCCACTATCTGGGTTCTTTCTGGGAACCGGAATCCAGGATTCTTCGAATCCGTTCGTTGCTGGAAATCGAGGATTCTCTCAATGCGCAGTTTATGCAGAATATGCAGTTGGATGTCTACTCCGAACACGCCCGGGAAATGGTTGAGATTCTTCTGCCGATCCTGCGGAATGCAGGGCCTGAATATCAACTGGAAAACGCAGTGACCTATCTCCAGAACTGGGATATGGATTACTCACCAGGCTCCACTGCTGCCTCCATCTATGATCTGTTTCTTCTGAAGTTCTCTGAAAAAATCTTAACGGAAGAGATGGGGCCTGAACTCTACCATGCTTTTCGGGAATTGCACCATCTTCCTGTCCTCTATATCGAGGAGTATATCAGTGAAATGAGTGTGTTGCCAGATGAAAGTTTCATTCTCAATGATGTCTCTTTCCAGCAGAAGATCAGGGAAAGTATGCAGGAGACCCTTCAGGAGCTCGAAGAGAAATTTGGACCTGAAACCTATGAATGGCGATGGGAAAATCTTCAGTCTCTCACGCTCTACCCTCCCCTTCTGGGTGAAGCGGCAATGGCACCGGATGCTCCTTACATTTTAAGACTGATTGTCAATAATATTTTTAGAAAAGGCCCCTTTTCCATTGGGGGCAATGGCCTTACATTAAATAAAAGTCAGTACCGTTGGGAGAAGCCATTCGAAGTAGAGCTGGGTGCGTCGATCCGAAGGATCATTGACTTTTCCGAACCGGGCCGCAGCATGTCCGTTCTGCCGACGGGACAGTCGGGAAATCCGCTATCAGCCAATTATGGGGATCAGACCGATTTATGGCTTGACGGGAGGTATCGTTACATTTATAATGATGATACGTTTTTTCAGCAGACGAGTTATCAGACAACCCGTTTTGTACCCGAAAATCTGGGAGTCTCCCACGTGAACTGACATCTTTCTAAAACCCGATATGATGCATCACATACTTTTCAGGATTATTTTTATCATTGTGATTACCGCACCTGCCGGTATTTCCACTATTAAAGGGTCATCTTCAGAGCAGGATTCAGGCGTTCTGCACTCTCCACAGCGTACGATATTGCCAGGGGAACATCGGGAAGTGAGAGGGGAAAGCAGGGTTTTAAACGTTAAGGAGCGGAGAGTTGATGAAAAGGTGAAAGCACCAATCGCGGGGCATAAACTGCCAGTCGCTTCGGGTGAGAACCGGCCTGAGCCGATCGGCAGCGACACTCTGTGGGAATTTAACGATGTAGAGGAACTGCTGAGTCAGCTCTCTCTTGAACAGAAGGTGGGACAGCTCTTTTCCATCCGCGCTCACGGGAAATTTTCAAACATTCACGATCCCGATCTGATTCGTTTAGAGCGACAAATTGCGGATCACCACATCGGTGGGGTGACCTTCTTTACTGGTGATGTGTATGGTCAGGCTGTTCTCCATAACCGATTGCAACGGGCAGCATCCATTCCTCTCTGGATCTCGCAGGATATGGAATCCGGGGCAGCCATGAGGATTGAGGGTGCGACCCGCCTCACCCCTGCTATGGGAGTAGCAGCCTCAGGAGATCCTGAAAATGCCTACTGGCAGGGGAAAGTAACGGCTTCGGAAGCCCGCGCCTTGAAAGTAAATCAGATCTTTGCTCCTGTTCTGGATGTGAACAACAATCCGCTCAATCCGGTCATCGGAACCCGGTCCTACTCCGCTGATCCGGAGATTGTGGCGGAATATGGAATAAAATTTATGGAGGGAGTGGAAAGTGAAGGGATTTTGGCTACTGGCAAACATTTCCCGGGCCACGGCGATACCGACACGGATTCCCACTTCTCCATGCCGACCCTGTCCCACACCTATGAACGTCTGAAAACCGTAGAGCTGCTCCCCTTTGAACGGGCCATCGACGAGGGCTTGAGAAGTGTGATGAGTGCACACATCGCCTTTCCCTCCATCAGCGGGACCCCGGGATTGCCCGCTACCCTCGATCCGGCCATTTTGCAGCGAATTCTGGTCGATTCTCTTCAATTTGACGGCCTTGTTGTCACAGATGGGCTGGAGATGCGCGGCATTACCAACCACTACTCTCCTGCTGAGGCGGCAATCATGGCTCTTCATGCAGGGGCTGATATCCTGCTGCTCAGCCCGGACGAACTGTCTGCGATAGATGGAATGATAAAAGCGGTAGAGAGCGGGCGTGTCAGTGAGAATAGGATTGATCATTCGGTCCGAAAGCTTTTGACCCTTAAAACGGAGCAGAATCTTTTTGAGGATCGTTTTGTAGAGGTGGAGTCCCTGAAGAATAGAATTAACACGCCTGAGAATCAGGCAATAGCTGACCGAATTGCCCGTGAATCGGTAACCGTACTCAAAAACAATATTGCCGGATTCCCTATCACAAAATTTAATACAAATCAGGTACTACTCCTGGCAGCAAGTGATCAGGAGAACCATCCTGCAGGATCCGTACTGGCACGGGAAGTCCGTAAATATCACCCCACAGTGGTATATAAAGAGTTGCACAGTAATACGACAGCGAAAGAGGTGGACGAGATCCTGTGGGAGGCAGAACATTCGGACCTGGTCATTACCGGCTCATTTATTACCACACGTGCAGTGGATGGCGGGCAGTTTCCGGAACAAATGTTCGAGGTTCTGAAGCAGATAGAGAATTTATCTACTCCCGCCATGCTGCTCTCATTTGGAAGTCCCTACGCAGTGAAAGACCTTCCGGGATTTGATGCTCACATCCTGGCCTGGTCTTCCACAGAGCATCAGATCCGGAACACCATCCCCTCCATTTTCGGCGGCTCGGCCATTTCGGGCAATCTGCCAGTTGAGATTCCTGAACTGTATGAGATCGGGTGGGGCATCCACTACCCCCGGACGACTCTCCGGCTGGATACCCCCGAGTCGGCAGGTATGATTACCGATTCTCTGATGAAGATCGATGAGATTATGCAAAAAGCGATCAATGATTCTGTATTTCCCGGAGGCGTGGTTGCTGTGATGAGAAACGGCAAACTGGTATGGGAGGAGGCCTACGGCTACCATGACTACACAAAAACGGCTCCAACTTCCATCCGCTCGGTGTACGATTTGGCCAGTATCAGTAAAATCATGGCCACTACGGCTGCCATAATGAAATTAAAAGGTGAAGGAAAGATCTCACTGGATGATCCGATCTCAAAATACATTCCCGAATATCAGGAGGGTGAGAAGCAAAAAATTACCATCCGCCACTTTCTTCTGCACACTTCCGGCCTGCCCGCCTTCCGGGTCTATGTGGATAAATTGAAGTCCAGGCCAGAACTGATCCATGCCATCAAGAATGAACCTCTGGTGAATTCACCCGGTGAAGTCTATGTCTATAGTGATCTGGGCCCTATTTTGCTGGGAGAGATCATATTTATGGTGAGCGGTAAACCACTCGATGAGTATGTGAGAGAGGAGATCTACCTGCCTATGGGCATGCTTGATACGACCTTTAATCCAGAATATGTGCTCCCGGGGGCTTCTATGAGAATCCCTCCTACCGAGATCGATAAGGTCTATAACCGCGGATTAGTTCATATGAAGGTTCATGACGAACGGGCGTTCTTTCTGGGAGGCGTTGCGGGTCATGCAGGGCTCTTCTCTACCGCACGTGATATCGCCATTTTTTCTGACATGCTGCTTCAGAACGGGCTCTATGCAGGAGACCGGATCCTCCAGCCTGAAATCATTGAACAGTTCACCAACCGCCAATCGCCAATTAATTACCGGGGGTACGGTTTCGACAGAAAAGATCTGGATCGTGAGGATGATTATCAGAGTCATGCAGGCACTCTGACCGGAGACCGTACCTACGGCCATACTGGATTTACCGGCACCAGCCTCTGGATCGATCCTGACGAACAGGTCGCTATCATCTTGCTGACCAACCGCACCTATCCGGACAGATCTTATGGGCGTACTATCCGCTTTGTGCGATCCGATATTGCCGATACAGTGATCAATAGTATCCGCAAATGAACACATTTTCCGAGAAACCTCTTCATCAAAGAAATCTAAAATCTAAAAAGCCAGGATTGGCCTACTAACATGGACTATTTAGCAGTTCTCAGCTATGAGCATCTGGATAACAACTTTTTCTTGAAATCTTTTGCCAGAACCGTGGCCCGGAAAAAAGGCCGGGGGATCCTGTTGCACAGCGACAGTGAGCATACGGAACGGATCATTCAGACAGGGGTCATGCGGGAGGATGCTGAAGTTCGCGCTCTGAAAGAACTCAATACACGGCTGGTCTCCCTGCTGGCAGATGAGGGCGTCTCCTCCATCGGGATCCATGGGCACCAGAAATCAGCCATCCGGCTGCAGGGCAAAGAGGTGATTGTGGAAAAGAAGGCCTTTGAGTCCCTACCTCCTGTTCCTCTTCTCATCCTTTCCGGCCTTCTGGAAAGCGATATGGGGCGGCCTTCCAAAGCCCCGCTTTCTGCAATGGCCTACGCACTACAGATCCTGTATAACATTCCCGAAATCACAATTTTTAGCAAAAAAAAGGATGTTGAACTACTCACTGATGGATTCCCCTATAAGATCATTCCATCGGAAACGGATATGGAATTTAAAGAAGTTCACCTGCCAGAAGAGTTTTACAACTACGATAAACCTGTAATTTTACAGAGCCCCACCACCTTTTGACCCTCTAAAGGCCTTTTTTGGCATTATTTATTTGCCATATAGTGTGATCTTCAATAGATTTGGGCTGCGTTACGAAATACTTATAACAAACTAACAAACCTATACTCATGAGTAGAAACGAGCAATTAAAGAAACTGATCAGTGACATGGAGCCGGATTTGGAAAAGTTTTATGAAAAAGGCAACAAGGCAGCCGGTACCCGTGCCCGGAAGCAGCTTCAGGAATTGAGAAAGTTGTCTCAGGAAATTCGTCTTGAAATACAGGATATCAAGAACAAAGAGAAAAAGAGTTAAGTAACCAAATGTTCATGGACAGCAGGTACTTCCAGTCCTGCTGTCTTTTTTAAACTTTTTTCATTTTGGGCTTGACTTCGATTCTCTTTAGGGCTTATATTTAGGTTTTACAGAGATCAGCACTGACTGATTCTAAATGATTTACTGAAGTGCCAACATTACCTTCCTCGGTAGCTCAGTGGCAGAGCAATCGGCTGTTAACCGATCGGTCGCTGGTTCGAATCCAGCCCGGGGAGCGATTCATAAAAGGCCCTGATTTTTTGCAACTGCAACAGATCAGGGCCTTTTTTTATGCCTCAACTTTTACGGTACAAGATTCCCCCACCTCTCGTTTCATTCTGCAATGCGGATTTGAGCTTGTTAAGATTCATAACCTGGTAGTTGTATCGGTACAACCCTAAACTGCATCTGA
>CALKWT010000097.1 GCA_938003885.1 uncultured Balneolaceae bacterium | reverse complement strand
GATACAACCTTTTCAATTGATGCTGTGGTCTATTCCCATATTTTTACCCACTCGCCATTCTGAACCTGATAGATTGAGGAGACGCTGTTGGGCCGGTGATCCTCCGGGCTGTAGTTAACTGGAGGAATCAGGCCTCCCGGCGAGAAATCTTCCAGTTCGTAAAACATATCTCTCAGGTTCTCGCCTGTCAGTTCCAGCTCTCTGTCTATGGCCATTCCCATCACTTCTGCCACCAGCAGTGCCTGAGCCCATCCACGAATGTAGTGCGTACTGGGAGTGTGATAATTGGCTGCCATAATCGCTTCCATGATCTCTACTGAGGTATCACCATAAGAGACCGATCCGTACATGGAGAGGTGCCCTTCCGCATCCGCGCCGGCCGTACGAAGGAAGTTTTCATCACCGGCATAAATATTCCCTATAAGGATTGCATCGCTCTCCTGCCTGCGGAGATCCCTTGCAAGAACAGACATCGCCGTATGGGTATTTCCCATCCAGATATAGTCGGCGCCTGCATCCCGCAGGGCGAGTGCCTGTTGTACAGCCGATGTGGGCGAGTACTCGATATCCTGCTCCGAGACAATGGCCACACCCTGCCGTTCTGCTTCCTCCTTGATAGCAGCAATCGGTGCCATACCGAACCCTCCCGGGCTGCGGGCAAGTCCCAATGTCGCTCCCTGCTCAGCCACATAGCGTACCGCACTTCGTCCGGCGGTGGAGTAGTCGGCATTGGTGATGAAAAAATAGGGGGCTATTTCCGGATTGACGAACCGCTCATCATAAGAGGTCGGCATATAAACCACCTTCTGGCGGGCTGCCAGTTCCATCACCGCCTCGCTGTCCGGCGTACCGAAACCATGAATCAGCTGAACCCCATAATCCCCGGTCAGTTCACGAAAAAGGGCAATGGTCCGGGGCACATTGTAACCCGCCTCCCGTTCAATCAGGCGAACCGGACGGCCGCGGACTCCCCCTAACTCATTGTTGATCCAGTTCCATGCATCACGGGCCCCGTCGGCCAGAGGGATCCCTACATCCGAGGTGTCACCGGTTCTGTTTGTGATCTGTCCGATCCGGATGGTTCCTTCTTCCTCCGCTGGCTCACAGCTGCTGAAGAGTAGCGTGAGGGTTGCCAGTATAGTTAGTACAAGGATGATTCTGATTTTTGAGTGTGTCATAACTATTGAGTGTTTTGGAATGAGTAGGGAGTGCCTTTTTTCTGATTTTGTTTAATGGCCCTGTTCTTTGCAGAGTATTTTGGTTCGAATCGTGTAGATGACGTTTCAGTGAACAGCTGAGGAACCGGGTTAAAAAATGGGATGCAGGGTCCCGATCCCCATAAGGGGAACTGACCAGAGAATCCCGAAAATAGAGTTTGATTATTCATTGAAGGTGCTGCCCTGGTTAAATTGAATAAAGAAAATTGTTTTATCAAACCCTTGTTTTAAAGATTCTCCCGTCCAGATATCTGATCAGCTTTCTCCAGCTTTTAGCCAGCCCATGCGGCTCGTAGATTAAAAAGAGTACAACCAGAAGCCCGAAAACACCAAGTCGGATCGGTGCAATCACCGATAGGTCAGTAAAGAGACGGTTGCCGGCCATGTCCAACAGCTCCGGAACCAGCACGATGAATCCGGCACCCAGTACGGCACCGGCAAGAGATCCCAGCCCGCCGATAATGATGAGCACCAGCATCTCAATAGAGCGCATCAGGCTGAACGCTTCGGTAGCCACAAACTGCAGATGCCAACCGTAGAGCGCTCCCGCAATCCCGGCGTAGAAATGTCCCACAGCAAAAGCGGTCAGTTGGGTTCTTTGAAGGTTAATTCCCATCAGCTGCCCCACCACCGGAAGGTCGCGAACCGCCTCCATCGCCCGTCCAAGCCCGGAACGCAGGATGTTGAGATAGACGACGGCCCCGGCCACAGTGAACGCCAAAACCAGCAGGTAGTATTGGGAGGGGTTGTCAAAATGAAAGCTCCCGATCGATGCTGTGCCGACCGGCCGCCCATCCGGGCTTTTTGTAAGCCAGAGCGCCTGCTCGAAAAACCAATAGAGAATCATCTGGGCGGCAAAAGTGGCCATAATCAGATAGACGCCGCTAAGACGCAACGAGGGCAGCCCAAAGAGCAGGCCGACAATCGCCGAAACCACTCCAGCCAGAAGGATGGCGATCAGCAGTGGCACACCCAGGTCGATCACAAACCAGGCGGCCGAAAAAGCTCCAAGCCCCATAAAGGCAGCATGCGCTATCGAGATGAGGCCCGCATTGCCGGAAAGCAGGTTCAGCCCCATAGCGGCCAGGGAAAAAATGGTGATGGTGGTCAGAAGGGATACATGATAGCCCGACAAAAGTTGAGAAAGGAGTATCAGAACAAGAATGAGCGCTGCCGCGCCGTAGCGATCGAGTCTGGTTTCTAAAAGAGGCTGTCCCGGAATTTGTTGCTGCATCCTGTGTCCGTCGATTCTGTCGTTCAGGTAGTTCGTTTCAATTATCTGTTATTGCAGATGGCACGTTCTGTGCCGTGCGTATCTGACTTGTTGCTGATAGGCTCTGTTGCAGATCTGAGGGGCTGCGGAACTGTCTCACAGATTGCAGGGATCCCGGCAACCCCTTTAACACCACGGAAACTGCTTCCCTGAAGGGTGTCCCATACCATTTTTGGGCCGATGCAGCGTTGCGTTCCGATGCCAAAAACTTCCCACAGAGGGCCCTGTTCATGAATTTTGAACTGTTTGATGATCTGCACGTTCACAACCTCTCCACCTGCTTGCTGCCCATCAACCCCTGCGGGCGCACCCACAAAATCACAATCAATACAATGAACGGAAGGACAGGCCCGAGTCCGCTCAAACCGGTCAGATCGCGCAGGTATCCACCGCCCAGCTCTTCCATAACTCCAATCAATACACCCGCAATGGTCGTACCAACGATACTGTCCAGGCCGCCCAGAATAACCGCCGGGAAGACGCGAACACCGTAGGCGCTCAGCTCAGGCGTCAGCCCTGCGATATTGCCGGTAATCACTCCCCCGGCCGCCGAAACCACCGCAGCCACCACCCACGCAAGAGCAAAGACCCGGTGAAGGGGTACGCCCACACTGCGGGCAGCAACCTGTGAACTGGCCGTGGCCCGCATCACCAGGCCGGTTTGGGAGAACCTGAAGAAAAGCGCAAAAAAGATCATAAACATCAGGCTTACCAGAAAACTGTAGATATAGACCACACTTACCCGTACCACACCCAAATCGATCGGGACATCTTCCACTACCGTTGGAAAGTGCAGAGTGATGGGCCCCCACACCATGAGTACGATCGACCGGAGGATGATCCCAATTCCAATGGTTACCATCACCACACTCATCACCGGTGATCCCATCATCCGCCTCAACACCAGGCGCTCGATGAGAAGTGCCATGATGCTCATGATGATCAGAGTGATGGCAAACGCACCGATGATGCCAATCTGAAGCTGAAAAACCAGTTCGAGGCAGATATAAGCACCGATCATCAGCAGCTCTCCCTGGGCAAAGTTCAGCACATTGGAGGCTTTGTAGATCAGCACAAAACCGAGGGCCACCATCGAATCGATGGCCCCGACCAGGATACCGTTAATGAGAAGTCCTAAAAAGTAATCCATTACGCCTCCCCGATATACGCTTTGCGGACCCGCGGATCATTTACCACTTCTGATGGTGGCCCCTCTGCGATTTTACGTCCAAAATCGAGGACCACCGACTCTCCGGCAAGGGCCTGAACAATGCCCATATCGTGTTCAATCATCAAAATGGTGAGCCCTTCATCCCTGTTCAGAAGAGTGATCCAATCCGCCAGTTCCTGTTTTTCACCCCGGGCCATACCCGCCATCGGCTCATCCAGAAGTAAAAGCTGCGGCCGGGCCATCAGCGCCCGTCCGATCTCTACTTTTTTCTGTTTTCCATAGGAGAGCTCACCCGCCGGAAGGTGAGCCAGCTTTTCCATCCCCAGTTTTTCCAGAAGATCCAGCGCCTGCTGGTAAAGACGGTTCTCCTCTTCTTGTGCGCCCCAGCGGCCCCAAAAAAGCGACTGTGCCAAGAGGCCTCCCCGGAGCCGGTGATGCCCGCCAACCATCATATTTTCGAGGACCGTCTGTCCTGTAAAGACATTAATATGCTGAAATGAACGTGCGATTCCGAGCCCGATTCGCTTGTGAGGAACGACATCTGTGAGTTCAATATCACCATAACGGATACTCCCTTCCGGTTTGTACTGTCCGCTGATGCAGTTGAGCAGGGTGGTTTTCCCCGCTCCATTCGGCCCGATGATGGCGTGGATGGTACCCGGCTTAACTTCAAAGCTGACGCCTTCCAGCGCCTTCACACCACCAAAAGATTTGGAGAGGTTCTCCACTCGCAAGGAACGGTTGTTGGCTGTTACTTCTTTCGTCAATTCTGTAGGGATGTTTTGAAAATAACTCTTCTATTCTGCGGTGATCAGGCTCCGGTCTGACGGATTCAAAGTCAGCCGGATATCTTTAAACTCAATCCTCCCGGCAGGGAATCCGGCGTGCAGCTGCAGAGCCAGAATACCTTTACGGGTGATCACCGGATCATCATACTCCATGCAGACCTTCCCGTTGATGGCTATTTTCGTCAAACTGTCGATGGCCAGCAGCTCATATTCATTCCAGCCCTCTTTCTCTACATGGTGCTGATCACACTCATTGCCTTCCCATAACCAGGCTCTTCCAAACTCTTCATACAGTTTTCCCCAGAAACCGTCGCCGATGTCTGCCTGAGGACCGCGCACCTGGCCATTGGGGAGCGCTTCACTTCTGAACTGAATTCCGCTGTTCACCTTGCCATCTACTGTCCGCACATTCAGGATCAGCCTGAAATCTTCCACCACCTGGTTGTGATAGAGAAACTGAGAGGCAGGAAGCTCGGAGAATTCACCCACAATCATCCCATTCTCCGCCCGCCAGTACTCCATATTGCCGTGCCACCCGGTAAGATCTTCGCCGTTGAAGAGCTCCACTTCTTTCTCGTTATTCGGTTCATCCTGCAATCCATTTGGCGGCAGAACGGAGGCAGGGGCTGTCAAAAAAAACAGGAGCAGGTTTAATAAGATAATTTTCATGGCGGTTCAGTGATTGTTTTAAGGGTTCCTGGAGAGTTCAGTGAGGTTACTTATGATCCATGGGGCCATCGGCCGGGAAGCTCCGTCGGTGGGCCTTTTTGAGAGGCCCGACCGGAAGTACGGCGGTCAGGCCAATCTCTCTGATCGGATGGCCTCCAGCGTTCAGCCGGTTCATCGGCAGTTCAACAGGGATGTTCATTCTATCGTTCAGTGAATCCTCCCGGGCTGAGCCTCCTCCCACTCTCTGCGGGTTACCTGTTCCGGCTGGTTGAAGAAGATAAATGCCCCTCTCTTGTTACAGGTCACAATATCGGGGTAGCCATTTCCGGTCAGATCCCCTGTCACAATATCGACGCCCGATCCGGAGTCGTCATCAATCAGATAGGGGATAAAGTCAACGTTTCCATCAGTTTCGGGCTGCGGCTTGAACCAGTAGATCACCGCAGGTGCATTGGGTTCATGATCTCCATCAGGACCGTGTGCCCACCACCTTTTGCCGGTCAGAATACTTTTAGTCCCGCTGTTGTCCATATCGGCCAGAGCGACGGAATGAGGCTGAGAAAAGCGGACACCGTAAGGGTTGTCCTCATGATGCTCACCCATGATCAGATTTCTCTCAAACGTGATCTCCCCGCCATTTCGGATCTGCCGGTACCACGCCAGGCCCCACCCGTGAGCATCCAGACTGGTAATCACATCGTTCAGGCCGTCGCCGTCCAGGTCGTACGCGTGCATCTGTGCTCCACCAGGCGCAAAATCAAAAGGATGAAACGGCCAGGGAGTCACGCCATCCCACAACGTACCGGGGTTCTCCCACCATCCATCGGCCATCATAAAATCCATATAGCCGTTTCCGGTGATATCTCCCACGCCCAGCCCGTGGGTAAAGTGTCCGAGATCCCGCTGTTCTGAAATGGCTGTGAAGGGCCAGGGCTCTGTGGGGTCCCCTTCAGGCATGGAGGCGTACCCTACATATCCATCCCGGTGAAATATCATTTCGGGTAGTCCATCGCCATCCAGATCCACAAAGGCGGGAGATTCATTGTCGACCTGCGGCTGGATCAGATGTCGGGGCCAGTACTCTGCTGCATCCCCTGTGTTTTCGAACCACCACGCTTCCTGTCCGGGGAAACCGATCACAAGAATATCTTCGCGGCCGTCCCCGTTTACATCCGCTACCTCTGCAATAAAGTGATCGGAGTAGTGGAGGGGATCAAATTCCACAGGTTCATAATAGGCGTGGCTCTCTGTAAAAGCGGGCCCCTCGTACCAGTAGGGACCGCATATCACATCCAACTGCCCGTCTCCGTTCAGGTCACCAATTCCACCCCCTTCGGCGTAGAATGTGGATGAGAGCTGCATTTTCTCGAAGGTATGGACAAGGTACTCCTGCTGCACCTCTTCCGGTTGAAACATCCCATAACCAAGCAGGGTGGCACCCGTCAGGGCGACAAGGATCAGCTTTATCGTTGTTCGAGTCTTCATTTCTGCAATTTATTCTGTTGAAACGGCTGATTCGGATCCATAGCTATCGATGACTACCTGGATGGTATGGATATAGTCCGGATTCTCGGTTTTGCCAAGGGAAGCTTCCAGTGCCTGCAGGCCTCTCTCGGTTCCGGTTCGGGCGATCCGCCGGGTCGTATATCCGACCATGTTAGGCAGCGGGGAGTCTAGAGCCAGTTCCATTGCGCGTTCCGGATCCAGTTCTGCCATCGGTTCAGCGGCATACCACACCATCAGCGGCAGATTGTGGTCATCGGCATCCTCCTCATGCCGTGTCAGGCCGGCCAGAATTTCCCATCTCTGTTCCGGGTCTATTTTCTGCAGGGCAGAGGCAAGGTGGAGCCGTACCAGTGCGGAACGGTCACTGGCAGCCATCTCTGCGAATTGAGCCAGGATCTCCTCTGAAGGAGTGCCCATATCCATCAGCAGCTGTATCGCCCACCCCCGGATATACTCATCCTGGTGCGTTAGCATCTCCTGAAGATCTCTGGAAGAAAGAGCGTCTGTCACACTCAGGCCCCAGAGTGCACGGAGTTTCCGGGGTGTCTCTTCCTGCTCCTCAAACAGTTCCCAGAGCGCCTGATGCACCTGCGCATCTGCTCCTCTCTCCTGCAAAAGTTTACGAGAGTGCTGAACGTAAAATTCGTTTTCATGGGTCAGCAGCTCAACCAGCTCAAGACTTGTTTTCTGAGCCAGATCGACCTGCACCCACTCATCTTTTTCATGAGTGATCTTGAAGATGCGCCCAAGGCTCTTATCATGCACATCGGGATTGGGGCTGTGGCACTGGTTCTTGTCATACCAGTCTATGGCAAACACCGAGCCGGCCGGATCTATCCGCCAGGCAAGCCACTGAGACCAGGTATCATTTGCATAGACAAAGTCCTCGCCGTGGGCAGCCGTATATCCGGAGCCCTGCCGCTCGAGCTGGTCAGTATTTACACGATATCCATGGATGTTGTTCATCCAGATGGCATCCCGGTCCATTCCCCAGTGGGAATTGCCCAGGTAGAACATGGCTCCTGCGTGGGCATGCCCGCCCCCTGCATCGTCTGAACGGAAATTCCCGGCATGCGGGCCCCTGTCGCCCACCCAGTGAACATGATCTGCCACAGTTTTTATATCGTCATAGGTGTGTTCATTAAAATGCTCCCCCACCTGTCTCTGATACCGTGCGCCATGAATGACATGAAAAAGGTGCGGCACCACACAGACGGTCATAAACGCATGTCCGACATCATTAAAGGCTACTCCCCACGGGTTGCTCGTGCCGTGTGCCACCACTTCAAACCTATCCTGGATGGGGTGATACCTCCAGACACCGGCATTGATCCTCTGCCTCTCTTCATCAGGCGCACCAGGCTTGCCCACATTGGAGTGGGTAAATATACCCTGCGAGCCGTATAGCCAACCGTCGGGGCCCCACGTCAGGCTGTTCAGGGTCTCATGGGTATCCTGATAGCCCCACCCATCCAGAAGAATTTCCGGCTCGCCGGCAGGAGCGTCCGTTTCAGGGTCCATCGGTATAAACATCAGATAAGGTGCGGCTCCTACCCATACTCCGCCAAATCCAACCTCCATGGCGCTTACCAGATTTAACCCTTCCATGAAAACAGTTCTCTTGTCAAATACTCCGTCTCCAGTGGTATCTTCAAAAATCAATATCTTGTCTTCACCTTCTCCTTCCGGTGCACGGACAGGGTAGTTGCGGCCTTCAGCTACCCACAGGCGGCCTCTCTCATCCATCGCCATGGCAATAGGACGTACAACATCGGGTTCAGAGGCAGAGAGAGTTACGGTAAAGCCCTCCGGTGCCTCCATGGCCGCAGCGGCATCTTCACCGGAAAGGCCGTTCGTGTTTCCTACAATATCACGCATCGGCAGAATGACAATGTCTTCGGCACGCAGCTCATTCGTAAAAACGGGACGGGAGTCGTAAAAACGAAAATTATCAAAGTTGATATGGGCCCAGACATCTCCGGGGATGTAGGGAATGTCGGAAGCACCGGTCTCTTCATCAATAATACGGATCTTGATCTTGCGGCCCATCTGCTCAGAAAGATCGGCTACCACAGGACGAAGGGTCGCATGCCCATTGCCGGTTATCTTGAAAAATATTTCATCGTTTTCAGCATCCACAAGTTCCACACGGGTCCCCTCCAGTGCTCCGCCGGAAACCAAAAAGGAGGCCCAGGGGTGGGTCACCTCAAATGGAACAGAAGTGAGGGTACCGGTCGCTTCATGATGGGTCATTCCGCCGCTGCTCACATAAAAATCGCCGTCGTGGGAAATCCGGGTATCCTCTTCGAACCAGTCACCCGCATCATAGCGTACGGAGGTTTCCGTAAAGGCATCACCTTCCGGAGTCCAGTCTGCCAGGGTGCCCCGTTCAAAGGTCATATTGAGCGGGCGTCCATCCTCATCACGGGGGGGCACGCCTGTCACCTGCTCCACTTCCAGAGATTCCACCACTTCAAAACGCCCTTCCATACCCGATTGCCGGTGCCCGGGAATGGTACAGAAGTAGGTATCATCCTCAAGGGCTTCAAAAACGATGCTGGCTGTTGCACCCGCCTCCAGGATAATCTCACTGGAAATACCCAGTTTCTCCATTGCGATATCGTGAGGCATCAGCTCTCCATTGATTATGGTAATCTTCACTACCTCTCCGGGCTCGGCCTGAAGAACCGGGTTCAGCACGCCCGTAATTCTGCCTTCCAGGCCGGTATATCCGATCATTGTCGACTCCAGAACGTACTCCCTGTCGATGCGGTCATAATCGGCGTCTCCGGAAGATTGAGCAGAGGCCAGGGGGACGCTGACGTCCGGGCCATAGGTGAAGAGCCACAAAAAAGCGATAGTAATGTTGAGAAAAAACTTCATAGATCGATGGAATATGTTTTGGTTTGTATCACTGAAATATTTGACAATTCTGCTCTCCGGCTACAATCCGTAGCCCGTGTTCTGAACGTAATTGCCCTTTGACCAGTTGATCTGAGCCTGGGGAATGGGCAGATACTCATCTCTGCCAGCTGTAAAATGCCCTGGGGCGAGCCAGCTCCGGCCCGGCCGCGTATGTTCTTGTTCAAAGTAGTTGTTCATCACCTCTTCTGCAATACCCCATCGGACGAGATCAAAAAAGCGTCGTCCTTCCATGGCAAATTCAAGCCTGCGTTCCCAACGAAGCGCCTCCCGGGCATTCTCCTGGGTCCAGCTGATATTTACGCCATCCCTATACGGTTCAATGTGGTAGTCCAGCGTCGGAGTCCCGTCGGCGTAACGGAGCAGGCCAGTGCTGTTTGCTGCACGCTCCCGTAGCTGATTGATGATCGGCAGCGCCTCATGGTGCCGTCCCAGCTCGATCAGAATTTCAGCTTTCCAGAGCATCACTTCAGGCAGCCTCACTTCGCTCTGATTTTTGGCATCATACATCCAGAAAGCGTTGTGCAGGCTGGGGCTGTCGGTCCTCACATTCTCTTTCATCGAATGAAGATAGCCATAGACCTGCGGTTGCCGGGATCCCGACTCCTCATAGAGATACTCGGTCTGATATTTCCACGGTAAACCGGGTATCGCCAGTGTATGGCCGATCCGCGGATCCCATTTTCTTTCCTCTAAGAAAGCATCCCGGTCTACAAAATGTTCGTCATTAAAGCTGTCAAACTGCGGAAGGCCGTCATCTGTTTTAAACGCATTAACCATATTGTAGGTAGGCTTATGGAAGTCACAACAGTCGAAGTGTGGATTCCACCAGGGCGAATTAAGTCCGTTCCCCCAGTTGAGCTTTCCGTCGGGGGTGCCATCATCGTAAGAGAACTTCAGCTCCCAGATCACCTCATTGTTGATATTGTCATACTCCTCCATGAAGATGTGTGCGTAGTCGGGATTGAGCTCAAACTGCCCGCTGTCCAGGCTACTGTTGGCCTATTGAAGAGCCTCCTCGAGTCGCGAATGGTTGATGTTGACCAGCTGATGATTGTCATCCTGTTCATATGCCATCCAGAGCAGGGTATTGATAAGAAAGCCTTCTGCAGCGTACTTTGTTGCCCTTCCCAGATCACTTTGAACAGGTGGCAGGTTCTCGGCGGCATATTTGAAATCGTCATAGATTTTCTGCCACAGATCCAGATCGGTCATTCCCTCGGGCCGGTTCGAGAGATCCTGAATATCCTCCGAGGTGGCGTTCTCATCAAACCAGGGGATCCACTTGTACCGTTTTTTTAACTTGTAATAGATCCAGCCCCGCAGAAAGCGCATCTCTGCCAGACGCACCTGTTTTTCAGGGTACTCCGATTCGTCCACCCGCTTCAGGGCGTTCAACGCTTCGTGAGTCCGTGAAATTCCCTGATAGGCGTTATACCACACTCCGTCATTATTTCCCACATTGGATGTCACCTGGGAAAAGAGCTCCATCTGATGCCAGGGGGTCTGATCGTCCAGCCCTCCGCCCCCCTTGTAGGCATCATCAGACCGGAAGCTGGTGATCCATGGGTTCATGGTTGCGTTCAATGCGCCGGCCGAAGGAATCCAGGCGTAGGCGGCAACAATAAAGCCGTCAATATGTTCCGGTTCAGTCAGCTGATCTTCTGTCAAAACACCCTTAGGGCCGATATCCAGAAAATTATCTGCACAGCCGGCCAGTAAAAGAGTTGCTGCTCCAGCGAGTCCCAAAATCTTTGTATAGCGTATGAATTTCAACATCGTTACAGATTCCTCTTCTTCAATTAAAATGTTAAGTCGATACCGAGCATAAAG
>CALKWT010000096.1 GCA_938003885.1 uncultured Balneolaceae bacterium | reverse complement strand
CTTATTGAATTTTGAAAAAAGCCAGTTGCCAACATTGTATAAGCGTAATGCGGACGAATTTTAGGGAAGCTGACACTTCACGAACTTTCTGTGTGTTGATTTCCTCCTGACAATCCCCCCGGCCTGCTTCATTTAATCGCCCCCTCACCAAAACCCGCAAAGGGCAAACAGAACGCATGCAATGACCAGTAGAATTCCCACCAGATCAGCCGTGCGCCGGATCAGTTTGTGAAAAAGTTTAATCTGTTCTTTCATGAGCTCTCACCATTCGGAAGGTTTGGGTTTTAAATGTTTAAACGATCTGAAATCGTTCGGTATAGATGTGATTCCATCTTACGCCGAGATTGTGCAGTGAACTTTCCGCAATGTCCATCATCGGCCCCGGGCCGCATATGTAATAGGTACGGGAGTTAGGCTCTTCCGGGAGATATTTTTCCAGAAGTTCCTCATCGATAAAACCGGTCTCTCCCTCCCACTCATCCGGGGGATCTTCCAACACGTGCACCACCTTCAGATCGATCTCCTCAGACAGCCTCTCCAGTTCCTCCCTGAAGGTGACCCCCTCCCAGGATTCATTGGCATAGATCAGCGTAGCTTTTCGGTTATCCTTATCATCCCGGATGGTTCGAAGCATGCTCATCGCAGGTGTGACGCCAATGCCGCCCATGATCAGGAAAATGTCATCATCTCCCTTGAACGTAAAAGTACCATAAGGCCCCTCCAGCCAGGCCGGTGTACCCGGCTCCATATCTTTCCACGTAGAGGTAAAGTCCCCCTCTTCCTTTGCCGTAAAAGTGAGAGAACCTCCCCGTGGGCTTGAGGAGAGGGAGAAAGGATGCTGCTGAAGAGTAAATGGCGTAGGCCCGATGGTTAACCAGGCAAATTGTGCCGCCCGGAGATCCATTCCCTTGTGCCCGTCAGGCTCCAGGGTCAGAGACCAGCTCTCACCCCGCTCTTCTTTCACTTCCGTAATTTTGTAGGGCTTTTCCCGGTTCAGCCAGGGGCGTACCAGTCGCGTGTGAATCAGAAGATACATACAGGCCCCCATAAGTGCTGATATGGCTATTTTTTTCCACATCGGCTCCAGATAGTGAGAAACCTGGATCGAGTGCGTAATGCCGATAAATACAATCGAAAGTGCCAGAAACCCATGCAGCAGGCGCCAGTGCTCATAACTTAAGCCAAAAGTAAGGCGCCAGATACTGGTCACCAGAATCACGATGAGGGCGACGGTTACGAAACTGAGGGCAAGGGCGCGCGGCAGGTTGACTGACGGATCAAAATAGCTCAAAAATTCAGGTTCTGCGATAAGGAGCGTCACGGGATGAGCCAGAACAAGGAAGAAAGCAAGGATCCCTATTTCCCGGTGAAAGTTCAGGATGTTGTCCATACCAAAAACAGGAGCAATGCGGACAAAACGCCCTGAAAACAGAAATAGCAGCCCGAAAAGTGCCAGCCCGACAAAGCCGAGTGCCACGCCGAGCTCAATCCAGAAAGTTCTGAATTCCGGCACATTTCCGATCCGGGCAATCCCCAATGGCAGCAGGGCTAACAGGGTGAACAGAATCAACCAGAAGAGTCCGTTTTTGAAATTATATCTCATGCGCTGAATAGTTTTCATTACCGATTTTCGATGATAACCGAAATTTCAGCAGAATCATTCAGATGATCTTTTGGTTTGCCGACCCCTGATTTCTTTATACTTGTCAAGAATAAGCGGTTAAAGAGAGGACCCTGACTACAACCGACATGCCACCTTGGTTCTTCTATGGATGAGATAGCAATTATCAATGTTTATTTATCATTAAAATGCTCTAACTTATTTGATACCATTGTCGTATAGAGGTATTTATAACGATCCAGCCTATTCAGAGAATGAGGAGATTCCTACTATTTTTACTGATTCTGACGCTTCCCCTCCCTTGGGGAATGGATGGTATGGCTGTGGCCTCCGATACCCTTCATGAAGAAGCCGATAGCCTTGTTTCGGATGGTGAAACTCTGTTTGAAGAGAGTAAACAAGCGATGAGAGAGGGAGACCTTGTGCGGGCTTTGCAGCTGGCTATGGATGCAGAGGCCCTCTTTGAAGAAGCAAAGGATGCAGAAAAGATAGTAAAAAGCTATATCCTGAGAGCAGAGATTCAACTTCAGATGCGGGAGCGTGATATCGCCATTGAAATTCTGGAGGCAGCGCTGGAGAGGTTTCCGGAGACGAGCCGGCTACCGCAAATTCACCATCTCTTGGGCAATATCCATGTAGACATGAACCCGATGCGGTCCGTGGAAGAGTACAATGCAGCTCTGGCGTCGATCGACCGTCTGCCGGAAGATGAACGAGGAGTTATAAAGACAAGAACCCATCATAATCTCGCACTCACCTATAACAATATTGGCCAACGGGAACTAGCCTACCGGAACTATCTTGACACGATCAACCTTGCCGAAGCGAGCCAGGATTCGGTGGTGCTAACCGTAGTCTACAACAATTTGGGAATGTCCTATGGCCAGGATGAAGATTATGAACGGTCTCAATATTATCTGGAGCGTTCGTTGCAGATGGCAGAGCAGAGGAATTCCCATATCGACATGTATCGTGCTCATATTAACCTGGGAAATGTCTTTAATAATACTGAACGGTATGAGGAGGCTCTTCAGAGCTTTAACAGTGCTCTGGAAGCCCTCGGCCATTTTGAACCCGACAGAGAGTCAGCCAATTTGACACACAATATCGGCAGAACTCTGGCCATGATGAAACGCTACAGGGAAGCAGAAGTGCATCTCTTTAAAGCTTTCGAAATCGGACGTGAACAGAACTCCCCGCTGGCCATGTTCCTGAGCAGCCTTGTGCTGGGCAGGATGTACACCGAAGAGGGCAGGCCGGTCGACGCCCGGGACCACCTCGGAACCGCAGAAGAGTTTGCACAACTACTGCCCAACGCCTATTACAAGCTGGATGTGAAAAAATCCCTGCATGAACTGTATGCCAGTGAGGGACGTTTTGAGGAGGCGTACAATCAGCTCATGAGATATAGCGTACTGGCAGACAGTCTGAATGAGGCGACCCACAGCGAGGAGCTGGCCAATGCAGAGAACTACCTGGAGCTGAGACGGCAGAACGACATCAACCGGCTGTTGATGGAGAAGCAGACGGAACAGGAGTTCCGGATCAACAATCAGCGAATGTTGATCATCGTTGGGCTTTTGATCATCCTGATGACCATCTTGCTTCTTTATCAGATGAGAAGAGCCTCGCGTGACAAAGAGCAGATGCTTACCCTGCTGGAGAAGCAGAAAGGAGAGCTCGAAGAGGTCAACCGATCGAAAGACAAACTGTTTGCCATTGTGTCGCACGATCTGAGGGGAACCCTCGGCTCCATGCAGAGTATTCTGAGCCTGATCAAAGATAACATGCTTACAGTAGAGGAGTTTCAGGAGTTGATTCCCCTGATGGAGGCTTCCGTACAGGAAAACCTCAATGTGATGGAAGACCTGCTCGCCTGGGCACAGGGCCAGATTTCCGAGGTTAAACTCTATTTAGAAGAGATCGAGCTGACCGGACTTCTGGAAGAGGTCATTCACTCTCAAAAGTTTATCGCAGACAAAAAAAATATCCAGATCGAGCTGGAGCCTGCCGGCCCCTATACGGTTCTGGCAGATTGCAATGCTCTGAAACTGGTTCTCCGGAATCTGATCTCCAACGCCATCAAATTTTCATACGAAAACGATCCGGTCACGATCTCACTGTCTCAGCAGGATGACCAGGTTCGCGTGGAAGTACGGGACAAGGGTATAGGAATTCCGGAGGAGATGCAGGGTAACATATTTGACAATAAAAACTGGACCCGCAGAGGGACCCGCAATGAGAAGGGCACCGGATTCGGTTTGAGTCTGAGCAAGGAGTTTATTGAGCGGATGAATGGCCGCATCTTTTTCACAAGCAAAGAAGGGAAAGGCTCCTCATTTTTTATGGAGATGCCTTTGAAAGAGGGTTCTGCCAAGACAATATCAGAAATGAAATCTGATCAGGCGTAAGAGGAGCGGAAAGAAAATCAAAACCTCAGTGATCGGGCCCTCCCACTCAGCGAACTGTCCGGAAAGATCGCCCGACCGAAGCATCGGCAAGAGAGCCGGAGGGATGGGCGGAATCCCGGATTCTCTGAGACCCGGCGGGCGATGCAACCGGCGATCAAGACGATCCATCTTCCAGTAGATCAGCCGTTGCCGGATTGCCTGGAGATGTCGGTAGGAATAAACAACTTGCTCACCTCCCTGTGTAACTTTTTGGCAAGGGTTTTACGATCCCCATCTTCTACCGTCCTCTCTCCGAACGTGATGGTGCAGGTGATCGACCGGGTCTGGGCCATCTTAAAGAGGTGAGCGAGAAACGTGTCCCGCGCACCGAAGAAACAGACACTGTCCCGGGCGGGCAGATCTCCTCTTCCCGTTTCATACTGCAAGGCTGCCACATGAACCGGTATCCTTTCCGAGGCGGGGAATTCCAGCAAAGGCGATCGAAACGGAAGGACCTCTTCGCCGCCAGAGGAGGTTCCTTCAGGAAAAAGAGTAATTCCCTGCAGCGGGTTCAAACTTTCACGCAGCTGTTTGTTAACCCGGACCACATCCTTCTTCCGGCCCCGGTCCACAAAGATCACCCCCATGGTTTTGACCATAAACCCGAGTACGGGCCAGGAACGCACCTCTTTCTTTGCGACAAAGGTACAGTTGGTATGCAGAAAGATGGGAATGATATCGAGGTAGCTGAGATGATTCAGTACCAGGATGAAAGGAGCCTTCGGTGCACTCCCCACAGCGATCACCCGAAGATTAAAGATCTTGCACACACCTGCCGACCAGAAACGCATACCGCGGTTTCGCAGCTTTTCGAAGGATAGGCCAGCAATCCGGACGATCAGAAGGCAGAGAAGAAATCCGGAAAAATAGAGGAAGATAAAGAGCGCCAATGCCACTAACCGGATAATTGCAATTCCTATTCTCATGTCGACAACAAAACGGGCCTGAAAGATTAGCCAAAGAACATCTTCCTGGTCCGGTCTGATATCTTCTCGACATCCAGCAGGATCATAAAGTGCAGCAGATTGAGCTCCTTGTCGTGGGCAGGCAAGCTGCATATGCGCGTACCTACATCCAGGTAGTTCTTGAAAAGAGGCGGGATATCCAGAACCCCTTCTTCCCCCTGATCGGCATCCGGCTTGCAGGTATATTCCTCCCTGACCGGCACTCTGTAGTCGCGGCTCACGTACTCTTTTTCAAGCAGGTAGTTATAGGTGCTGATGGCAACGTTTAGATTGGTCGTCTGGAGTGCAGAATAACCAAATAGGTATCTTTTTTTGTAGTATTCCAGATAGCCTGCCAATCCTTTCCATAACAGGAACAGAACCCGGCCATTTCGGTGCTCTTCGTGAATACAGGCACGGCCCACCTCAACCGCCTCATCGAGTACCTCATCGGGCAGAACCTCGAGCTTGAACCGCTTGGAAGTATAGAAGCCGATCCCTTTCTCAGCCCGCTCACGGGTTTGAAGGCGATAGGTGCCGATGACTTCTCCGGTACTGTTCTCCTTGACAATCAGGTGATGGCACTGCGCATCATACTCATCGCGGTCAATGCCTTTTCCGAATTTGAAATTCCGGTCCAGCTCCCGGCTGAACACATTGAATCTCAACCGGAGAGCCGCTTCTACATCCTCCTCCGACTGAGCGATGGTGATGTTGTAATGATGATTTCTAATGTCGTGTAAAACAGATGCTTTTGCGAGCAATTTGTAACTATTTAAATTAATGGTTCAATTTCCGCTGTTCTCTTGCTGCTAAAAAAGCACGCACTTACATAAACTCCACAGTTTTCCCCAGACAAGAACACGTTCCTATGACACGCTTAAATAAAGTTTAAATTTCACTCTATTCAAAGAACATTTTGGTTGAATTCCTTCCGGTACCGTCGCTGCCAGCCACATGTCCTAAGCGTCTTCATGGCCGGATGATCGTCTCCTCTTTTCAAAAGACTTTTTACCAAAGAGGATGATCTTTCTTTGTACCTTTCAAGGTCACCCCATCATGATCCTGAAGTACATGATCATCACGAGATCCTTTGCAAAAGTATGGAATTTTATTCAAAATACGGTTTTTAAACTGAAAATAGGAGATGAATTGACCTCACTGCTACTTGGTGTAAACGGATCTGATGACTATCTATTATTTCATCTGGAAACAAACTCTATCTACTTCTTTTGAGCCCAATAAAAAAGTCCCCGCTGCTGAACGACAGAAATCTCTATGTCATTTTCGGGATTACATTGGTATCCGTGATGGGGGTGAGCAGTATAGCACCTGCCCTCCCCTCTATAGCCCGGACATTTTCTGTTACCAACGATCAGATCGGGCTTCTGATCACCTTCTACACCCTGCCCGGTATCATACTCACCCCGATTCTCGGAGTTATTGCGGATCGTTACGGCCGGAAACGTGTCTTGATCCCTTCTCTGTTCTTCTTCGGCATTGCGGGAACCGCCTGTGCTTTTGCCACCTCTTTTGAACAGCTTCTGTTTCTGCGTGCTCTGCAGGGAATGGGAAGTGCCTCCCTGGGTGCGCTCAATCTTACCCTCATCGGTGATCTCTATAGCGGGAACGACCGGGCAACAGCCATGGGGTATAACGGCAGCGTTCTAAGTGTGGGGGCGGCTGCTTATCCGGCCATCGGCGGGGCGATCGCCATTCTGGGATGGTTCTATCCCTTTTATCTTGCACTGCTCGCCATTCCGGTCGGTATCTTTGCACTGCTCAGCCTCGAGGCTGTCTCCCTGCAGAACAAGAGCAGCCTGAACCTCTATTTCAACCAGATCGGTTCTGCGCTGAAATCGGGCCATGTCATCGGCCTTTTTGTCTCCATGTTTCTCACCTTCATCATGCTCTATGGCGGGTATATTACCTATTTCACCATACTGCTGGATGAACGCTTCGGCCTGAGCTCCATGATGATTGGACTTCTTCTGGCGAGCTCCTCCCTGGTAACCGCGGTGACCTCTGCCCAGCTTGGAAAACTGACACTGCGCTTCTCGGAGCGCACGCTGATCCGGACAGCTGCGATCCTCTACTTCATCAGCTTTTTAATGGTGCCCTCCATTTCTGGCATTTGGGGGCTGCTGCTACCGATCGGCCTGTTTGGATTTGCACAAGGGATCAACATTGCAAGCATTCTGAATATGCTGGCGGGATATGCCAAAGCGGAGTACAGAGCAGCTTTCCTCTCGATAAACTGGGTGATCATGCGAGTGGGCCAGGCCCTGGGGCCCTATCTGCTCGGACTGGTCTATTACTACTACAACATTGACGGGACGTTCTATTTTGCTGCCGGCGCGGGCGCCCTCTTCATCCTGGTGAGTTTGACCATGATCCGTAAATAACCTGTCGGCAGGCCACATAAGAACACGCGGGAAAAGGGTGTGGCCCATCACCCGCAGCCCATGGCTGCATTGGGTGAAAACACTGAGCCTCGGCCTCTCTCCTGTTCAGGGCGAACCACCCGCCGGCCATTCAGCGGGAGATAGAGTCTAAGGATGGCAATCGAACGATCTCTCTGCCATTTTGCTTCCGGCCCATCTACACCGTTTTAAAAGCGAATACCGACCTCAAGGGCGATATACTGATGTTTGAAACGGTCTGTCCGTTCAAATCTCTGCTCCGATTTGAAGGTGTTCCCCAGGGAGAGACTCCCTCTCGCCTGGCCGTAGAGGATGGTATTACCGATCCTTGTCTCTATTCCTCCGCCCAGAATAAAAGCGAGGTCTGCAGAGCTGGTTCGTTTATCCAAATCGAGGCGCCTTCCATCTTTACGTATCCGTTCGGCACTCACCATAAAACCGAGAGATGGGCCTGCGATGAGGTAAGGTTCAAAGGCGGGGCTCACCGGCAGGCTGAACTTGCCGAGAATTGGGATCTCGATGTAATCAAATTCGACAGTTGCTGCGTTCAGGAAGTCAGGATTCATATCGGTCATCCCTTTTTCCGTGTAGAGGATCCCTGTCTCAATGGAAGAGAGGATCGATGGGGTCGGCTGAAATTGGGGCGGAAGCGGGATGTTAACCACAGCGCCAAGTGTCAGCCCGGTTCTGAGGCCGCTTGTAAAGGCGTTGCTTGAGACGGTCGAAGCGGAAAGGCCCGCCTGTATCCCGAAGGTGATCTGCCGGCTGTCCGTTCGGGGT
>CALKWT010000095.1 GCA_938003885.1 uncultured Balneolaceae bacterium | reverse complement strand
CGTCCCGTAATGGGCAAGCACATAATCGGCAATCCATATGGGTACCCTTTCTCCGCTAACGGGATTCGTTGCATAAGCCCCGGTGAACACTCCGGTCTTCTCTTTTGTCAGTTCTTGCCGCTCCAGGTCTGATTTGCTGGCTGCGGCCTGTTTATACTTTTCAACGGCCTCTTTCTGTTCAGCCGTTGTGATCTCATCCACCAGGTAATGTTCGGGTGCCAAAACCATATAGGTCGCCCCGTAGATGGTGTCGGGCCGAGTCGTGAACACACGCAATTTATCGGGGTGTTCCTCAAGCTGAAATTCAATCTCCGCTCCGATCGACTTGCCGATCCAGTTTCGTTGCATCTCCTTGGTGGATTCAGGCCAGTCCAGATCGTCCAGGTCATTCAGCAACCTTTCAGCATACTCCGTAATTTTTAACATCCACTGCCGCATGGGACGCCGGATCACCGGGTAGCCGCCCACTTCACTTTTCCCGTCAATCACCTCTTCATTGGCGAGAACGGTCCCCAGTTCGGGGCACCAGTTCACGGGCTGTTCATCCTGGTAGGCGAGTCCTTTTTCAAAGAGCTTCAGAAAAATCCACTGGGTCCACTTGTAGTAATCAGGATCCGTTGTGTCCACTTCCCGGTCCCAGTCGTAAGAGAACCCCAGAAGCTGAAGCTGCTCTCTGAACCGTTTTATATTTCTCTCCGTAGTAATCCGGGGATGGGTACCGGTTCTGACGGCGTACTGCTCTGCTGGAAGACCGAAAGCGTCCCACCCGATAGGGTGCAGAACGTTGAATCCCTTCATCCGCTTGTATCGGGCAATGATATCCGTTGCTGTATACCCCTCCGGGTGGCCTACGTGGAGACCTGATCCGCTTGGGTAAGGAAACATATCGAGCACATAATATTTTGGCTTGTCAGGATCTTCTCCCGTTCTAAAGGTTTTGTTTTCAAGCCAGTACTCCTGCCACTTTTTTTCAATCTTCTGCGGATTGTAATAATTCATGAAGTTATTCTATAATATAATTTCTTTTTTTAAAGCATAGTAATATAAGGAAATTCAGGCATAGAAAGATAGCGTGAATCAGGCCACCGAGTCGTCATTTCATCCTGTAGAGACGACACTACAGTGCTATTGTTTCCTGCGAAGTACGAAACTTCCACCTTAAAGAGAAAATCTGCCTGCCTATGAAGTCAGACCTCCTGGGAGCCGGCCCGGAACCCTGAACCGGGCTCCGGTGGTTTAAACTTAACCGTCCAGAGCGGTAATACATAAAGTTCGCAGGATGGCTATCAGACGGACTCGGGGAGTCTATCCCGCTCCGGAATGTAAGCCGTATTCAGTACAGTGCGGGTGGTTCTGCCTATCCTTTCCGGTAAAACATCATAGGCCATTACTCAATATCGATCCGCTGAGTGATCTTGCTGTAGGAATCGATCCGGCGATCTCTGAAAAAAGGCCAGACCTGCCTCTGCGGTTCAATACTTCTAAAATCCAGGTTTGCGGTCAGTACCTCCTCCTGATCCGAGGCCTCCGCAATCATCTCACCGAACGGCCCACATACAAACGAATTTCCCCAAAAGGAGGTTCCTTTTTCCACTCCCACCCTGTTAACTCCCGCAACAAAACAGCCATTTGCAATGGCGTGACTGCGTTGTATCGTTTTCCACGCATCCAGAAACTGGCGGCCCTCCTCCTCAGTCTCTTCTTGTAATTTTCCAATCGCTGTAGGATAGACCAGTATTTCAGCGCCCTTCATGGCTGTCAGGCGGGCTGCTTCGGGATACCACTGGTCCCAGCAGATCAGGGTGCCGATGCGTCCCGCACTGGTATGGAAAACCTTATACCCCAGATCTCCCGGTGCAAAATAGTATTTTTCATAGAAACCGGGGTCATCCGGGATATGCATTTTTCGATATTTCCCGAGGATCTCCCCGTTCCTCTCAATCACCAGCAGGGTGTTGTAATAGAGTCCGGCTGCTGCCCTCTCAAATAGTGGCAACAGGATGACGATCTTAAGCTCCTTTGCAAGTTTGGTAAATTGCTCTGTTGAGGGGCCCGGGATACTTTCGGACAGGGAGAAGTACTCCTGTCTGATTTCACGGCTGAAATAGATCGTCTGGAAAAACTCCTGAAGAGCCACGATGTCTGCTCCTTCCGAGGCTGCTTTTCTGATGAGCTCTTCCGCTTTGGCGCGGTTTTGAACTGGATCATCTCCGCAGGCGTGTTGAATTAAACTGATTTTTGTCATACTGAAAATTGAAAGTTGGCAAGTAATTCAGGGTTAAAAAAGTTGCCGGCCTATCCATATAAGAACGATTACCCGGGGCTCACGGAACCTGTGCTTGCAGGCGGGGCAAGAATTGTTTTTTCAGATCTGCAACATTTGCGGCTCTGCATCTCTGAAATCGTCAAGAACCAGATCTGCATGTTCAAAAGATGGATACCGGCCCCCCTCCGTATAGGCGATTACACTCATCCCGGCTCTTTTTGCAGCCAGGGCTCCGGATCGGGTATCCTCAATAGCCACACACTCCGCAGGTGCGGTGTCCAGCATTTCTGAAGCAAGAAGATAGACTGCGGGATCAGGTTTCCCCTTGCCTGCTGTCTCGGCCGATACAGTCACATCAAAAAGCGGAGTCATACCCGTTTTTTTCAAGGCCGCTTCAATCAGAGGGTCAGGCGAATTACTGGCCAGGCCAATTCTGTAATTCTGCTCTCGCAGTTTTTTAATAAACCCCTGTACTCCCTTCACCGCTTCCACCTCCTCTTCGATCAGTTTTTTCATCACATCGATGGCCATCTGTATAGCTTCCCCGACACTACTCCTCTTTTCCGGAACTTTCTCATGCCAATATCGGACGGCTTCCGATATGGTCATGGATTCGGTAATATGTGAGTGGGAATCTGTAGCGGGAATTCCAAAAGCAGAGAGTACCCTCTGTTCTGTCTGAATCCACTGCTTTTCTGAGTCAATCAGCACACCATCCATATCAAAAATTACAGACTTAAATCTGTTCACGAGATTTTTTATGGGCTAATATATCGACATCTGGAGGAAATATCTGCTACAAATTCTGCAGTACAATCGAATTTACGCACCCCTCCAGGCAGGTTCATGCGACAGTGTTCAATGTTACTGCGGTGTGGGTATAGAGATTTTTTTTATCCGGGTCCAGTAAACCTGCGCTGTTCCAGGGTTCGATCAGTTTCCGGATCGTTTCTACCGTCCTCATCGCTTCCTCCTGGCTCCCTTTCTTCTTAATGCGCCATATAAGTGAGAGAGGGACTCATATGACCCGATGAAGTCATCGCAGCTCC
>CALKWT010000094.1 GCA_938003885.1 uncultured Balneolaceae bacterium | reverse complement strand
TGTGTGTGACTGGAGTTCAGACGTGTGCTCTTCCGATCTCCTGGTATGTGGCCCGGTCGGTACCGGTAAAACGTTTCTGGTGACCTGTTTCAGCGGAGAAGTAGGAATTCCGATGGTGAAACTGAAAAATTTCCGAAGTCAGTGGCAGGGTGTGACGGAGGGGAATCTGGAAAAGATTCTGAACCTTCTAAAAGCGATGTCCCCCGTAGCAGTGATGATTGATGAAGCTGATGCCGCTCTGGGGGACCGAAACGCCAGTGGAGACAGCGGTGTTTCCAGCCGGGTCTTTTCTCAAATCGCCACTTTTATGAGCAATACCGAGCACCGCGGGCGGATTATCTGGTTTTTGATGACTGCACGGCCCGATCTGATGCCGGTGGATCTCAAGAGGCAGGGCCGGGCGGAAGAACATATTGCCCTTTTTCCACCAGAAACCCCGGAAGAGAAAAAAGAACTCTACGAAGTGATGGTGAAAAAAACCGGACTTCAAATAACAGAGAGTTACATTCCGGGAAAAATTTTAATGAGCAACAGTACGTTTTCGGGTGCTGATATGGAAGCAGCGCTCACCCGGGCTAAATTCAAAGCCGCAGTCCAGGGGGAAGAGAAAGCAACACCAGACATTCTGGATCAGGTTTTCGAAGATTTTCTCCCTCCCACCTACCCCGATGAGGTAGAACTCCAGACCCTTGCAGCCGTGGCTGAGTGCACTTCAAAGGCGTTATTGCCTGTGCGGTACCAAAAAATGAATCGGAATCGTATTTTAGACAGAATTAAAGAGTTAAAAGCGGGTATTCAATAAGACATGTCCAAGGAATCCATAGAAGATATTAGAAAAATAATCGACGAGCTCGACAGCACCATCGTGAAAGCACTGAGTGAGCGGCAAAAAATCGTCCGAAAGGTAATTTCAGGAAAGCTCAACGATGCCATCGATATACGCGATCCCAAACGGGAAGAGGAGCTGCTTGAGAAAGTACGTGAAAAAGCGCCGGAATATGGACTCGATCCTTTCTTTTTGGAGCAGCTCTTCCGGGAAATCATTCACCAATCGGTACGTTATCAGACCCACGTACTTGTAGATCATCAGAACGACAACTCGGACAAAACATCGATCCGTGTTTCTTATCAGGGTACCGATGGGGCATTCAGCCACCAGGCGGCCATGCGCTATTTCGAGCAGCACTATTCTAAAGTGATCTGCATCGGTTACACACGCTTTGATGAGGCCGCAGAGGCCGTCGAAAACGGTGAGGCGGATGTAGCCATGTTGCCCATTGAAAATACGACGGCAGGTTCGATCAACGACACCTACGACTTACTGAATGAGATGGATCTCTACGTCATCGGCGAAGAGATTCTAAGGGTAAATCACTGTCTGATGGCACCGAAAGAAGTGGAGTTGTCAAATATCCGGCGGATTCTCTCCCACCCGCAAGCGATTGCACAGTGCAGTAAATTTTTAAGTACACTCCCCCGCTCTCATGTAGAATCCTATTTTGATACGGCGATGGCCGCCAGAAAAGTAAGGGATGACAATGACCTCTCCCAGGCTGCCATTGCGAGTGCGTACGCTGCTGAAATCTATGGGCTTAAAATTTTAAAAAGAGACCTGGCCAATCAGGCTGAAAACTACACCCGCTTTTTGGTTGTCAGCAAAACTCCGATTGTCTGTGATCCGCAGATCAACTGCAAAACCTCTCTCATTTTTGCTACTATTGATGAGAAGGGGGCCTTGCTCAAGTGTCTGAACCTTCTGGGTGATAACGGAATCAACATGACCAAACTGGAGTCCCGCCCACGAATGGGGCACCCCTGGCAGTCCCTGTTCTATCTCGATATTGAAGGGAATCAACAGGACCCTCACGTGGCCGATACTTTGGAAAAACTGGGCAAGAAAGCTCAGTACCTGAAGATATTAGGCAGTTATCCGGCGAAGGAAGGGACCTGGTAACCTTTAAAGGAGTTGCAGATAGCCGTACGGATTAGTAACATGATCTCTCCGATCTACGGGAGATGGACCGGGAATCACTCACTTAGCATATGGGTACCCCATGAAAATCACACCTTTACGGCTTAGCCTTCTTTACCTTCTTTTTGCTGTTGTCTGGATCTGGCTCGCCGTTCCTGTTCTGTCGAAACTGACGGGGATCACCATGGGACCGGCATCCGGCCAGATGATGGGCAAGGTTCTGTTTGTATTGCTCTCTACATCCATTTTCTATGTCGCTCTGAGCTGGTATGGCAACCATGTGAATCAGGCCAGCGGTCATTCTACTTTAAAAAATGATGAGAAAGAGTCGGAGAAGGTTGGAATCTGGGACTGGAGCCGCAGCCGGGGTAAACTTTTTATAGATGATGAGTGGGCCAGCATCCTTGGGTATTCCAAAACAGAACTGGAACCCCTGGATTTTGAGACCTGGACAGATTTAATTCACCCCGAGGATCTCCAGAAGACAGAACTCCTGATGGAGATGCACCCTACCCGCCACTATCCAATCTATGAAGATGAGATCCGGATGAAGCATAAGGAGGGCCACTGGGTCTGGGTCCTCTATAATGGAAAGACAATCTCCTGGAACTCCGAGAACCAGCCGACAAAGGTGATCGGTACTCTGATGGGAATCTCTGAGATGGTAGACTTTAAGAAAGAGCTTACCGAACAGCAGAAACGCTTTGAAATTGCTGCCAATATCACCAGTGATGTGATCTGGGAGTGGAGGCCGAAACAGAATAAAGTCTGGTGGGGCAAGGGAATCGAAACGGCATTCGGCTACTCGCGGGAAGAATATGAACATCCGGAATTCTGGCAGAATCATATCCTGCCTGAAGACAGGGAGAGGGTCTGCCAGAGTATGAAACAAGCTGAAAAAGAGGGAACTGATTCCTGGCAGGAAGAGTATTGGTTTATTGACGCGACAGGGGGACTCAGACGCATTTTGGACTCGGCCTACATCATACGCGACGAAAAGGGCGAAGCGGTCCGGATGATTGGTACCATGGTCGACAAGACCCGCGAGGCAGCCTACGAAGAGGAGATCAAATTTCAGAGTTACAAGTTTGAAATGATCGCAAAAAGTGCCAATGACGTCCTCTATGACTGGAATCTGGAGAGCAACAAAATATGGTGGAGCAAGGGTTGGCAGAGCAAATTTGATTATCAGAACAGCGATATCGAAAATACGTGGGATGACTGGATCCAGCAGCTGCATCCTGACGACAGGGAGGCTGTCACTTCCAGTAAAAAGCGAGCGATTGCGAATCAGGATGACTCCTGGAGGGGCTATTACAGGATCAGAAGCAACAACGGTTTCTATTCGTTTGTTAACGACCGGGGCTATTTTTTAAGAGATAAAATGGGCAACTATACCCATATGGTTGGAGCCATATCCGATATCACCGAAGAAGTTCAGTCACGAAAGCGTCTAACCGCCTCGGAGGAGCAGTACCGGCTCTTGTTTGATCAGAATCCGATTCCGATGTGGATCTACGATCCGGACACTTTAAAATTTGTCACCGTCAATCAATCGGCCTTCAGGAAGTATGGGTACCCCCGTAAGGTCATGCGGCAGATGCGGGTGACGGACCTGCACTTGGAATCGGATGCAGCCTATTTTGAAAAGGCCCTGAAACAGGAGTTCAGCTCCTCTCATCTTAATTTCAAAGATTGCATCCATCTCACCAGCGACAATGAGAAGCTGGTAGTTGATATTTCCGTTTCAGAAATTTTATATAAAAGAAAGCGCCAGCGACTGGTCATCGCACTCGATATCACCGAACAGAGAGAAGCTGAAGAGAAAGCGATCAGTGCCATCATCGAGGGAGAAGAGCGGGAACGGCAGAGAATTGCAGAGGAACTTCATGACGGACTCGGGCAATATCTTTCCGCCTGCAACATGAATCTTAAGTCCCTCTATGAAGATCTTGAAGGCCTCTCTGACAAACATGCCAGAATTTTTGAAACAGGACTGGAGCTTTTGAACTATGCGATTTCGGAAACCCGCAATATTGCGCAAAACCTGCTCCCCAAGGCCATTCAGGATTATGGTCTGGAACTGGCGATTGAATCACTGATCAACCACCTTAAAATTAATACAGGGATTTGTTTTACCTACTACAACAATGTGGCCGGAATCGAAATTCCAGATAAAGTCCAGATCAATCTTTACAGGATACTTCAGGAGGGGATTAATAATGCGATCCGGCATGGCAAACCAACCACTATTGATATCCAATTGGTTTATTCCGATAATGAGTTGCTAATGGCGATTGAGGACAACGGAGTCGGATTTGATATCAACAATCTGGCTACACCGGGCATCGGGCTGCGAAGTATTAAAACCAGGGCCGGAGCCATGTCTGCAGATTTTGATCTGAGAAGCAATGAAAAAGGTACGATCATATCACTGGTTGTTCCGATCGGATAACTGTCCATTCCATCGCCCATGATGAACTCAATTACAAGTTAGGACTTATGGCTAACATTAAAATCCTTCTGGCTGATGATCATAAAATTGTCCGGGATGGAATCAAGCTGATGTTACAACCCATCACCGGTATAGAAGTTGTCGCAGAAGCCAATAACGGGAATGAAGTCATGGAAATTCTGGACAGAACCGGAATTGATCTGATCATTATGGATATCAATATGCCCGGGATGGATGGAATCCAGGCTGCCAGAAAGGTGAAGGAGCGGATGCCGGATACCAAAATCCTGGCTCTCACCATGAGCAATGATGATCTCAATATTCGGCAGATGATCCAGGCCGGCGCTTCCGGTTATATTATGAAAAGTGCAGGCAGGAATGAGCTAAAGGAGGCGATTTCGGAGATCATGGAAGGCCGGCATTATTTCAGTACGGAGGCCGCCCAGAGTGTTTTGATGGACCTGGTAAAAGGAAAAGGAAGATCATCGGAACCTGAGTATGTTCACATCACAAATCGGGAGCTGGAAATCCTGGGGCTAATCATCAAGGAGTTTACAAATCAGGAGATCGCTGAAAAACTATTTATCAGTTCGCGTACAGTGGATGCACACCGAAGAAATTTACTTCAGAAAACGGGCGCCCGGAATACAGCCGGCCTGGTTAAGTATGCATTTCAGCACAACATTATTTCACCCGATTCATACTGATCCGGGCTAATTAACTGTCCCATACAGCCCATAAATACCAAAAAATTTTTAACACTTGTTAATATTTAGCTATTATTCTTAAGATTATATTCGGGTAACACCAACTTAAGAGGTGCCGGAATCTTGCAAAATGAGCATACGATATTAACGGATGGCGAACGCAAACTGCTCGATGCGTTGCCCTGGGCAGCCGTAGTTCTGGATGACCGGGGAATGATTACCGATAGTAATGAAGTATGGGATCAGGCCGTTGGGCAGCCTCACTGGGTTTTCCCGGATCGTGCAGCGACCGACTATTTTGAACATTGTGCCGGAAACGTGGCTCAGGGTAATGACTATGCCTTGCGTCTGCTCTTTTCTATACAGGAAGTGTTAGAAGGAATACATCAAAAGAGAGAGTTGAAGGTAGACGGTATGCATCCGGGGAGTGATGAAAGCTATCGGATCACCATCACCTCTCTCCAAAAACGGCAGCCTGCGGTACTCATGACCTTGACCAACATGGAGTTCCGCAAGAAACCGGCCTCACTTTCAGGAGACCGGCATCAGAAGTCCCCGGAATCGGAAATGTACTTTTCTCAGACGGTATTAAATAGTATTCCGGGTATCTTTTTGGTCATCAATGAGGAGTTACAACTGGTGAAGTGGAACCAGCAACTGAACCACGAATTGGGCTACAAAGATGGGGAATTGCACCAATTAAATATGATTGAACTCCTGGGCCGGGATGACAAAGAATGGGTACAGAATGTACTGGAGCATATTTTTGTGACTGGCTCTGGTAATTTCACAGCCGGGCTACAGCCCAAAGGTGAAGGGGTAAGGCCTTATCATCTCTACTTCAACAGGTTCAGAATAGAGAACCGATCCTTCCTGGCTGCCACTGCCGCAGACAAAACGGACCATCTTGTGGTCCAAATGGAAAAGGAGCGCAATTATGAACTGATGTCCCAGCTCTTTGAAAACTCTCCGCTTGCTATCATTATGATCGGGCCAGACGGAAGGGTGATAAAGGCAAACCGTGGGTTTGAGGATCTCTTCGGATATAAAAACAGGGAGTTAACAGGCAAAAATATAAATCCGATGATCACGGAAGAGGAGTATCTGGAGGAAGCAGAGGAGATTAACAGAGAGGCATTTGGCAGAGTTTCCCACCAGATAAAAACTGTCCGCCGTAACAAGAGAGGGGAACGGATCCCGGTAATCCTTAATACAGTTCCTATCTACCACGATGAAAATTTGATCGCTCTCTTCGGGATTTATGTGGATATGAGGAAGCAGGTCTCTCTGGAAAGAAGCCTTCAGCGTACAATTGCTGAGAAGGACACCCTGCTACAGGAGATCCATCACAGGGTAAAAAACAATCTGGCTGTCGTTGTGAGCCTGCTGGATCTTCAGATACTCCAGGAGGAGAACAGAGAGGTCACTGAAAAACTGAGCGAGGTGAGCTCAAGGATTCATGCTATCGCTGAAATTCATGAGTCTCTTTATCAGGCCAGGAGCATCGTAATGGTTGATTTCGGACAGTACCTGAAGTCATTCAATCACAAATTTCATGGCTTCCCCCAGGTCGATTTTCAGTTAGAATCTACGGAAGATCTGGGACACTCCTTTCACCTCAATATGAACCAGGCGGTACCTCTAGGCCTGGTTATTCATGAGTTGATCCGTTTCTCTAAAAAAAATAATCTGTTCGAACCGGGCACTATCCGCATACGATTGTCGAGAAGAGGCCTCGAGACAGAAATAACCATCAGGGGGCTCCGCATTTTTTCGGAGAAAACTTTAAGGGATAAACAGCACACCTATCAATATATGCTCCTTAAAACCTTCCTTCAGCAGATCGATGCTACGATTTCAAAGGTGGGGCAACCTGATGAGATTCTCATCCGTTTTAAGAGAAATGATAAGCTGAGGGGTACCAACAATGCCCTTCTCTGACAGAATCCAGGGCTGAAAAATGGTTGTTCAAATTTAACTCAACCTTGTTAAATCAGTTATTTCCCCATTTCATCGTCTCTTACTATCAACACCCGGCAAGTGTGGCCCACATCCGTCGTCTCTTCCAAAATTTCTTGTTCAAATAATCAAGATCTCCGCTATATTATACCTATTGCCTCTGCTTTCAGAATTATAACTGCCACTAAAACGAAATAATTTATGTCTCAACTATCGATAATAGAGATCGCCGCGCGCTTTGAGAGTCGTTTGGTTCAACAAAATATTCATATAGAATCCAAAGATCTGGAAAGGCCTTGGGGTGGATTCTTTTTGATACAGGGGGACTCCCTATCCTCCTTTATCAAGAACTATTTCCAGAATCTGGATGGGCTCAACCCTGCCGAACTGGAGCTGCCCATGAGCCCGAAACTCCTCTTTGTAGCTCCGAAAGCAAGGCTGTCATGGCAGTATCATCATCGCAGGTCAGAAGTTTGGTCTGTGATCCAGGGGCCGGTTGGGATCTGCCAGAGCCCGACGGATCAACTCACCCCGGTCGAAGTTCATGAAACTGGCAGCCAGATCACTCTCCCCAGGGAGATCCGACACCGATTGACAGGCCTGGATCATTGGGGAGTGGTAGCTGAAATCTGGCTCCATACAGATCCCCTGCACCCCTCAGATGAGGAGGACATCGTGCGGCTCCAGGATGATTACGGCCGTGACCGTACGGATTGAACATCCCTCCGTTAACGGTGCATTTTACTTCTTCAGGATGACGTAATCGAGTATTTCAACCACCTGCTTCGGAGTACGGCAAACGGCAAGTGCAGCAGCATTCACCTCTTTTAGCGCATGGGTGTGCTCTTCAGGGTGCATGACGATCAATTTTTTACCCAAAGCTGCTGCATAGCCGGCATCAAAAGCGGCATTCCACTGACGGTACTTTTCCCCGAAGCGGACAACCACAATATCCGCCTGCTCTATGAGAGTTCTTGTCCGGATAGCGTTGATTTTAGCTCCTTTACTATCCTTCCAAACATCCTTCTCCTCATCACCCAGAATAGTAATGCCGACATCATCGGAAGCAGCATGATCGGTGACAGGGGCATAGAGGTCGACCGGCAAGTCTCTCGCTTCAACTTCTTTCTCTATTTCATTTCGCCAGTCTGAATGAATTTCACCAGATAAATATACATTCCAAATCATCTTATCAAGATTAAAAAGGTTTCTGTTTAGTGTTATTTTAAAATTTATTTCTGCCGCTTCCGGACCGAAAATCGTCACAGAGGCATCGTCTAATTACCCTGCCAGGGTACCCCATCGGTGATCCAGGCAGGCGCGGGTTCTCCTTTCAGATAGTGATCCATATACTCTTTCATTTTAATCGCATAATCCAGACGGTTAGCCATCTTCCGGAGGTGGTGCGGCTCATCATAGTAGTGAAGGAAAACCGACTCCTTACCGTTCCTCCTTAGTGCCAGATAGAGCTCTATGGATTGATACCAGGGCACTGCCTCATCTGCATCCCCGTGCTGAATCAGCAGAGGGGTGTTGATCCGGTCAGCAAAGAAAACCGGTGAGTTCTCAATATAAGGTGAGAGGTTTTCCCACATACTTACGCCCAGCCGGCTCTGTGTCTGCTCATACTGAAACTGCCTCGCCAGGCCGGTACCCCACCGGATGCCGCTGTATGCACTGGTCATATTGCCCACCGGTGCTCCTGCAACTGCAGCCGCAAAAATGTCGGTTTGGGTAACGACCTGCGCCGTCAGATAACCGCTCCAGGAGTGGCCGTGCAGCCCGATTGCATCCGGATCGGCAATGCCCATCTCGATCAGCTTATGTACACCCGGCACCAGATTTTTTGTTGCAGAATATCCTGGAATGGGCACATCAAACCAGATGTCGGGTAAAAACACAGCATAGCCATCACTGGTGAACTGTGCCAGATTAGGCCTGTGATTGGTCACCGGCTTGTTGAATTCATGAAGCCTCTGCGAATAGCGCTCATAATAGTAGATGAAGACCGGATACTGCTTACCGGGTTCGTAGTTGCCCGGATAGATCAGAACACCCTGTACGGGGTCTCCATCCATGTTCAGCCACTCTACCAGTTCAGCATCTCCCCACGCAAATCTTTCCAGCAGATCTTCGTGAAGGTGGGAGACTTGCACCGGATTTCGGAATCTTCGGTCAGAAGCCACCCATAAATTGGGGTACTCCTGGTAACTCTCCCGGGTAAAGAGGATGGCATCACTCTCACCGGCCAGTGCAACCACCGAGAATTTCTTCTCCTCCTCCAGAATCTGGCTGGCCCCCTCACTCCCCAATCTCGCTTCATAAAAACCGAAATTTTTATTGAGATCATGGTACATGGTGAGCAGTAACCGCTCACTGTTTGAAAAGAAGTTTTCCTGTGGATTCAGATCCCGGATCCGGAAGATCCTGCTCTCCTCACGGCCATCTGTGATTCGCAGAGACTGGCCGTCCCGGGTATCCATTTGCCAAAGGTCATATTTGTCATACAACAAAATGTGCCGGTCCTGCTCCGTCCACCCTCCAATGCCGTATGAGCCCGATGGCATGGGCCGGTCATTATCTTCATCGGTAAAGGGGGTGTCGATATGGGATGTGAGATTTCGTACCATGCCCGTCTCCGTATGGCGTATATTCCATTCATGCCCGTCGAACCATGCGGCCCAGGTTCCGCCAGGCGAAAGGGTTGCACCGAAACGCTGCTTCTCCAGAATGAGTTCAGCCTCGCCCGTCTCCAGATCGATCAGGTAGTAATCGCGATAGGTTCCATCCCAGGTTCGAAGTTTCTGATAAGGAAGCTCTGAGTAACCCAATATCTTTCCACTGTGATGTGCCGGCTGTACTGTGGGGACAGAAGGGGTGGCAAGCTGAACGGAGCGGCCCTGATCCAGATGATAAACGGCTCTGTAGAGGTGGTTTTTCCGACTCTGCCACGTCTGCTTTTCGTGCGTTTTTATAAGCGGATCATCCCAGTGCCACACTTTTCCTTCAATTCCCTTCAGAATGCGACTGGTATCATAGAGATTCTCAACCGTCAGAGAATCTGTCTCCTCTTTCTTCTCATCCAGTGCTACCATCTCAGCCAGGGAGACCCCGTAAAAAAGGCGGTCGCCATCGTGAGTCCACATCAGGCGGTTATTGGATCGAAGCCTGTACCCATCTTCCGTCTCCTCCGGGGTTACCAATACTTCCGGTGCTCCCCCGGGAGTATAGAGATAGAGGGTAGCATCCGAAGGGTGGTAGTTATGCGTGGTATCCATCTCCGCTGCTGTATAGGCTATGCGGTAGTTCTTATGATCCCATGTCAGATTGGAGAAGAGTCCGTTCTCAAAGCCGGCTACTTTCTCCTCCTGTGGTTCTGTTCGCTCCAGATCGATCAGATAGAGGCCATTCTCCAACCCTGTGGTATCAACCCGTGAAAATGCCAGGTATTTGGATGTGCTGTCGACGGCTGCCTCATGCACAAAATCGAATTTCCGGCTCCACCCTGACTCCAGGTGGGTTAGAGTAAGGGGATGGCCCGTCTGGCTGCTTTTATCTTTAAGATCTTCCAGTTTTTTATCTTGATAGTGATGAATCACCGCCCACTTGCCGTCATTCGAAAATGAGAATCGCCTTACCTCCTCGTACACCAGGCGATCTTCCCCGTTGGTCTGCAGCAGGGTGAAGCCCTGCCTCGGAGCCTCTTTTCCGGCATTTTGCGCTTCAATATAGGGAGGTTGGACCAAGACCCCCGCCCATCTTCCGTCAGGGGTTAAACGGGGATTAGTTCCGCGTTCAACTCTAAACTCTCTGTCTCCGGAGACTGACCGTATGAGAGTCTCACCATCCCCGATCTCGGGCCAGATCCCGTAGGCTACCCATTTTCCATCGGCAGAAATTACAGGAGTTTTAATATCTTCAAATTTCATTACATCTTCGAACGTGAACTGTTCCTGAGCTGTAAGAGCATCCGTGCCAAAACAGATCAGCAACAGGAGGAGAAGAAAAACGTGTCTTCTATTTAGTAACATGGATATGTGATTCGGTTTAAGGCGTTCTGTCCGCCACGGTATTATCATTTTGTCTATAGCCCAAATCTAAGGATTGATCGGATAAAAAGAGATTGATTTACAAGAAGTTTTGAAATTGTCCCTCCCAAGCCATGTTGCCTGACAGGCTCCTCCCTGATTCTCAACAAAAAGTATTGGATTGTACAAGGAATTATTATCTTACGATTGAATGCCATCGAAGCGTTCACCGAAATAATCTGCCATAAAGAAGAGAGGTTGCGTCTATGTCCTTGTTACTGGTTTCTCAGAATAGAGATCTTTCCAGGCTGGCAGATCTGATCCGGGCTACCGACCCCAATATTGATCTGGATATCTGGCCTCGTGTTCAAGATCCCAGGCGAGTACAGTTTGCCGTTGCATGGAATCAACCGAAGCAGCTGTTTCACTCCTATCCTAACCTGAAGGCGGTCTCCTCCCTGGGTGCGGGTGTTGAGCATCTTATAAACGATGAATCCATTCCGGATCATGTCCGGATCGTACGGCTGGTCCTCCCTTCCATGGCCGAACAGATATCCGATTTTGTACTGATGTCGGTTCTGAATATTATCAATCACTCTCATCTATACCATACCCAGCAATCTCTCGTGCAGTGGAATCCCCGTCGTCCCCTCTCAAAAAAGGAGATCACGGTTGGAATCATGGGGCTCGGAGAACTGGGAAAGAGAACCGCTGAAAAACTGGCCATGAATGGATTCCAGGTGGCAGGCTGGGCACGCTCTAAAAAGGAGATCCCCTCGGTAACGACCTACGACGAGCAGAATCTGGAACCCTTTCTGTCGACTGTAAATATCCTTGTCTCTCTTCTGCCACTGACCCCGCAGACAGACGGTATCGTGGATCTGGATCTTTTTAAAAAATTGAAAGAGCCCTCTTTCTACATCAATGTGGGCCGCGGGAAGCTGCTTGTGGATGAAGATCTGATCTACGCTCTGGATACAGGCCATATTCAGCACGCCGTTCTCGATGTCTTTACCAAAGAACCTCTGCCTGACCTTCACGCTTACTGGAATCGAAAAAATATAACAATCACCCCCCATGTGGCTGCAATTACCGAGGAAGAAGAAGCGGCACCACTCATCGTGGAAAATTACAAACGGCTCCTGTCGGGAATGGAACTGCTCCATCTGGCGGACAGGCGTTCAGGCTACTAACTATGGCTGCTTCCAGCAGAAAGGTGGGTTGATTTTCCCATGAACTTTCTCTCCATCCTTCGTTCAGGAGAGGAAACTCATCTTTTAAAAGACCCTGTTAGACTGGCAAATCTGCGGCAAGCAGAATAAGATCAACCTTTCGCCAGGGATTTCCCTCTCTCCTGCCCTTCGCGAATGGCCAGCTGCCCGCATCCTGCATCGATGTCGTCCCCCCGGCTCCGGCGTACGGTAGCTGTAACATCTGCATTGGCCAGAGTTCGCATAAAGAGGTTCAGACGGTCTTCCCTTGCCCTTTTCAAAGCCACCCCCGCCACATTGTTATACATGATCACATTCACTTTCGAGGGAGCCCACCGCACGATGTTGATCAGCCTCCGGGCATCTTCTGCTGTATCATTAAACTCATCGAACAGCAGATATTCGTAAGTAATCGGCTGCATAGTGGTTTGAAAATAGAATCGTACTGCCTGTTCCAGCTTTTCAAGATTCAAACTCTCATTGATAGGCATGATTTTATTTCTCTTGACGTCGTCAGCTGCATGCAGTGAAATCGCCAGGCCTACCCCCAGATCCTCCCGTGCAAGTTGCTGAATCTGTTTGGTAAGGCCCACTGTAGAGATGGTAATTCTGCGGGGCGAAAGATCCATACCGAGGGGATCCGTCAGGATACGGACGGATTCTGTCACAGCCTTGTAGTTGTGCAGCGGTTCGCCCATTCCCATATAGACGATATTTGTGATTTTCTTACCAAACCGGGCTTCTGCAAATTCGTTAATCTGCTGAACCTGATCTACGATCTCACCATGCGTAAGGCTGCGGAAGTACCCCATTTTTCCGGTTGCACAGAACGAACACCCAAACATACAGCCTACTTGTGACGAGACGCAGACGGTCAGCCGGTTGGCTACTCCATCTTCATAGAAATCGGGAATCAGAACAGCCTCTACCTTGAACTCCTGCGGGTCATCCAGCTGAAATAGAAACTTTACCGTACCGTCTTGCGACTCCTGCCGGCTATACTCGCTGATCCTCCTTATCTCTGCCAAGTCTGAAAGCCTGTTTCTCAGATCTTTTGAGAGGTTCGTCATTTCGGAAAAATCGGATACCCCCTTTTGATAAAGCCACTGAAAAACCTGATCCGACCGGTAGCTGGCCAGCCCCATCTCTTCCAGAAATTGATTCAACTCACTCCGGTTTAGAGATTTTAGATCTGTTCTTTTCACTCTGATGTTTTCTTCATTTTCCATACAGTAAAGATACAAACAATCTCATGGAACACATAATACGGCCCGTCTCTGGTTTACCAATTTACTTCTCTTCTGCACAACCTTTTTTATCGTCTTGCTTCATCGCACGGGGGGCCGGCAGTATTCATGAAATCAGGCACCGGGGCAATTGGATACCCATCGCGATTCTCAATCTTTTGAATGTAATTTGAACAAGTATACAGCTCCCAAACGGTTTTCCAGAACTCACTTTTCTGGTTAATTTTCCGAGACGGCTTTTTAGTTTACCTTAAAACTTCTTAGAATGATAGCTTACAAAATCTGATTCCAACCACCAGACCAGTGGCACCCTCTTTGAAATTCTTAGACAGTTATACCTCATTCTTCAATACCAGACGTGCCAAGACCAACATCAGGAGGCTGATTAAGTTTGTCACTCTGATCGTTGTGATCTATATCGGCTACAGCATTCTCTTTCATTTCGTTGCAGCCTATGAGGGGCAGGACCACTCCTGGTTCACCGGATTTTACTGGGTACTCACCACCATGAGCACTCTTGGGTATGGTGATATCGTATTCACGACGGACCTCGGGCGCATGTTCTCTATGGTCGTACTCTTCTCGGGTATGCTTTTTCTACTTGTCATGTTGCCTTTTACCTTTATCGAGTTTTTCTACGCTCCCTGGATAAAATCACTGAGCCGTTCAAGGGCTCCCAAAAAACTGGATCCCTCTGTCAAGGATCATGTGCTGATTACCGAACTGAACTCTGTCACGGAAGCGTTGATTCGAAAGCTGACCGCCTATAAAATACCCTATGTCATACTGGAACCAACACTAATCAAAGCCCTTGAATTGGCGGATGCGGGATATAAGGTGCTTAATCTGGACCCTACCGACTTTGATACCTATTCCAATCTGAATATTCAAGATGCAAAACTGGTGATCGCTTCCGGGAGTGATACCATCAACACAAATATCACCTTTACTGTCAAAGAGTACAATCCCGACATCAAGGTTGTGGCAACGGCAGATGTTGAAGACTCAGTGGATATTCTGCAGCTGGCCGGAGCCGACCATGTGCTTCAGCTGGGTGAAATTCTTGGCAGGGCTCTCGCCCGTCGGACAATTGGAGGTAATGCAAGGGTACACATTATCGGACATATCGATGATTTGGTGATTGGTGAGGCGACTGTCCAGGACACGCCCTACGTCGGCAAGACCCTGCGCGAAAGCCGCATACGGGAGAAAACAGGAATTACGGTGGCCGGTATCTGGAAACGGGGAGTATTTAAACATCCATTGCCTGACTCCGTCATTACTGCAGAAACAGCTCTGGTACTGGCAGGATCTGTACAGCAACTTCGAAATTATGATGAGCTTGTCAGTATTTACAATGTATCCGATCAGCCAGTCATGATCATAGGCGGTGGCCGGGTCGGGAGGGCAGCAGCCAGATCACTGGAGGAGCGTCAGATCGATTACCGGATTATCGATAAAGATCCGACCCGGATACGGAATCGTGAAAAGTATATTCTGGGAGATGCCGCCGCAATCGAAGTGCTGGAGAAGGCGGGAATGAAAGATGCGCATACCGTGCTGATCACGACTCACAACGATGACATGAACATCTATCTGACCATCTACTGCCGGCAGCTATTTCCGGATATTCAGATCATCAGCCGGGCTACATATGAGAAAAACATCAATACGCTGCACCGCGCCGGCGCCGACTTTGTGATGTCCTATGCCTCTATGGGTGCCAACTCCATGTTTAATATTCTGGAGGGGCAGGATGTTTTAATTCTGGCCGAAGGACTTAATATTTTCAATCATATTGTAAATAAAAAGCTGGCCGGAAAGAGGTTGGCAGATACCGTTATCCGCAGTGAAACCGGGTGTACCGTCCTGGCCATCAATTCAAATGACGAGATGATCGTAAGCCCTGAACCGGACCGTGTGATTCAGATGGGGGACGAACTGATTCTGATCGGTTCACCCGAGGATGAAAACCTGTTCTCCGACCGGTATGAGTAGTATCTGAAGGGCAGAAATCACCTTCTGCCCATCGCCTCATCTACAGCATAGCGGCCTGTTCCCAGCAAGAAAAGTGCGATATTGGCCAGAAGAAGGATAAAGTCGAGCCGGGCAGGGCCGAATCCTCCGCCTAATTTTGTAGTAAGAAGGGCAACCAGCATAATAATGGCAAGCAGCAGATGCGGGATACGTGTCCAGGCACCCAGCAGAACGAGAATCCCGCCAAAAAATTCAACGATGGCAACCACCCAGGCCATCAGAGCAGGTATTGGAATTCCGATGCTATCGAAAAAGCCCTGTGTACCTTCTATTCCTGTCAGCTTCCCCCAGCCTGCATAGATGAAAATGCATCCTACTCCAATTCTCAACAGTAGTATAGCGATATCCTGCTGTTTGTTTTGCGTTGTCTGTCCCATAAACCCGTTCCATTTATTTAGTTAACCTTGTCAGAATTTAGATACATCCCATTGGACAATTTACTACCCTGATCGAAAATTGCAAATAAATGTTCAGGAATTTTTCATCTTGAGGCCGCATTTTTGCAATAAAAACTGCTCCTTTACTTTAAATGCCTGTTTAAATAGTTCGTATACGCCTGATGCAGCAGCAAATAACTCTGCTGATTGTAGGCTACGCCGTGAGCACCTTTGGGAAAGATTCTCAGATCCACATCTTTTCCGGCATTGATAAATGCGGTCAGCATCTGCATCGTATTCTGGATATGAACATTTTCATCCATTGAGGAGTGGGCAATTAACATATTGGCCTGCAGCTTGCTGGCATGGGCCATCACAGAACTCTTAATATAGTTTTCTTCATTTTCTTCCAGAAGTCCCATGTATCGTTCAGTGTAAATAGTATCGTAGAGACGCCAGTCGGCCACGGGGGCCCCGACGATACTCGCCTTAAATACCGAAGGATGTAAAACCACGGTGAGTGCCGCCATATAGCCACCGTAGCTGTGACCCCGTATGGCCATTCTGCTGCTATCTATCCACTCCTTGCTCCCCAGGTAACGAGCAGTCTCAGCAAAGTCGTGCGCTTCGAGGGTGCCCAGATTCAGGTAGACTGCCTTTTCAAAATCCCGGCTGTAGCCGCCGCTCCCGCGATTGTTAACATTCGCAATCACAAATCCTTCCTGAGCCAGGTACTGCGTCCAGGCATCCGTTTCAAACTGATTATACACACCTTGTGCACCAGGCCCCCCGTAGATATTCAACAGAAGAGGATAGGTTGCCGTACTGTCAAAATCATGGGGCTTAACCAGATACCCATCCAGCTCCTGACCGTCCGATGTGGTAAATGAAAACAGTTCCCTCGGCTGGTAGATATAACGGTTGGTAAATTCACGTACTCTTTCATTATCGGAATAGACATGGAGCAGCCTGCCCCCATCTTCTGTGGTCCACAACTCGACCGCTCCCGGATCCTCGGTATTATTCCATCGATCGATATAGTACCGCCCATTCTGCCCCATTGAAAAAGAGTGGGTCCCTTCTGACTGGGAGAGTCTTCTCTTCCCGCTGCCATCAAAGGAGATGGAGTAGAGGTGACGTTCCAGGGGAGACACCTCGGTCGATATATAATATATTTTTTCAGTCTGCTCATCGATTGCCATCACATTGGTGACCCTCCAATCGCCCGAGGTAACCTGATTTATCAGTTCCCCGTCATATCCATAGCGGTAGAGATGTTTGTAACCATCCCGATCGGAAATCAGAAAAAATTCCTGACTGTCCTTTGGGAAAAATAGATAGTGATCAATCCCCGCAAAGAAGTCAAAAACATCCACCCACCCGCTTTCATCCGCATACCGGTAGATCATCTCACCCTGGCCATTGGCTGCATCAAACAGGTGCAGCTCCATTTCAGACTGCTGCCGGTTCATCCAGACAACCGCAAGGGTATTTGGACGGGCTGTCCAGTATATTCGGGGAACCAGCCCATCTCCGGGATCCAGATCGAGCCACTGATTCCGGCCACTCTCCGTATCCACAACTGCCAGGCGCACTTTGGGATTTTCACTCCCTGTTTTGGGATAGGGAATATCCGTGTATTGAGGGTAAGTGCCTTCGTAGTCTGTTGAGACGAAATGTTCGACATCCCGCTCATCCGTCTGCCAATACGCAATATAGCGGCTGTCAGGCGACCATTGCCACGCCTCCACCAGGCCGAACTCCTCTTCGTATACCCAACCAAAGCGGCCGTTGAAAAAGTACTCCCCGGTTGTGGTGGTGAGCCGGGTTTCGGTTTCCTCATCCAGATTGTAAACATACATATCACCATCCTTGTGATACCCTATTTTGGATCCGTCGGGAGAGAGGCGGGCAGTAATTGCATCGCGGGCGACAAGCCTCAGGCTCTCATCCTCCAGAGAGTAGTAATAGTAATCGGAATTGCCTGAATAGCGATAGATGGGCCGGAAATTTGTCTGAAATACCAGGTATTCAAAATCGGCCGACCATTCAAAAGAAGAGAATTCAAATGGCAAATCACTGTTCGGGAACGTTTTACCGGCAGTGTCAAAAATCAACTCGTCCTCTCCGCCAGAGGGATCGCTCACATAGATTTGGCGCTCCCCGCTCATCAGATCGTGGGTCATATAGGAAAACCGGTTGCCCCCCTCTATCCATTGAATATTTTGAGGCCCGGTATCCCCTCGCAGCTGGGACCCTGAAAAAAGTGCATGCTGAAGAGATTGATAGGTCTGCTTCTCCTGGGCGGCAGCCTGATCCAGGAGAGGAAGGAAGATAAACAGGGATAAAAAGATGTTTTGGAGGATACGTAATCTCATTATTCAGAATTCAGATTAAAAAGAAGAACAGGTCTATTACATCATTCGGTGCAGCCGGATACTCGAAAGGATTCCTCATGGTAAGAGAGCCGGCCGATACCAAGTTTGCAAGACCCTTAATTTGATAAATAACGGGATTTCATGAAAAATAATATAGAAGTCACACATTCAGGTCACGGCCCTTCAGTAACCTCAGGCCATTCAACACCACCAGGAGTGTACTTCCCTCATGAGCCACGACTCCGAGGGTCAGGGGCAACTCAACCAGAAAGACGCCGAATAGCAGGAGAACAATCACGGCAAGGCTGAAGATGATGTTCTGCCATACAACCCGTCCGGATTTGCGGGATAGCCAGAGCAGGTAAGGGAGCCGGGTGAGGTCATCCCCCATCAGTACGATATCAGCTGTTTCCAGAGCCACATCCGTTCCTGCTGCACCCATTGCGATTCCCAGGTCACTGACAGCAAGGGCCGGTGCATCGTTTACCCCGTCACCTACCATTGCCACGGTGCCCTCTTTCTTTAACTCTTCAATCTTATCTGCTTTCTGTCCCGGCAGTAAATCTGCATAGACGTCATCGATACCCAGCTCTTCTGCGATGACGTTGGCCACGCCGTAATGATCCCCTGTGAGCATGGTAATTTTCCGGGCTCCCATTTCCCGAAGTATCCGTATCGATGCTTTTGCTTCCGGACGCACCCGGTCTGCCAGGGCGATGAGTCCGACAGGTTGCTCATCCAGGGTCACATAGACAACAGTTTTACCACTTTCTCTCAGAGATTGCGCTTTCTCTAACAAACGTGAGCTCCAGCCCGGAATGACCTCTTCGAACAGAATATTATTTCCTACTGCCACAGATTTTCCATTCAGTGTTGCCCGCACACCACGTCCCGGTACCGCTTGTACATTTTCGGCGGGAGCCGGTTCAACATTCATCTCTGTCGATTTCTGAACGATCGCATCCGCCAGGTGGTGCTCGGAGTGTAACTCGCAACCGGCTGCAATCTCCAGCAAGTTCCTCACGGCATTCCCCTCTTCAATTAACTTGTCCCCTGTTTCATCCAGTGCTATCATATCGTTCACCGTGGGTTCACCCAGAGTCAAGGTTCCGGTTTTATCAAAAGCAATCACATCAATTCCTGCTGCCTGCTCCACATGAACGCCTCCTTTAAAGAGAATCCCGTTCCTGGCACCATTCGCAATAGCGGAAATAATGGATGCAGGCGTGCTGATGATCAGTGCGCAGGGAGAAGCAACGACAAGAACAGTCATCGCCCGGTAGAAGACGGGATCAAAATCGTGACCCAAAATTAACCATGGGATGATGATAAGCAGTAGCACTGCAGAGATCACCCCGACAGCATACCTGGGCTCGAAGGTGTCCAGAAAGCGCTGCGCTTTGGCTCTGCTTCCCTGAGCCTGTTCCACCATCGTTATGATCTTGGCTACCGTGGTATCCTGAGCATGCCGTGTAACCCTGATAGCGATCACACCGTTCTTGTTCTGTGTAGCTGCAAAGACCTCATCCCCTTTCTCTTTTGTAACAGGTATGCTCTCTCCGGTGATGGCGGCCTGATCTACCGTTGTTATCCCCTCGATCACTTCTCCGTCAATGGGAATATGTTCGCCAGGCTTCACAATGACCGTATCTCCAATTTTTAATTCCCCTATGGGAACGAGCTCTTCACTTCCATCCTCATTACGGCGCAATCCCTCTGATGGCCTGAGCTTCAGAATGGATTGTATGGCGTTGCGGCTTTTGTCCAGAGCCATCCCTTCCAGTGCACCGCTGAGTGAGAAAAGAAAGAGCAGAATCGCCCCCTCGGTCCACTGACCAAGAAAGGCAGCACCTGCCGCCGCTGCGATCATCAGGAAGTCGATGTTTATTCTGAATTCCAGCAGATCTTTAATTGTTTCCTTCAGGCCGTGATAACCACCCGTTGCGTAGGCCACCAGATAGAAAGGAAGAGCCAGGTTGCCTGGCAGAAGCTGTGTAAACTCCGCGAGCGCGCCTGCTGCAAGGGCAACACCGCTGATCCCGGCCAGCCAGATAAGGGATGAATCAGAGTTGTGAGAATGGGACATATCAATAAATTTAGAATCGTCAGAGGAATATTTCGGGCTGGTCTACCATCGCAGCCGTGTAATCTACCAGATTTTTAGCCTCTTCTTCTGTAGGGGCTTCGGCATAAATCCGCAGGACGGGCTCCGTACCTGACGGCCGGACCATCACCCAGGAACCGTTCTCCAGGAAATGTTTTACACCGTCCAAAAATTCCCGTCTTTTGACCTTCACACCCGCCACGTCTGTCAGTTTACCATTCCTGCAGTACTCCATCATGGCCATTTTTTTCTCTTCCAGGGTATGGAGATCGCTTCTGTAGTAAGAGTGCATTCCGTACTCATCAAAAAGCTCCTGAACCATACTGCTCAGTTTCTTTCCGCTATTCACCAGCATCTCAGCGATGAGCAGGCCAATATAGAGCCCGTCCCGCTCAGGGATATGTCCTTTGACAGCGATCCCTCCCGACTCCTCACCTCCAACCAGAACATCCCCTTCTATTATTTTTTCTGCTATATACTTGAAGCCGATCGGGGTCACTTCCAGTTCAAGCCCATGTTGCTTCACCTGCTCCTCCAGCATGCTGGTTGTGGAAAACGTTTTTACCACGGTGCCACTATACCCTTTTTTCTTATGAAGGTACTCCAGCAGCAGACTCAGAATCTTGTGAGAACTCACAAACTCACCTTTATCGTCGACCATGGCGATTCGGTCTGCATCGCCATCGTTTGCAATACCCAGATCGCAGGATTTGGAAACAACCGTCTGGCTCAACAGTTGCATCTTACTCTCAACCGGCTCAGGGGCCTGGCCGCCAAAGAGAGGATTCCTCTCCCCATTGATTTCGACAACAACATCCTCGCCCAGCAACTCTTTTAAAACTCCGCTTCCCGCCCCGTGCATCGGATCATGGGCGATCTTCAAGCCGCTCTCCTTCAACCGTCCGATGTCGATTCCCTTTCTCAAAGTTTCAAGATATTCTGACTTCAAATCAGCGATTCGGATCAGGCCCAGTTTTTGATAGGCCTCAAAAGAGCGTGTTTCAATTGGCCCAGTAATCGCAGGGAGTTCCTTTTCGATCTCTCTGATCTGAGGCTGTGAAGCGGAGCCTCCGTAGGGTGCCTTGATTTTATACCCGTTATATTCCGGAGGATTATGACTTGCGGTGATCACAATCCCGACAGCATTATATTTTTTGGCAGCTGAACTGATCGCAGGAGTGGGTACAATTTCAGTTGAAAACCTGACAGGAATACCCAATTCTGCAAATACGCAGGCAGCTTGTCGGGCAAACTTCTCACTTAGAAAACGGGCATCGTACCCAATCACGACACCGTTCCGGCTCACGTTGGAAGCTTCGATCCATCTGACGACAGCTTGTGAGACAATCGTGACATTTTCGAATGTAAATTGATCAGCGATAACAGCACGCCAGCCATCTGTTCCAAACTTGATACCACTCATAAATCGTTGTTAAATTAGTTAAATAAAGTACCTGACAATCAGTAGTTAATGTACACATACTCCGTGTTGAAATCTAACAGTATCGGCTGGATCTTCCAATTCCAATCGGGCATACCGGAAAGGGATAGTTGGTTTTAACTCTTGTTTCTCGTTTCTCAGACTTGTATTTTTAAAGTCTTTCGTTAAATCGAAGAAGGGCCCGTAGCTCAGTGGTTAGAGCAGTCGACTCATAATCGATTGGCCGCAGGTTCAAGTCCTGCCGGGCCCACATACCTAACTCTCCTTTAACGGTTCCTCACCCGCTAACTTGATCAACGGCTTTACGTTGCGAAGCAGTGCTTCGCGGTTCAAGTCCTGCCGGGCCCACATACCTAAATTTTCTCTGTCAACTCCTCACCCGTTAACTAGATCAACGGCTTTGAGGTTGCGAAGCAGTGCTTCGCGGTTCAAGTCCTGCCGGGCCCACATACCTAACTCT
>CALKWT010000093.1 GCA_938003885.1 uncultured Balneolaceae bacterium | reverse complement strand
TTACCTTTTTTAATTAAAACAGTAACAGCCCGGTTATACAACTTTCCTGAAGTATCAATAACTTGGACATATGGAACCTATCCAGAGAACAACAGTATTATAATAGATTGTAACATCAAGTATAAAACAAGACATAATCATGAAAAAACAATTACTTATAACCTTCATATTCATCACATTACTGGCCCCGCTTGCAAAGTCTCAGAGCGGTACAAAGGATGATGTTCTCCTCTTTCAGTCTTTCTTTAGGGATGCGCCGGTTCATACTACACTCTACGGCCAGGGACTGATCTCCTATGATGCTTATGACCGTGTGGATGTATTGGGCCTCACTGCATATTTGGGAATACCCATTACCCGTGATATGGAACTGGGAACCGGCCTTAATTATCAGAACATCAGCTACAATGGAGATTGGGATGACGAAACAGGGATTGCAGATATTCCAGTTTTCTGGAGATACAATTTTCACAATGAAAGAAATACCAAGTTTTCCGGAGGAGCCATGCTTACTCTGCCAGTGGGTACAGAGGATATCGGATATGGAAATGTGGACTTCGGGATATTCGGTGCTGTCCGGCATGCTATTAGCGATCCGGTTGTACTTACAGGTACCCTGGGTATAAACTTTTTGGAGCGCTGGGGCGGACGAGAGACATCAATGAACCTGGGTGCAGGTGTTATATATCAAACTTCCCGGGATTTCCACCTCATCGGGGAGTTGGTACTTGAAACTGAAACAGATTATGCCATTCTGAATGCGGGAGCAGATTACAGAATATCAAATGATCTTCGATTCAGAGGAAGTCTCGGTATCGGAATGAATGACTATTCACCTGACTTTCAGCTTGCTGCAGGCCTTCTACTCTATTTCTAGAAAAGATCCGGCTGCAGACGATTCACAGTTCCAGATCAGAGAAACCTTTACATTGAACGGTGAGCGAAGTATGAACCTTACTTGCCATCGGCGGACTCTTTTGTAAACGTTTCCTCATGATGCCATTCGCTTTATACAGCCCCTGCTCTTTCAGCCGGGGCTGTTTTTATTTCGCCCTTCGGAGATAGGCTTTTGATTCTGCAGCGCCATACCTCCTCCCCGCCATCAACACTCATTTTAGTGCCTCTCCCCTTTTTCCACCGCCTTTATAAATTTGCCGTCTCCTCGTTCCAGAGGCAACCGACTGACTCCCATGATGGACAGAAATACGTACAGAATTACTTATTCATTATGCGTATTAAAGATGGTCATCGTCGTTTCATCGAAAAGCACCGTATGCCAGATCTGATCCGAAGGGAGGTCCATTCCTGGTGAACTGGCAGGCATTCCCGGAGCTGCCAGGCCGATAGCATCTGGCTGGTCAGCCAGCAGTCTGTGGATATCTTCAACCGGCACATGCCCCTCAATCACATATCCATTCGTAATCGCAGTATGGCAAGAGCTTAGCACCCCGGGAACGTTATGAGTTTGTTTAACAGCTTGCAAGTTGGGCACTTTCTCCTGCACCACACGGAAGCCACGATCCACCAGGTAATCGGCCCATTTCACACAGCAATCACATCCTTCTGCATGATACATCGTAAGCTCCATTGATACATCCTGGTCAAGCGAAGGGCTCTCCACTTCTTTACCCTGAAACAGGTTAATCCAAAACAGAAGAGATAATACGGCGACTGCACCAAGGATGATATAGAAAAGTCGGTTATTCATTTTTTTCAGAGTCCTTTAGAAATTTTCGATGTTTTAAAGGGATATACCGGCAGCTTTTTAAAACCGATATGCTGACGATCTCCTTTGGTGGTTCACCAGACCTGACAGAAGATTTTGTGTACCACAACCTCTCCTGTTTTATCAGCCACAGGATGCCGTAATATTTGATTAAAAATATGAACTAACCTGTTTATAAAAAAGAGCTTTCTACCTTTTTGTTTCTACAGATGGTAAAATGATATCTGAAATCACAGGCAAATGGTCTGAGGGAAACCTCTCATTGAACTTTCTGTCAGAAATTTTATGATTCAGAACCCGGACTGTATCACCAACAAAGATATAGTCGATTCTGCTGTTCTCCCCTCTTCTGATTTCTAACCAGTTATTAAAGGAAGCAGTTGGCCCTTCATGTTCTGTTTCAGAAACATACCGTGCATCGTGGACAAGGCTTGATCGATCGATAAAAGCATACGCTTCCGAGCTTTCGTTAACATTCAAATCCCCGGTTAGAATAAACGGAAGCCCCTCACTGATTTCCGGGATCCGGTCTAGGATAAGCCGGGCGCTTTCGACCCGTGCCTGTACACCTCTGTGATCAAAATGAGTATTGAAAAAATAGAATTCTTTGCCAGAACTTCTTTCTCTGAATTTTGCCCACGTTACGATACGTGTAATGGACGTATCCCAGGATTTACTTCCAGGCGTTTCCGGGCTTTCGGAGAGCCAAAACGTATTAGTGGCGATGAGATCGAATTTATCTTTTCTGTATAAAATCGGTGAGTATTCACCTTTTTGATGTCCATCGTCTCTACCGACTCCCACCCAACCGTAATACGGAAGGCGTTCGGTGAGATCATCCAGTTGATGGGACAAAACCTCTTGCAGCCCCACAATATCCACCTGATAAACGGGACCTATCATTTTGGCCACGTCATTTTTACGGTATGGCCAGGCGCTGGGGCCGTCATGCGGATTATCGAACCGTATGTTGTATGACATCACGGTAATCGGGTTTTCACTATCCTGATTTTGTCCGATAAGCGATTTAGGTAGCAGGAAAGAGAGTCCTAAAACAGTCAGACACAAAATTATTAAATTGCTCTTCATTATTCCCATCCGGGGTTTTGAGTTAGATTTGGGTTTCTTTGTATATGTACTTGCGGAATGGGATAATAATACTTTCTGGGCAACCATTCACGCTGAATATTGGGTAGTTGAATAAGTTCTCCGTGGGTTCCATTTTCCAGAATCAGATCCTCATCGTTTACACTTACATACTGCACACCGCTAATTTGTTGTTCAGGTGCATTTGGTGTGGTGTAGAAATAGACATTGGGTTGTCCGTCTCCGGTGAGGTCAATATATTCATCAGCATTCTCCACATACATTCCTGTCCATGGCTGCTCCATAATCTCACCAACGGCCCAGCGTCTTATATCGTCAAACCTGAACCCTTCGAAAACCAGTTCAATTCCGCGCTCTCGCCTAATCTCAAGTATTACAGGATCATTAATACCCGGAAAGTAGTTTTCTTGAAGATAAGGATCTACAGTAACCGGCAGTTGATTTAGTCCCCCTGTGATTCCGGCTCTCTCCCTGAGAGCACCTATTGTATTACGCCAATCTTCATCTGTCAGGCTACCAAGTTCTGCTTTCGCCTCAGCATAGTTCAATAAAACTTCTGCAAACCTGATTAAAGTGACGGAATTCGTATTGTTGCTTCCGCCATCTACACCAATTTCATCAACAACCCATTTGATCGGCTGATAGCCTGTTCGTGTGTAAGTAAATGTGGGCGGCGCAGGCACAACCACTCCAGCATTGGTTCTTGTATAATCAGGAGTTCGAATGGTTTGTTTGAGCCTAAGGTCACGGTTTTGTGTCTCTTCTAGAAATGTCAAGATTTTGTAATTTTCCTGAGAAGTAAATGGTGACCCATCCTCCATCAGATAAGTATTGATAAACTGTCGATTAAAGTTTAAACGGATTCCATAGGTCCCACTAGTCAGCCACCAATTTGCCGTGTGCCTAATACCTAATCCCTCATCAGAAACAACAGACAGAATATCTTCCTGAGGATTCGGGTCATCTGTTATAAACAGCTCTCGGTAAGAACGCTCAGTTCCCGCCCCCGTATATAATTCAAAATTTCCTTCATCCATTAGCCTCTGACTACTACTCACTGCTTCTGCCAACCATTGGTCTGCAGAGCTTTGCAGGCCCAGATCCGGATGGTATTTACGAAACGTACCTTCGAACAGAGCAACTCGGTATTTAAAAGCGAGTGCTACAGATTTTGTGAGCTGTGTCCGGGACCCATCGACATCATCACGAATATTGTCAATTGCAAAATTCAAATCATCCAAGACATTTCTCATAACAAGGTCACGGGGATCCCGGCCAGCTTCCAGTGCCGGATCATCGATATCAAGGGGTACTTCAATCCATGGTACATCCCCGTAACGTTTTACCTTGTCAAAATAGAACCACGCCCTGAAGAATCTGGCCAGACCGTCGTAATGAGCTCTGACATCCGCTGGAATTTCTTCATTTGTATTATTTTGAAGGAAATAGTTGATATTACGAAGCCTTCCCCAATCCCAGCCTGAATTATGGGTTTCCGCTGTATATGCCCCCGGTATGACAAAGTCAATGGAGTTCAGTGCATCCGTGGCGCCATAATCACTCATGGCATCACCTCTGGTGATATTATCAGCACTGGGCAGATATTCGTAAAACGAATTTGTATACAACTCCAGGCCATTCTCACTCCCGAAAACTTCATCGATGGAAGTTGTTGATTTAGGTACTTCTGTTAAATCACATCCTGCAATAACAGTAACCAGCAGTGCAATTACGAAACTGATTGTTAAGTTTTTAGTCCACATGTTCTTCAAATTTGATTTTAAAATGTGATTGATAAACCAAATGCAATACTGCTTAACCTTGGATAGTTCAGGCCATCTCCTGAATTAGAACCTGTGAAGAGCTGATCTGAAGGTGAAGTGATCGCTTCTATGTCCACATTGTTCGCTGTGCGGTAAAGTGGTGACCATGACCACAGATTTTCTCCTGTCATATAAACTCTGGCATTCGCCAAACCAAGATCTGCGATGAGGGATTGTGGCAAATTATATCCGATCTGCAGATTCTTAAGACGCACATAGGCCACATTCATTAAATATTTGGTTTGTGGAGCTCCGAGTGAACGGTTTGATCCAAGTGCTATGTAACCAACGTATCTAGGAAAGAATGCATCAGTATTTTCAGGAGTCCATATAACTCCATCATCCAAATGCCAATTCGGAATGTCGTTATAAATACGGTTATATCCTCCCCAGAAGTGATTCGCTTCACTGCTTGGGTACCAATCCTGCTGCAGTACACCATGGAAGAAAGTATTGATATAAAAATTATTCCAATTTGCCCCAAGGTTTATTCCAAAGGAGTATCTAGGCAAACTGTTTCCTATAATTCGACGGTCACCTGGATTGTATACTGTGTTTTCCCCCTCATCAATACGACCGTCACCATTTAGGTCCCTGAACTTAAGATCTCCTGCTTCAAAACCCCGGCCGCCTCTGTGGTTGAACCAGCTCTGATCCGCATGGTTAGCCACATCCTGCTGATCAGTGAAGAATCCTTCGGTCTCAAAACCCCAAATTTCACCCAGACGCATTCCCTCGTAATAATCATTAAGGAAACCTTCCGGATTATTATACCTTGTGATTTCAGCTACGTAATCAGACATACTGATTCGTATGTTGTAACCAAACGGTTTGTTAGCCAGAGTAAACTGATCTCTCCAACCCAGTGACAGCTCCCACCCTCTGGTTTCCAGATCGGCAAAGTTCCCGAACGGAGGTGAGGCGCCAAATACTGCAGGAGGTGTTAAGCCTCTGGTGAACATATCCGTAGTTTCACGAGTATAGATATCACCAGTCAATTGGAGTTTACCAGAATACATTTCCAGATCGAGACCGAAATTTCTAGTTGTCGCTGTTTCCCAGGTTAAACCTTCAGGAAGAACTGCGGGATTTGATGTAGCCTGGGGTCGAACTCCATTAATCACCCTGTTGATCTGACTGATATTAAAGGTCTCCTGAAAGACATAGGATCCAATATTTCCATTACCCATAGATCCATAAGAAGCTCTGAGCTGCAAATGCGAAATAATACTTTCGGGTACATTCCAGAAGTTCTCTTGTGAGATTCTCCACCCAATAGAAGCCGATGGAAAGAAAGCAAACCTCTCATTTTCTGGAAACTTTGAGGAGCCGTCGTATCTTGCGTTAATCTCTAAAAGGTAGCGGTCATCATAAATGTAGTTCAATCTGGTAAATCCACCCAGTATTTGCCATCTCTCATAACCACCTCCTGTTACGATTGATTGCCCCAAAGCAAGATTTAAGTCTTCAGCATTGGGGAAGATTAATCCATTCCGCTGAGCAAGAACCCGCTCAAATCTGGAGTTTTCATAGTTTCCTCCCAGCATCGCTTTGAAGTAGTGCCGGTCTGAAAACACCTCCTCAAACTCTCCATATAGATTTGCTGCTATATAATCTGTACGATCGTTCAGCATACGCAGGTCGTTATATTGAGTTCCAACATACTCTGTAACGCCCGGAGCCCTGCTATAAGGAACCGGTACCCGGCGCCGACGTTCATCAGAAGCAGTATTCTGAAAGGTGAAGTTTCCTCTTAATAGGACCTGATCCTCCAAAAGACTGGCAATCATCTCTGTGGTATTGCGGATAATACGTCGCTCAGTAACAATATTGTTGTTCCCAATATAATGGTCGCCTACCGTGTATGCCGCTGAATGTGTTAATGTCCCGTCAGGATTAAACATGGGTGCAAGTACATGCCCCTCATCCGCAATATTCCTCCAGATTCCACCACCCTCACCAACATTTAGCGGATTAAGATAATCTCTCTTTGAAATGTCGAAATTATTATTCAGTTGTAACCAGTCTTTAATATCGATTACTCCACGGGCCCGTAAATTCAACATTTGATAGTCATCAGAGTTGTAATTAAAAAGACCTTCTTGTCCTTGGTATCTACCAGTAACCATAAAACTCGTCGTTTCGGTACCACCGGAGACAGATAAATTATGGTCCGTTGACATCAATCTGTCTTTATAGAGCAGATCGTACCAGTCTGTCCCATGGTAATATCTATAAAGTCCATCATTATCCACCTCTGTTTTCGGTAAATCCGGGTTGTCTGCACGTCTTTGTAACTCCTCAAGATAGTCCCTGGAAAATGGCAACGTCTTGTTCACATTCTGAGGAAAGTTCCCTGAATTAAGTTCAAACCCTTCAGCAAACATGGTTGCAAAAATTACAGGGTCTGTCGTAAAGTCTGGCAATACTGTAGGTTGTTTGAAGCCCACGCTACCATTATAAGTAACTGATATCTGATCAGTCTGAGGAGATTTTGTTGTAATCAGAACAACTCCAAAAGCACCTCTTGCACCATAAACTGCTGAAGAAGATGCATCCTTTAGGACAGATATGGACTCGATATCATTAGGGTTCAGCATTGCAGGGTCACCTTCTACCCCATCTATGAGAATCAATGCATCACCCCCCTGGCCAATGGAGGTTGTTCCTCTAATGTTTATGGATGGACTTTCGGTTGGCTTACCATCAAGAGGCTGAATATTCAGGTTAGGAACCATTCCCTGTAGACCTTGTGAAAGGTTCGGGACCGATCGGTTTTCGAACTCTTCACTTCCAATGTGGTCAACCGAACCAGTCAAATTAGCTCTTCTTTGAGTTCCATAACCCACGACTACAATGTCATCGAGAGCCTGAACATCGGCTGACAGTTCTACATTAAGTTCACTTCTTCCATCTAGATCTACCTCTAACATTTCAAATCCTATGTACGTGAATACCAAGGTGATCTCAGTACTTGAAACCCTTAAATCAAAGTTTCCATTCTGATCAGTAGATGTACCTGTGGTGGTACCTTTTACCAAGATATTCACACCCGGAAGCGGCTCGCCGGTTTGTGAATCTATAACTCTTCCAGTCACCGTTTCCTGTACAACATTCTGAATGGATTCTCCTGTCTCCTCTTCTCCTTTTACGATAACCAGCTGCCGGTTAGGAGAAATCGCATACTGCAGGCCTGTGCCACTCAACACATCCCAAAGTGCCTCATAGAGCGACACAGATGGTTTTTTAAGGGAGACGACCTTTTCATTTAATAAGAGATCCTCACTATACATCAATTTCAGATCAGCAACATCCGCGATGGTTTGAAGTGCCTGGCTGATATGTACCCCTTCCAGATCCAGTGCAATGGTTTCAAATAATATGTCATTCTCCAGCTTCAGGAGTCCTTTGTCCAGTTGATGAACCGAAGCCATCTCAATTGCATTATTCATCGACTGTGCATCACTTCGCGAAAATGGAAAACAACACATTACCAACATTATGGTAAATCGTATCATTTTATTATTCATAGAGTATCCCTATTTCTTTAGGTGGTTTCGTTATGTTTAAAGACATTGTTACTACTTTCCTTACATTCTATTTTTCTTGCAAAACTATTCTTCTGCCGTCCCTGTCCACATCCGTGTGAAGTATCATCGCAAGCCCTTGAATCACATCAGTCATCGGCAGGGTGTAATCAATTTCTGCTGTAATTCTCTCACTCAGAAGAGCAGGATCATCAACCATAATTTCAATATCGTACCAGCGTTCGAGCCGGGGCAGAATTTCTTTCAGTTCCCGATTTTCAAAAACCAGACGTTCTTCCAACCAGCCTGTATACCAGCTTAAGTCCTCATGCTTAAAGACCTCGAGATCGCCCCGGGGATTGATCACTCCCTGCTGATTTTTAGTGAGGATTACTTCTTTTTTCTGATCATCCGAAGCTGCACGCAGATCCCCAAAGAGTACCCTTCCCTCCTCCACAACTACGCCGATATCCGAGTCTTCTTCCTTCCACGCCTGAACTAAAAATCGTGTACCCAATACCTCTGTATAAGCATAAGCTGATTGTACGATAAAAGGTTTTCCTGGATCGTGTACAACATCAAAAAAGGCTTCTCCTTCTACAGTCAGCTTCCTCTCATTCTGATTATAGTCATTGGGGATTTCAAGCCGACTTCCGGCATGCAGGATTACACGAGTTCCATCTATCAGGCGATACGTGGCCTGTTCTCCATTTTTTGTAATGAGAACACGAAAGCCTGTCTCAGCAAGTTCAGAATGATCAGATATTACATTCGACTGGTAAGCAAGAAAACCGGCAAATGCCACGATCAAAAGAGATGCAGCTACGAGTACAATAACTTTTGCACTCTTCTGAATCCGTTGACTTTTCGTTCGATATTCAGACTCTTCGTATTGATAGCGAAGTTGCACTATTTTTTCCTGTTGCTTTTTCCTCTCTTCCAAATCGATACGCTGTGAGAGCCGATCCCATGCAACATCGCTATCTGCCGAGGTGCCCATAGATCTACTGTCCCAGAATTCCCGGAGTTTTTCGATCTCACCCGCCCTTG
>CALKWT010000092.1 GCA_938003885.1 uncultured Balneolaceae bacterium | reverse complement strand
CGACCACCGAGATCTACACTCTTTCCCTACACGACGCTCTTCCGATCTGACTCCAGTTCATAAAACGGTTTGCCGAAAACGGTATAGCTGATGATATCCTGAAGCTCCAGCTGGGGATCACTTTCGAATCGGAATTCGGGATCCTCCAGGGTTCCTTCAATGATATAATAGATTCTCACGCCTGCGGCCTGTGGCGGCTCATAGAGTGTGTGAATATTCAATTCCGGATTCTCGATCGGCCCGTAAAAAGTCACCACGGCATCATCCAGTTCAAAGTTCTTGCCCAGCGGACGTGCATACCCGCTTGTGGCTTCAATCGCACCGAACAGCTGCATCTCCTCCTGCCTTTCTTTAACCAGATCCACCTCGCCTCCCAATACAAACTCCATGTCGAGGTACTGCTCGCTGACGATATAGAAGTTCCGTCCGAAATTCACATTCATCTCCATTCTCATCCGCTCATAGAAACTGATGGTGTCAGCATCCGCTTCCTCTCCTTCCAGGCTCACCTGCTCCACAGACTGTTCCCCGAAATTTTGCAGGTTCACCTCTGTGTTGAGGAAGGTGATACTCCCGATCAGCTCAGGCTCTTCCGGGGTCCCCGTCAGACTCGCCTCCATATTTGCAATCGCACTCAGATCCGCTCTGTTGAGCAGCCTGAACTGATTGGCCTGCAGACGCACATCCATCTCACCCGGAGACATCCCCTCCATCCGGACGCTCCCGGAGGCGCGAAGGGTACCCGGCCCGCTATCCACGGAAAAATCGGCCAGGGTGATCTGCTCCGATTCAAAGTTGATATCCCCTCTCAGGTCCTGCAGGGTGATGCCGGCCGGTACAGCGTTGAGCCTCCCCTCTCTTATCCGAAGCTGGCCTTCCGCCTCCAGCTCGCTCATCTGTCCATACAGCGAGATCTCGCCCGACAGGATCCCTTCCAGGTTCTGTACCAGATCGGGCGGCATGTAGTTCCCAAACATGGCCAGATTAAAATCGAGGGTCTCTAGTTCTACCAGCACACTGTCCTGGCCGGAGGGCAGCATCACTTCCCCGCCCCTCAGATCCACGTCCAGGGGCAGTGCAGACCGGAAGTCCAGCACAGGTACCGACTCACGGACCACCGAACCATTCACCATCGCCGTTCCCGAATCGTGTTCATACTGTACACCAAGGCCGAGTGAATCGATCTCCATCCCCGACAGCAACCCTTCCCTGATCGTGAGTCGGCCTGCCAGGTAGGGATTTCCCGCTATCCCGTTCAGTTCCCCCTCCATCGAAATAAGTCCGCCGGTTCCTTCTGGCACTCCGTCGGGCAGAAAGCTGAGCCAGTATGTTACATCTGATTCGGCAAGTGTAAGGCTTCCCTCGACCTCCCGCTCAAAAAACTGCTCATCGAACGTGAGAGGATCACCAGGCAGGAAGGGAATGCGAAGGTTCATCGCCAAGAGCTCCTCTGCCAGATTCCACGCATGAAGATCCGCCTCCAGCCACTCATCTGCCAGATCTGCATTGAAACGGAGTGAATCCATACCGGTCTCTTCCACCATCAGATGCTCAATGATTCCGGTGGCGGTTACAGCCAGCTCTTCTTCTGAATTGGAGAGCGAAATAGAGGCGGACAACAAGCCGTCAGCAAGGCTTTCACCGGTAATGGTGCGCTGAAGCTCCCCGATATCCAGATACCGGGCTTCCATTCCCGCCTGCTGGCTCAACGAGTCCAGGCGGGGGATCCACATCCGGAGAAATGCGTCATCCTCCCTGTTCCGGATCGACAGGGTATCCATCTGAACCATGCCCTCCTGAAACCGGGCTTCAAACGGGCTTTCCAGTGCTAGTTCCCGCGTCTGGCTCACGAAAGAGAGAAGCGTGGTCTGCAGGCGTGCCAGATCGGGAGTGACGGAATACTCTCCCTGATGAGTGAGTGAACTTTCAGAACCGTTTGAAAACTGAATTTCTACAGTTCCTGCAGTCTCCCCCTCCATCAGACGGGCAGTTCCGGAAGCTCTGACATCCTGAATAGCCTGCCCTGAAACCATCGAGTTGGAGACCTGCAGGGCAAGCCCGAGTTCAGGTATCTCTGTAAAATTCCCCTCCACACTACCTGTGATCTCATCGGCCATAAAGAGGGAGTCTGCCCGGATCTCCCTGAAATCAAACTCACCTTCCAGAAGCAGCTCATTGCTATCGGTCCTGAAGAGACAGGCTTCGGCAGGCCCGGTAATCTGTAACTCTTCAAAACCTGCAAGAGGTGCCAGCGGCGTAAGATCCTTCAATTCCAGAGCCAGATCTCCCCGGTTGCCCAGGTTTGTAAAATCGCTGATATGGTGTCGTACTTCGAAACGGCCATCCGCAATCGGGCTGGAGAGGGTGCCATTTTCCAGGTGTAAAAAGTGATCCTCTACCCGTATCGTTGTAGAAAAAGTATCGATCTGCTCTCCATTCACAAGGGTGGAGTCCAGCTCCATTGAGGCCCGTAGTGTCAGCTGTTCGGCTGTGATGCCGCTTCCGCTTCCTTCGGCCGATCCGTTGATCCGAGTGGGGAACTCTTCAAACCCGCTGATCAGGGAGAGATTCAGCTCCCGCAGTGCCAGATCGAAGTGATAAGAGGGAATATCGGCCCGCCAGTTATCGGAATAGAGATTAAAATCGGCTTCTCCGTCTGCCAGCATAGCAGACAGCTGAGCCTCCGCGCGGGCTGTTCCTGCCAGAAGGCTGATCTCAACATGCTCGAAGGGCTGCTCTGCAATATGTCCGCCCGCCAGCACACCGTGAAGCTCCGCCTCCAGGGTTTCAGCAGACAGGCCCCTCCCGTTGATTGTAATCAGAAGATCGGTCTGAGTCTCTGGCTGCTCCTCTCCCAGCCAGTTTGCAAGATTCAGGTTGTTGCCCGCAATCTCACCATTCCAGGCGATCAGCTCGTCAAAAAGATTCTGTGCGGCGAGCTGAATCCGCAGCTCCTCTCCCGCATTCTGAACCGTCCAGCTGTTGGTTACCGCCTCCTTTCTATAAGCGATATCCGACTCCACCAGATCGACTCTGTAGGTATCGTACTGAAGCCGGCTGATAAAAATATCCCCTTCCCACTCCCCCCGCTGAAGATTCTGCACCGGAAGGGTGCCCGCCCCGGAGATCGCAAACTCCCCGATCACAGGGCTCTCTGCGATCCCGGTCAGCAGAGGAAGGTCCGCTTCTGTAATT
>CALKWT010000091.1 GCA_938003885.1 uncultured Balneolaceae bacterium | reverse complement strand
ACGGCGCAAGTTGGCGGAGAACCTTCGCGCCATTCCTGCAGTTCACCAGGTTTACCCTTCAGCAGCCAACTTCCTGCTGTTCAAAATTGATCGGGCCAAAGAGGTCTATCTGAAGCTGGCCGAACGGGGTGTGATCACCCGATATCGCGGTAATGAACCATTGTGCGAGGATTGCCTGCGAGTAACCATCGGGATGCCAGATGAAAACAGACGGTTTTTAAAAGAGCTGAACAGCGTTCTGGAAACGATGTGATCAATTTTATTTAGTAACCCGACTGATATCTACATATTATAAGCGTATTATGAAACTTTATATTACTCCTGAAGCCCTGAAAGGCAGCAGCGACCACCTCCTGGCACCCGGAGCCCTGTCGGCTCTTAAAAGATTGGAGGATACAGGTGTACTCCTCTTTATCTCTACCGGTGCCTTGACCCCAAATCAGCAGGAGCTGATCGAAAACGAAGAACTTGAACTTCACGCTCTCGCCGATGGAGAGGACAGGCCGGAGGAAGCGGTAGAGCAGAACGACGAACAGTATGAGTTTGTCATCGGTGAGAAGCCGATTGAACAGGCAGACAGCTGGAGCGAGCTGGTGCAGAAGATCCTCTACCCAAGCCGTACCAGCGAAGTAAAAAGGGATACGGAGGAGACTAAAATCAGAGCGTGGGTGAATCTGGACGGAACAGGCAAGAGCAACATCTCTACCGGGCTGAACTTCTTCGACCACATGCTGAATCAAATCTCCCGTCACGGCCTGATCGATATCGAGCTGTCCTGCGATGGTGACCTCCAGATTGATGAGCACCACACGATTGAAGATACCGCCATTGCCCTGGGCAGCGCTATTCGTGAGGCGATTTCCGATAACAAGGCGGGTATTCAGCGTTACGGCTTTCTCCTGCCGATGGATGAGGCCAGAGCGCAAGTGGCTATCGACCTGTCAGACCGTCCCTACCTGCGGTGGGAAGTGGATTTAAAGCGCGAGTATGTTGGAGATTTTCCTAGCGAAATGGCAGAACATTTCTTCTACACCCTAGCTATGAACACCAAGGCTACGCTTCACATTTCGGCAACAGGGAGCAACGAGCACCATATCCTGGAGTCCATCTTCAAGGGGTTTGCGAAAGCGCTCAGGTTTTCACTGAGTAGAAATGAAAGAATTAAAGGGATCCTGCCCACTACAAAAGGGATGATCTGATTGATTGGAATCATTAAATATAAAGCCGGTAACCTGGCCTCTGTAGCCAATGCCCTGGAACGCCTCGGTGCAGCCTATTTTATTTCCGACAGTGCCGAAGAGTTAGAAAAGGCAAGCGGAATCGTATTCCCGGGAGTGGGGCATGCCGGCGCTGCCATGGAAGACCTGAAGGCAAAAAAGCTGGACAGCTGGCTAAAAAACACCAGGAAACCGGTGCTGGGAATCTGTCTTGGAATGCAACTGCTCTATGAATCTTCTGAAGAAGGAGAAACTACCCTTCTGGGAATCCTGCCGGGCCGGTTGAGAAAGTTCGATACTGGTACGGCGAAAGTCCCGCACATGGGGTGGAACCGGACCTGGCCTTGTGGTGGTTCCACTGGGCCTTCAGATTCTAGCCCGGAACATTCGAGTAAAAACTCGACCGTGAGAGACCGGACAAATACTGACGTGTCTGCCGGGGCGGCCGGGGAAGCGAGCGGGCCGGATCATTCCGGTAGCCCTTTCCAGAGTCATTCCTTAGACCCAACAGATCCCCACCCTCTCTTTAAGGGCTTCTCCTCTGTCCCCGCCTTTTATTATGTACACAGTTACTATGTATCTCCCGATCCATACACCATCGCCGTTTGCAACTACATCAGGGAGTTCACCGCGGCGTGCAGGAAAGACAACTTCATGGGGGTGCAATTCCACCCTGAAAAATCGGGAGAAGAGGGCTCGCTACTTCTCCGGAATTTCCTGGAACTAACAGATATCGTAGCTTCATAGAGACTTTCGGGCATATGGTAAAAGAATATCCAATCTGTTTTGGCAATTGCAAACACAATCAGGGTCAACGCCCCTGAATTCTGTAGCTATTTAATGTCAAAGCACCTATTCATGCATTTTATTAGAAACATTTTGACCTGTTAAGATGAAAATTATTCCTGCAATCGATCTTCTGGATGGCCAGGCTGTCCGCCTGCAAAAAGGGGACTACAATAAGAAAACAGTCTATAGCGACCGGCCTGTGGAAGAGGCGCTCAAGTTCAAGGAAGCCGGGTTCTCTCACATTCATGTGGTTGACCTGAACGGTGCCAAAAGTGGATCTTTTGACAACCTCCCGATCATAAGAGAGATTATTGACGAAACCGGACTGAGTGTGCAGACAGGTGGCGGAGTTCGCAGTCTCAAGGATATCGAACTGCTTCTGGAGTCTGGATTATCGGGCGTCATCTGCTCTTCTATGGCTGTTAAAAGCCCGCAGGAGTGGCAGAGAGCTGTCCGTGAACATCCGGACAAAATGATTCTCGGACTCGACCTGAAAAATGGAAAAATGGCGTATGGCGGATGGCTGGAAACCAGCGACAAACCCATCGAAGAGTTTCTGAATCCCATGATTCAACTTGGATTAAAAACCGTTCTCAGTACAGATATCAGCCGGGACGGCATGCTTAGCGGACCCAATATGGAGATGTACAGAGATCTGCAGGCAAGGTTTCCTTCTCTAAACTGGATTGCATCCGGGGGCGTCTCGGGGATGCAAGACCTTGAGAATCTGGCTCAAAATGATCTCTATGGAGTGGTGGTGGGGAAGGCTTACTATGAAAACCGGGTAACTCTGGCTGAGATGGCAGGTTTAAACCGCCCCGGGTAGGATCACGTTCTTTTCACATAGATGAAACAAACCGTTCTGAGCCCCGGCTATTTGAAAATCAGAGAGAAAAAATGTTGGTTAAGTAGTTTATTTTATATAGTTTCGTTTTAGCTTTCACAGGCAAAAAGGCTTTATAATTGGGTGGTTATCGTGACTAGTAACCAGGAAAGGGGTATGGGTAAAATTGCGGGGTAATAGCTACTTCGATCAAACGCAGAAAACGGATTTTCGGTGACCCAACCTCTTTGCTGCAATTATCTGATGCGTCGTCATTAAATGCAGCGTACAGGAGAACGTTACGTCACAAACATCGTTCAATAAAAATCGTTGGGGTGATGGGAAGGGCTGCATAAAAGATACAAATTGGCTGGCAGCCTCATATTTCACCAGTTACAGCAGTTCTATGCGTGTTGAAAAATAGAGTAGCTGCAGTAGTGCAATGACATCTCCAGGCCATCTGCGAATTCTCAAGAAAAGAGCAGAAAAAGGGGATATCAATCGTGACCAACCTGTCAGAGCTGTACAAATAGAACCTTAAATACCAGAATGCATTGACTTTTCTAAGGACGAATCTACTGCAAATTTCGTGTGGTTTCTATCTGCTGATATTGCTGATTATCACCAATCAGCTCATTTCCAATGCTCCAATATCAGGAGATGCGTCAGAGAACTTCAGGATGGCTTATAACTTATACAAACATGGCGTGTTATCTTTGGATCTTGAGGAGGATGCAGTTCAGCTGTCCCCTTCAAATCAAAGAGAACCTTTCCCGCCGGTGATAACTGCACTTTTTATGCACCTTCATCCGGGTATAGATCAATCCATGACCTACGCATCTTTGGCAAATGGGGTCCATACAGAAAAAGTAAAACAGGTTAATCTATTTTGGATAGCCCTCCTAATGGTTGGCCTGGTGTTTCTGACAAGGTCTTTTACCAGAAGCCCGCTGGCGTTATTCACAGTTCTGATACTGGTAAGTTTTTACTTTGTACTCTACAGCAGCAATTTTGACCGGCTGTATACTGAGTTTCCAACGGCAGCGCTGATGGTATTAACATCTCTATTTTTTATACACGGCATCAAAGAGAAGAACAAACTTTTATACGCTGTTTCAGGAGTTTTATATGGATTACTGATCCTGACAAAAGCGATCTTCTTTTATCTGTTGCCATTGGTTGGGTTGGCTCTCTTTTTCTTGAGCTACTTTCCAAAAAACGCTATCAAGAATAAAACATCTTACATCCATGCAGGCCTATTTTTGGTGGGCGGGCTCTTCATCATCACACCCTGGCTCATCAGAAATAAAGTCTATTTAGGAGAGTACCAGATCACGCAAAGAGGTGGCATTGTTCTCCACTTGAGGGCCGTCCACAATCAGATGACAAACGAAGAGGTCATTGGGGCTTTCCATTTTTTTGGGCCTGAACTGTACCAGCTTATCTCAGGGAAAGTTTTCGATATAGAAGCATCTGATTTTAATGAAAACGGAAAATTCAGACGGTTGAATCGTCAGAACCCAAATGGAAATGCCGTTTCAGAAGGGCGGCCGGATCAGGTCACCTCACTTTATGCTTACACCTGGGCAGAGCGTACAAGATGGATACAGTACTACGAGCAGCAGGGAATGGACTCTGCACACCAACTGGCAGAAGCCCGGCTTGATGAGGGCGCTAAAAAAATGATTTTGGAACAACCCCTTCGACATGTAGCAATGACCTCCGTTTTTATGTGGCGTGGGTTATGGTGTTTTCCCTATCGCAATGTTCCTTTCGGAGGGGACAGACTTCAAAACTTTGTTCACTATATCAATAACCTGGTGAATTTATTCGCTTTCGCCTCCTTTATAGGGCTGTTCATCCTGGGTTGGAGGAAGAGAAATGCAGCCTATCTGGCGTTGTTACTCCTCCCCTGCCTTATGGTTCTATTGCAATCTTTTGTTTCTCACAATATTCCCAGGTACAGCCAGCCGGCCATACCCCTGGCACTACTCTGTTTAATCCTGATGATTGAATATGGTGTACATCACATAAAAACTAGGAACCTTACCTCTTGAAGAGCAGATGATGAATAAAGAAATAACATTTATTATTCCATGTTACAATGAACATGAAGATGTTCTTACTGAAACGGTACAGGGCCTAAAAGTATCGCTTCAAAATACCGCCATAGACCGTTATGAGATCATAATTGTCAATGATGGTTCTGATGAGTTTAACTATGTACCCGAACCAGAAGAGTTTATCAAGGTACTCCATCACCCGGTAAACCGCGGATATGGTGCCTCATTAAAAACGGGGATAAAACAGGCCGAATATGAATGGATTGCGATCACAGATGCAGATGGTACCTATCCAAATGAATCGTTTGACGAATTAATACAGTTTATCCCTAAATACGATATGGTCATTGGCGCCAGGCAATGGAAAGATATCTCACTCATCCGCCGGTTTCCTAAGAGAATTCTTACATTTTTTGCCGGTTTTTTGTCAGGTGTTCCTATCCCTGATCTGAATTCAGGCATGAGGGTATTTCGAAAAGATCTTGCCAAAAAATTTTGGCACCTCTATCCTGACGGGTTTTCCTTCACGTCTACAATCACGATGGCAAGCATCACAAACGATTATAAATTAAAGTTTCATGATATTGGATACAGCAAACGAATTGGACAGTCCACTATACATCCGGTGAAAGATACCATCCGATTTTTCAGTTTGGTTACCAGGCTGGCTCTCTATTTTAATCCCAAGAAATTCTTCATCCCATTAAGTCTTGTTTTAGCAATCCTGGCTCTCTTAAGAGGGGGCAGGGATTATGTTGTGGAAGGGAGCCTGGGCGGAGTGACTTTACTTCTCTTTTTTATGGCGTTTCAAGTGTTCTTTTTTGGCTTGCTGGCTGAAATAATTAATAAGACAAGGCTCTTTTTATCTGCTCAAAAGAATAGTATTGGATAACGTCTGTGATCTGGGCTTGAGAAGCAGAGCTTTCTATGGCTGGCTCAGATCATCAGGATCAGAATGTGAAGATCAGTCCATTCTTCAGTTCATACGTTAATTTTGGAATATCAATGATCGGTTCGGCATCGTGGGTCATCGAAAAGCTAACTCCGAGCGAGGTAAATCTGCCCAACCTTACACGAAGCTGGCTTTCCAGCGTGGCTCTCGGCTTAAAAAAGCGGGAAGGCCTCGCCTGGTAGTAACCAATCACCAATAAACTGGCATCTTCGGTAATTTGCCCGCGCAGTGCCAGATTACTGGTTGATTTCAGAAAGGTGTTCTCTATCATCTCCCCTTCCACCGGTTTCCAGCGCTCTGTTTCACTCATGAAACCAGTAGAAAATGTTGCTCTGATAGCTCCTTCTTCCACCAAAAGGTATCGCACGCCTGCTCCCGCGAGCCCCCTGTTGTTCAGGCCTAAATTGTTGTTGTATTGGTATTGGACGAAAAGTTCCGGGGAAAGGCGATTCCTGTTCCAGAAAGTGGATCGGAAATGAATGTGCCCGCTATTGATAACCGACTCCTGATCTACATTAACAAACTCCAGATTGCTGAGAAGAATATAGTTATGCTTTCGGGAAGTGTAATAAACACCGGAGCTGTTCTCTACTTTAATGACTCTGTCGCGGTACTTCTCAACGGAGACATCCACACCCACCGTGCCACCCCACCCCGTGGAATCTGCTTCCCCTCGGAGTTGTTCTACATTTAAAATTTGTGCGCCCGCGATCCCCGGCAGTCCTGCTGCCAGAAGAAGAATACACCCTGCCCATTGGATCCATTTCATATGTTTAATCGACCTCCTATTTGGATAACATTACCAATAGAATAATTTCATACAGAATACGCTTCCCCCGCTCTTCAGAAATTCGTCGGTATCCACCTCAAGAACGGTAAATCCTGCACGTTTCAGTTTTTGATTTGTATCGGTACAGCCTCTCTGAATCAACACGTGTTTCCCGTCAGGCGAAACGGCGTTTGCTACGAGCAGTTTTTCCGCCTCCTCCTTGTTCACTTCAATAACTGTATCAAAAAAAGTGCGGATTAGCTCCAGGCCTTCCTCTGTAAACGCCCCGGGCCAGATCATCACTGTATTTTCATTCAGAAGGCACATGCAGGTATCGAGATGGTAAAACTTTTCATCTGTAAGCTCCAGCAACATCACAGGGACATTCAGCATGTCGGCCAGCCTGGAATAGACCGTCCCGGAGGTTCTATAGCCATATCCCCCCCACAACATCCTGCGGCCCGGGTGCCAGATAGCATCTCCCATCCCTTCAAAGCTTTCATCAGCATTCAGGTCTGGATAGAGGGTCCGGTACCCCGCGCTTTGTAACCAGTTCTCCACGATCGGCACTTCATCCTGTCGCTGCGTTGCGTGCATTCTTCTAATCATCGCAATCTTATTTCCCTCTTTATCCATGAAGTACAAGCTCTCATTTGAATTG
>CALKWT010000090.1 GCA_938003885.1 uncultured Balneolaceae bacterium | reverse complement strand
TACAGCGTCGTCCATTATTTCAGAGCCGGTACCAATGATTTTCATCAATGGCTCGGCCATAAAATAACTAAATATACTTAGCAGAACCGACAGTAAGCAGATAACGATCACCGCCTGAGAGGAGCTGTAGTTGACCTGATCCTGCCGGGCTGCTCCTTTGTATTGCGCCACAATTACGGTTCCGGCCAGCGTCAGCCCGCCACCCAGGGAGAGAACCAAAAAGAGAATCGGAAAACTGATACTGACAGCTGCTACTGCATTTGCTCCCAGCCTGCCTAGCCAAAATGTATCAATCAGTTGATACATCGTCTGAAGTATATTGGCCAGAATAATCGGAAAAGAGACCGAAAACAGAGACTTCAGAATACTACCTTCGGTGGCTGTCGATTTCGGAAGTCTCTTTTTGTTATAATGCATTCCAGTTCAACTTCATACCAAACCCGACAGACTATCGATTCAGTTCCTTAAGAAGATCCTCCAGATCCAGAGGTTCAGTGACCATTACCACCGACCCATCTTCCCTGTACTGCCACTCCTCTCGCGGCCTGTCTCTGTAGAGTTCTACTCCATTCCCGTCGGGATCGTTCAGATAGAGAGCCTCAGAGACCCCATGATCGCTGGCTCCGGTAATCGGATATCCCGATTCCACTATCCTCTTTAATATTCTGGCCAGATCTTTCCGTTCAGGGTAGAGGAAGGCCGTATGATAAAGCCCCGGAGCGTGTTTAGGCGCCGGTTCCCTATTCTTGCTGTGCCAGGTGTTGAGGCCGATATGGTGATGATATCCGCCTGCCGACAAAAAAGCTGCCTGGCTGCCGTACATGGTGGTAACTTCAAACCCCAACAGATCCCGGTAGAAAGTCAGTGCCCTCTCCAGATCGGCCACTTTTAGATGGACATGACCGATTCCGGTACCGTCGGGTGCTCTGTAGGTTTTCGTTTCGTCGATCATATCAAAAAATAATTATCAGGAGCACTCTCCATCTGTTGAACAAAATGCGGAGTTCGCCTCATCCGCTGTAATACCCATCTCATCTGCCACTTTCTCAACGGCCTCTGCAAATGCCTGAACAGGCTGTGCACCTGAAACACCATATTTTCGGTTAAACACAAAAAAAGGCACGCCCTGAACCCCTATTCCTGACGCCTCACGAATATCGGCATCGATTTCTGATTCATACAACTGCTTATGCAAAGTTTCTTTTATATCTGCTTCTGCCAAACCGGCCTCCCGGCCTATTGCAGTCAGAACCTGCTCATCATCAATATTTTTACCTTCTGTAAAGTAGGCTTTAAACAGTGACTCTTTCACTTCGTTCTGCACATTATGTTTCGCTGCCAGATGGAGAAGCCTGTGGGCATTCCTGCTGTTTGCAGGCACAGCAATGTCGAAGTTGTACGTGAGCCCTGCCTCTGCGGCTCGTTGTGTCACCTGTTTATGCATCTGTTTAGTATTCTCAATACTCCACCCTTTTCGGGCAGCCAGGTCTTTATAAACATCCCCGTCGGGCTTGGTAACAGCATCCGGTGCAAGCTCAAAACTGCGCCAGCGAACATTTACTTTTCCTTCCAGTCCTTTTTCCTTAAGTGCATTCTCAAAGTTACGTTTGCCGATATAACAGAACGGGCATACAATGTCGGACCAGATGTCAACTTCTATTTTGGCATCCTTTTTTTCCAGATTTATCATTTCGATCTTACTCATAGGTTCTCCCTAATTTATAGTCAATACTCCAGGTATTTATTTTTAAGTTCCATATCAAAAATGATATAACAATACCATACAACATGTTGTTTGCAACTGTTGCAGGATTTGAATCCATAATCGTCCCGAAGACGAGTACAGCAATCAGAGCGCCCGTAGCAGTCATGGTCCAGAAGCTCATGAACCCTACGATCAAAAACAGTCCCAGGATGATCTCCAGAAATGGAAGAAGATAGGAGAACGGCGTCAGCAGAACTGCGGGTATCAACCCTTCAAACTGGACAGCCATATACCCTGCAAAGTTATCTAATCCTGTAACAATTAATTTGGTGGCTCCGAACGTAAGGAAAATCACTCCGATGGTAATCCGCAACAGTGCGTACGCCATTTTTTTATGACGATTTATATTCTTACTCAAAATTACTCTATTTTAAATTATGATAATGTTTTAAAGGCCAGCAACCTCTCGTTATTCTAGGAACAGTGGCTGGATATCTGCTAAATCGGATGGGAGTATGGCCAAATCGAGTCTCCAATCAGAAGAGATGATTTTAAAAAAAGCAGCTGCCTTCTTCATTTTAACTTATTGAGAGGCAGCTGCTTCTGTTGTTACGCCCAACGGGCTCTCTTACTGAATAGCGAACTCACCGTCGGCCTTGATCCGCACCTCATTACTGATCATTGGCGGTGGAAATCCGTTTCCAAGGTTAAAATCACTGCGGTCTATCGTTGCTGTAATCTGTATACCTGCAACAGGTGCACCGTCGGCCATCGGGTTTGCGATGGTGCCTCTGTGTACCAATGTAACTGTCACTTCTTTCGTGGTCTCCAGAAGAGTTAAATCTCCTGTCAGTTCGTACACTCCATCATCAATTTTGCGAATGGAGTTACTGCTGAATGTCATTTCCGGGTATTCATCCACATGGAAAAAATCACTGCTGCGGAGGTGTGCATCCCGATCTGAAACCCGAGTATTTACCGATGCTGTCTGAACCGTCAGTTCAACTTGAGCATCACTGAAATCCTCCTCGGATGCGGTTATGGTCACACAATAATCCTCAAAGTGTCCAGGGACATCCGCAATTCCAAGGTGCGTGACTGTGAAGCCCAATTTTGAGTGGAATGGATCATGTGTCCATGTATCTTGTGCGAATACTGATAGCGGAATAAAAAGAACCGCAAGCAGAGCTGTTAACTTTCTCATAGTGCTGTTTGTTTTAGTTTGTATTAAAGGTTGGTTACTAGTATGCGTATAATTGATATATTTTTAAATCAGTTACGTTTCTTTCTCTCCTGCTCTGTCATTTCTCTCTGCTGGATAACCGGATTATACCCATTCTCATGAAGCAGGTCTTTTAGTGTCTCAACTGAGCGTTTGTCTCTCGAGAAAAGAGCGACCTCCTTCTTTTTACCGGGGAACAGGATAGAAACTTTTGAATAAGGAAATAGCTCCTCCACTTCGTTAAGGATCAGTTCAGTTCCTTCACCGGAGAGGATGGCGACTATTTTCTGAGTCGCAACTGTCACTATTTTTTCTGCTATATCCCTCATCTCATGATCCTCGGCAGCCACAAGAATAATATCTGCTTCCCAACTGGCGGTATGCTCACAATCTGAAATATCGATATCCGCCTTCTTGTTATGGCCGCATATTGAGTCTCTGAGCGAAGTGGCCTTATCAAGATTCTCATCAAACATGACAATCCTGTAGTTTCCTTCACACAACCGGCTGACCAGGGTATTTCCAAAGTTATTCCTGGCACCAATGACAGCGATTGTTTGTTTTGTATATATCATAGTGCTTTCTTTTTTTAATGCACTACAAACTTACAGGGAACTCACCGCCTATCCATTGATATCGGGCAAGAAAAAGAGTTGATATTTATCAATCCCTCTGGGAAGCTCGCTGATTGCGGACGCGACTCAACGTCTCGGGGGTTACACCCAAATAGGAAGCGATCAGGTGTTGGGGAATCCGGTTAAAGAAACTCGCTGGAAATTCTTCGACCAGCGTATTGTACTTCTCCCCGGCAGTTGTTCCAATCGTATTGCCCACTCTTCTCTGAAGAGCAATAAAGGCATTCTGAAATAAAATGCGATGGTAGTTACCTATGGCATGTACTTGCTCCATCAGCTCCTCATGCTCAACCTTATCGATCAGAAGAAGCTCACTGTCTTCCAGTGCCTCAATGTTCAGTGCAGAAGGCTCGTTTGTGAGGAAACTGTAAAGATCTGCAATCCACCAACCCTCAAAACCGAACTGAATAACTTTTTGGGTACCTTTATCATCAATCGTGTAAGCAACCAGTGCACCTTTCTCAATAAAAGCTAGTTTTCTGCAAACATCCCCCTGCTGGAGCAGATACTGTCGTCTCCTGAGTCTCTTCGGAATAAATTTCGTTTTGCAAAACTCCCACTCTTCCGGGGTCAGGGTAACATGAGCGTGAATACTCTTATATAACTGTTCAAACATAGCTTTAAGGATCTACTCAGAGTCAGGATTGTGGGCTTTCATACTATCATACTGAATGGCTGATAACCACGTCAATTGCGTTAACAATACACATTATTTTGAATATGTGACAATTTTAATCTCTGTTCAGTGGAGTTGCCAGGTGCCTCCCACGCGCCCGGAATTGAAACCTCTAATAAACGATTTGGTCTCCGCGATTTCTCTCCTGTATATACCGGATTAGCTCAGAAACACCATACATCAATAAGAAAAGAGCAATCATATAGGCTATCCAGTCAGGGTTCATTAGAGTGAGTATGGCAATAATCAGGGTTAGAACACCTGCAATCGCAAACTGAAACCCGAGAATGAGGATGAATCCGAAAAATCCGAGAAATGCGGCAAAGGTATAAGGGATAAGCTCAGGAAGTAGAAAAATCAATATTCCCGCAACGACCGGAAAAGCCGCAAGAAGCGGAGGCATTTTAAAATAGACCATCATAATCCCCAAAATAAGCAGGTACCCTGCCACAATCAGGTAGAGTAAGTTTGGATAGATGATGGTGAGGATACCGGTTGCAATCGCAAGAATAGTATTGAGCAGGCTGCGCTCACGGGCTCTGTAACCCACATTGATTCGGAAAAATTGTACCATAGTTTCGGAGTTATATATTCAGAATGAGAGTTAACTATTCTTTGTCTGGCCCATTATTTCTTCTATCTCTTTGATCGACTTTGGAACATCCGTCAGATTTTCATTGCCCTCACGGGTGATGATCAGGTTGTCCTCAATTCGTATACCGCCGAAGTCAAAAAGGTTCTCAATCTTCTCTTTCACCAGAAATTCAGAAATAGTGGAGTCCTCAAATGCAGGTTTCAACAGGGCCGGAACAAAATAGATTCCCGGCTCGAGAGTGATTACCATTCCGGGCATCAGGTCCCTTCTAACACGCAGATATCGGATGCCGGGACGGTCGATACGTTCCACACCTTTGGGGTATCCCCCGACATCGTGGGTATCAAGCCCCAGAAAGTGCCCCAGCCCGTGCGGGAAGAAGAGGGCGAAAACATTGTTCTCCATCATCGCTTCCACACTTCCCTTCACCAGGCCGATCTCTTTAAGCCCTTCCAGTACGATATGACAGGCAGCAAGATGCAGATTTTCCATCTGTACCCCCGGGCGGGCAAGTTCAGTCGTTCTGTTCAAGGTATCAAGGACGACCTGGTAGACGGCGGCCTGAACCCCGGTGAAACGCCCGTTTGCAGGATAGGTACGTGTGACATCCGATGCATATCCCTCATACTCATACCCTGCATCTATCAGATAGAGATCCCCGTCTTCTATTTTCTGGTTGTTTTCGGAGTAGTGTAATATGGCGCTGTTTCTCCCCCCGGCGTGAATCCCGCTATAGGCTGCATGCAACAGGCCATGTTTCTGCTGATGGTATTCGAACAGGCCTTTAAGTTCATATTCATACATTCCCGGCTTGAGGGCTTTCAGAACTTCCAAATGAGCAATATTATTAATCTCTGCTGCCCTGCGCATTTTGTCCAACTCACCCTCGGTCTTGATACACCTGCAGTAGGTCAGCGCATCCGACAGGGTTTCGGTCTCTACCTGAAAGCTCTTTTCCAGAGTCTCAATAAATTCTGCCTGCTCATCATTCAGGCAATAAATAGTATCGGGACTCAATTTTTTAAGGAGAGCGGGCAAATCCCTGTCATAATATAGAAAGTCAGGCTGATACTTCTCCTGAATCTCCTCTCTTGATTTGATCCGGCCGTGCCAGACACCATATTGCGCATCCCGTTTGGGGGCAAAGAGGTAGTAATCGCCCGATGCAATATCCAGTACGGCATGATAGTCCGCCTCGTCCACACCCGTCAAATACCAGAAATTACTCTCCTGCCGGAAAGGGTATTCATAATCTGTACCGTACCGATACATGATCTCGGCTCCTCGTAAATAGATAATGCTGCGCTGATTCTCCTCAAAAAGAGATAAAAGTTTTTCACGATGTAACTTTGCGGACATGGTAATCTGAATTATTAACGAATTTGATTGGCGATAAAAGAGTACAGTAATGTAGCAGTTGTATCGATTAATCGAAAAACTTCCTTATAAATTTTGGAAGCAGTGAAGGTTCACCACGTTTCAGGAAGTCGATAGCTGCGGTATCGAGCACTTTATATTCCTGGCTTCCATCCGCAAGGACTTCAAAATAACAGGAATCACCAGAAATAAGTTCTGACAGCTTTATTATACCGACGGCTCTGTTCTTCCCCCGAATATTCAGAACAAAAAGAGCATAGGTATCTGTTTCGGGGAAGCCGGTCAGGGTCCAGGCTATCTTTTCATGGGCAGCAAGAGGGACTATCCTGTAATAGTGATCCATAGGGACGGGTAGGAGCGTGCCAGAAAAGTGGAGATACCGGATCTCTCCACCGTCATTGCATCCCTTTGAAAAGCATAGATAGAGGGGTTCTGACCAACTGCCCAGGCCTCCCGGCACCCTGTCGCCGCTGAAACCCCGTCTTTGCCAATAATCGGCTGTTCTTGATGAGGGCTCTGTCTCACGAAACGGAAAAACAGAAGTTGTGGGTTTCGCACCCTCCTGATCCAGCTCAAACATCTGATGCTGATACCCGTTGGTCAGTATGATCTGTCTCGCACCGAGCTCCCTGTTGTACCGGGCAGCCTGTTCGGCTGTTGCTTCTGTCAGCGCGATAGACTCAGCCTTGCACTCTATCAGGATCTCAGGCCTGAACTCCTGATCGTAAAGCACAAGATCTGCACGCAGTACGCTTTCGGGATCCGCGGATTTGACCGGTGTTTCAAACCCGATACGACTTCTCTGCCATAGCTTGTTTTCCAACAGGTAATCGACCCACTGTAACCGAATTCGCTCTTCAGGAAGGTTCTTGAACCTTCTTTTAAGGATTGGATTAAAGAGCCACTTTTGGTTGCCGTCTAAAATAAACTCGGGATAGTAGTGCTGCATGATTCTCCTCGAAAATGTGGTCGTATCTGTACTTTTTGCACTCCCTGCCCATTGTGTGGGAGTGCAAAAAGTGAATAGACAGATGATCGGGTGTTATTCCCGGGCAGCCCTTCCCCTACTTTCTTTTCTTGCTTCCTTTACCCTTCTTCCGTTTTTGCTCTTTTGTATTGTTGTCCACAACTGCAACAGCAGGGGCGGTGGTTTGCTTGTTGATCAGTGCCTGCTGTGCAATTGAAAGCACATTGTAGACCAGATAGTAAAGGCTCAGGCCCGATGCGAAGTTGTTAAATACAAAGAGCAACACGAAGGGGATCATATAGGTGAAGGCCTTCATGTTGGGAGCACCAGCAGGTGCGGCTCCGCTGTTCATTCCCCCCGATATTTTTGTCTGCAAGAACATCGCTGCGGACATGAGTAATACAAAACCGGCGATCTGGTCCCCCATGAGCGGAATACTGAAGGGCAGGCTCAGGATGTAATCCGGTGCTGAAAGGTCATCCGCCCATAAAAAGGATTCCTGTCTGATAATCATCGAATTCTGGAAGAAGAAGAACAGGGTAATGAGAATGGGGAACTGCAGCAGCATGGGGAGACATCCACCGAGCGGATTCACTTTTGCTTTCCGGTAGAGTGCAATGGTCTCTTTCTGTTGCTTTTCCGGATTGTCTTTGTACTTGTCCTGAATCTCCTTCAGCTGAGGCTGCAACTCTCTCATGGCTGCCATACTCTTAAAACTTTTCTGTGTGAGAGGGAAGAGCAGCAACTTTACGATAACCCCGAAGAGAATAATCAGCACTCCGTAATTGGATATAACCATGCTCCCAAGGGTAAAAAAGGGAATCACCAGAAAACGTACCAGCGGGTCGGCAAACCACCGGATCAGAGCGTACCCGATTTCAATAACGTCATACGCATTTTCGTCAAACTCTCTCAGATCATAGTAATTGAGAGGACCGGCAAACATCTCATACTCCAGTACATTGTTCTGCGCAATATTCGATTGAACCGAAACCTGATAGTTATGAATGCTGCCGGGATTGGCGTAGTCCCCTGTAACTTCTCCAGCCATAAAAGCAGAACTGGAATTGGTAAGGGGTTTGATATATTGCCCAAAAAAACGAGATCGTGTAGAGATCCAGTCAATCGTACCGTTGATCCGCTGCTCCTCCATCCCCTCTTCGCTGAGTTGCAACTTCTCCAGTTCACCACCTGCAAATATGTAGGCAGCTGATGATTGTTTATCCTTGAGGGAATCTTTTTCCGTTGTATTCAGCCCCTCCGTCCATCCGAAGTCCACAACCGTACCGCTGATGTACGGTTGCATATTCTCAAGTTCCACCTGCAGGTCATAGGAATATTGATCTGCATAAAAGGTATAGGTATATACGATTCTGGAGTCGTTGTCAATCGAAAAGGCATAGGCTATTGAGACAGCATCCTCACCATTCAGCAGGATCTCTCCCGGTTCATGAAGGGGTTCAAAGAGCAGGTTGCTGGTCTCAATGTTGTAATTCTGACTCGAGAGAAAACCGAGTGAGTAGGCAGAACGGCTTCCGTCCCGGATCATCTGAACATTTTCCTGATCCCAGGTAACATGTTCGCTAAGAGTGTATCGGATGGGTCCTGCACCCAGATTTGTCAGTTCAATATCATACTTCGGTGTGCGGACTGTCGTGATCAGGGTATCGGTTGCATTAACCGTTGAGAATGCGCCCAGGGGCAATGAGGGTTCACTCCCCTGTACCATGGTCAAATCCTCTGCTCTTGAAGTGTCCACCTGCGAAGAAGGGCCTGACTTTGGTTGCTCCTGTTCAAGGGCCTGTTGTTGAGCCAGAACAGCAGCAATACTGTCTTGTGCAGCTTGCTCAGCTCTCCTTTGTTCAATCTCTTCCTGAGACGGCATGGTAAAAAATGCCCAGCCAATCGTCAAAGCAAATATCAGCAATAGGCCGATTACAGTATTTCTATCCAAAATTTAATTTTTTAAGATTCCAGTGAATGGGGTGCCCCGGAATCGGCACGGCTGTTTTCGTAAGAACGTATCACAGCAGATGCTTTTTCCAGGAGCGAGTGCATCTCCGCTTCCAGTTCAAGAAATGTAGTTGGCTTTTTTAATACAAAAAGTCCGTGCAATCCGTACCCCTTTTCTGAAACGGACTTTCGAATCAGATGCTGTCTAATACGGTACAACTCCCGCATCCACCTCTTCATTTTATTTCGGTCAACAGCTCTTTTAAACGTTTTTTTAGGTGTTGAAAAACCTACCTTGACACCTTTTGACGGATCGGTATAGACTCTATACACAAACATGAGGTTGCCGGAATGTATAGCGGAAGAAGATTCAAACAACTGTTGAAATTCCAGCTTCCCCTTGAGTATACTCTCCCGTGGCAACGTATGCCTGAGTGGTGGCTTCCCGTCCCTACTTCGGGCCTTTCTCATCACTCACAGTCAATTTGTGCCGGCCCTTGCTTCGACGCCGGTTCAGGACAGACTGACCATTCTTTGTTTTCATTCTGCTGCGAAAACCGTGTTTGTTCGCTCTCTTCCGCTTGCTTGGTTGGTATGTACGTTTCATAACCGCTGTTAATATAAAATTCTGTTATTGTCCTGTTTCTTAAGAAGACCCTCAAAATAAGAAGAAAATTCCAAAAACAGAACCTTTATTCCACTTTATAAAATTATCTGGTGCCAGTGACTTCTCACCCTGCTTATTCCGTAGTGATCGTCGGGCCTATTTACATACATTTATATAATGGTTGGCCTCTCTTTCAGTGCGGCCGGTCTCAACCGCTTTCTACCCGGCAAGGCTCACATCCCCCGGGTACACGACCCCCCGGCCAGCAAGAAGTAGCAGCAGTGGATCCGCAATGAGGCAAACTGCCAGCTTCTCTTAAAGACATGAAACTTTTAGCCACCTGCGACGAGATAGAAGCAACAAAATGACATACTGAATTCTGAAGTAATGCGTTTATATCTACTCTATCTAAAGGGTACCTTCTGTTATCAAACTATTAAACTGCAGATAATTTTAGTACCTTTTCAATGTTTCACTGTTTAGTTAAGCCCTCCCTGCAGACGGCTTTATAATCGGCCTGCCAGAGAGAGGGAATCCCTTTCTGGTGGATAGGAGAGGTTTCTGCGGGATTAAAGAGGTTCACTTTCTCAGCGATCAGGCCCTTATAACCATTACCATGCAACAACCGGGGGATATGCAACTTCGCAGTATGATCTTATATAAAAAGAAATTCTGCTTCCACCCGCACTATGACAACATATTAACACAGGGTTATAATATGTTGAACACAGAGTGATTTAACTGTAAATTACCAGACTGAATCAATAACGATTTTATACATCCATGATAGATTACATATCCAAATTTTTGACAAACATCTTTGGCACCAAAAGTTCCCGTGACCTGAAGAAGCTCTGGCCGATTGTTGATGAAATAAAATCTCATGAAGCGGCTATAAAAGCTCTGTCCGATGAAGAGCTGAAGCAAAAAACTGAAGGGTTCAAAAGACTTATACAAGAGCGGACGGATGAGGTCGCCCGCCAGATCGAAGAAATTAAAGAGAAGATGGATTCAAATGATGAATCGATCACTCTTGCGGATCGCAGGGAGTTCAGCGACCAACTGGAACAGCTGGAAAGTGACTGGCTGGAAATTCTGGAAGATACCCTCGATGAGATACTCCCCGAAGCCTATGCAGTACTCAAGGATACCTGCCGGCGGTTTGTAGGGAAAAAATGGATGGTTGCAGGAAGTGAGATTGAATGGGACATGATACCTTATGATGTTCAGCTGATTGGAGCGATCGCCATGCATAAAGGCAGCATTGCCGAGATGAAAACAGGTGAAGGTAAAACACTGGCGGCAATTTTCCCCGCCTACCTGAATGCACTCGCCGGCCGGGGTGTCCATGTCGTTACAGTAAACACCTATCTTGCCCAAAGGGATGCGGAGTGGAATGAGCCCATTTTTAACTTTCACGGACTCACTGTTGATTGTATAGATCGTTTTGAGCCCAACACGGACCCCCGAAGAAAAGCGTATGCTGCAGATATTACCTACGGAACCAACAATGAGTTTGGGTTTGATTATCTGCGTGACAACATGGTGATTGAGGAAGAGAGGCTGGTGCAGCGACATCACCACTATGCAATCATTGATGAGGTAGACTCTATCCTGATCGATGAAGCCCGGACACCCCTCATCATTTCGGGTCCGGTGCCGCAATCTTCCGGACAACAAAAATATGAAGAGATGGAACCGCGAGTGCGGGCTCTTGTCAATGCTCAGAAAAGCCTGGTTGCCTCCCTGGTAAATGAGGCCGAAAGACTCTATGAAGCGGGAGATGAAGAGCAGGCCGGCCTCGCCCTCTATCGTGCCGAACGCGGGTTCCCCAAGAACAAAAAATTCCGGAAGCTGATGCAAGAGGCTCACTACCAGAGGCTGGTACAGAAAACCGAGGCGATCTATCTTGCAGATAATGCCAAAAATCTTCCCATTGTGGATGAGCACCTCTATTACGCTGTGGATCTGAAGCAGAAAACGATCGAAATGACAGAGAAAGGGAGGGACTTCATCACCAACAATGAAGAGGGTAGCGAGTTTTTTGTGATTCCCGATCTCGGTACCGAATCGTCGATTATCGAAGAGGAGATTGAGCGCCTCACAAAGGAGCGGATCGAAGAGATTGAAAACAATACCGAGCTGAGCGAAGATTATAAGGCAAAAAAAATTGGTGAAATCCGCAATGAGCTGAAACAGGAGCGGGAAAAGAGATTTAACGAATTGCATCGCCTGTTTGCGGAGCGGGGAGACCGTATTCACACGGTTAATCAGTTGCTGAAAGCGTACTCCCTGTTTGAGCGGGAAGAGGAGTATATCGTTCAGGACGGGAAAGTTCAGATCGTGGATGAGCATACCGGACGGGTGCTGTCGGGCCGGCGATATTCTGACGGGCTCCATCAGGCCATAGAAGCCAAGGAAAATGTCAAGGTTGAAGCCGCAACCCAAACCTATGCCACCATAACCCTTCAGAACTATTTCCGTATGTATCACAAACTATCGGGGATGACGGGAACGGCAGCCACTGAAGAGGGGGAGTTTAATGAGATTTACGATCTGGATGTGACGGTCATACCGACCAATCGCCCCATTATTCGGGATGATAAGGAGGATCTGATTTTCCGGACAAAACGGGAAAAGTACAAAGCTACGATTAACAAGGTCCGCGAGTATCATGAAAAAGGACAACCTGTCCTGTTGGGTACCACCAGTGTGGACGTTTCAGAAACTCTCAGCAGGATGCTGAAGCGTGAAAAAATTCCTCACAATGTTCTCAACGCCAAACAGCACGCCCGGGAGAGTGAAATTGTGGCTCAGGCGGGCAAACCCGGAGCGGTTACAGTAGCCACAAATATGGCTGGCCGCGGTACAGATATTAAGCTTGGCGGTAACGTAGAGTCCCGCATCGAGGAC
>CALKWT010000089.1 GCA_938003885.1 uncultured Balneolaceae bacterium | reverse complement strand
GGGTAAGGATCTGCCGCCTTAAAAAGAGAGTCCTCTGAGCTCGAAAATACGTCATCAAAACAGGATAAAAAAAGCCTGAACCCGCTCTGTACAAAGGGATTCAGGCTATAAAATGAATCAGAAGAGAGTACCGGACTCTTGAAACCAAACGGCCCGCATGCCCGGTTCTCACTCCGGAGGGAGTGTATCAGGAACAACCGGTGGTCGCACCGCATGTGGTACAGTTGAGACAGGTTCCGTTACGGACCATCGTCATGCTTCCACACTCTGTACAGGAATCCCCTGTGTAACCCAGCTGTTTAGCCCTGTCGTAATCTGACTGCTCTGTCGTGGCAGCCGCCGTAGAAGCTGCATGATCGGAGGCAACTGCAGGGACGCTCCCGGAGGCGGTGCTGACCCTTTCATCCGGACCGCTCTCTAAAGGCCTTGTCCGGATAACCTTCGTTCTGTTTTCAGCCAGGCTCTGTTTTTCAACTTCCGCTGCCAAATCCCTCTCTTCCGACGGCTTCAGCTTCCGGTGCAGAATGTTTTCTGGTTCCACATGAGCCAGGTCATCCCGGCTCATATAGGTCACAGCCAATTCACGGAAAATATAATCAATGATGGAAGTTGTCATTTTTACGTGCGGACTTCCGTTGACCAAACCGCTTGGTTCAAACTTTGTGAATACAAAGGCATCCACAAACTCCTCGAGCGGCACCCCGTGCTGGAGTCCCAGCGATATCGAGATGGCAAAACAGTTCATAAGACTTCTGAATGCTGCCCCCTCTTTGTGCATATCGATAAAGATTTCACCGAGCTGCCCATTCTCATATTCACCGGTTCTCAGGTAGACACTCTGTCCGCCTATTTTCACCTTCTGGGTGTAGCCACTTCGCCTGTAAGGAAGCCTTCTTCGTCTGGCAACATACTTGTGAATAATTTTTTCTGCAGTTTGGACAACCTGATCCTGCGCAGCAATCGTTTCTTCCTCATCCTCTTCATCCTCCTCTTCCAGAAGGTCGCTCAGGGAGTTTAATGGCTGGCTTAGCTTGGAACCATCTCTGTAGAGGGCATTGGCCTTCAACATTTTCTCCCAGGAATCCATGTAGGCATCCTTGAAGTCTTCTACGGTCGCTTCATTCGGAAGATTAATCGTTTTAGAGATGGCGCCGGAAATGAAAGGCTGTGCTGCAGCCATCATGTTAATGTGGCCGGAAGCTGCGATGTATCTTGTTCCAATACGTCCGCAGCGGTTGGCACAGTCAAACACCGGCAGGTGCTCATCTTTCAGGTAGGGAGCACCCTCCACCGTCATGGTACCGCAAACATAGTCGTTGGCGCTCTGAATCTGCTCACTGGTAAATCCGAGATAGCGAAGCATGTCAAATTTGTGATTTGAAAGCTGTTCTTCGGTAATACCCAGAACATCCACACAGAAATCCTCGCCCAGTGTCCAGTGGTTGAACGCAAATTTGATATCGAAACTTCCCGGAAGAGCCTCCTCCAGCGCATCCAGTTTCTCTTCAGTAAAGCCTTTCTCACTCAGGGATTCACGGTTGATATGCGGACACCCTTCCAGCGTTGCATGGCCTTTTGCATAAGCTACAATTTCCGAGATTTCATTCTCAGAATAACCCAGATTGCGAAGAGCCAGCGGTACACTCTGGTTGATGATTTTGAAGTATCCGCCACCTGCGAGTTTTTTAAACTTCACCAGGGCAAAATCGGGCTCAATTCCTGTTGTATCACAATCCATCACCAGTCCGATGGTTCCGGTGGGAGCGATACAGGTAACCTGTGCATTTCTGTAACCGTGGCGCTTGCCCAGTTCAACAGCAGCATCGGCTTCTTTTCTTGCAGCCTTCAGCAGATATTCGGGGCAGATCTCTTCATTAATACCCACAGGCTTGATGGTCAGGCCTTCATACTCTTCATCCGGAGTGTTGTAAGCCGCCCGTCGGTGGTTTCTAAGAACCCGAAGCATGTGCTCCTTGTTTCGTTCATACGCCTCGAATGCACCCAGCTCGCCTGCAAGTTCAGCACTGGTTGCGTAGGCTTTCATGTGGATAATACTGGTAAGGGCACCTGCTACCGCGTTCCCCTCTTCACTGTCATAGGGAATTCCCTGAACCATCAGGGCGGCACCGAGGTTGGCATATCCCAGGCCCAGGGTTCTGTAGATATAGGAGAGTTCGGCGATTTCCCTGGAAGGGAACTGCGCCATCAGTACTGAGATTTCAAGTACCGTTGTCCATAATCTGGAGGCGTGAGTTATGGATGGAATGTCAAACGTTCTGCATGTCTCATCGGTAAAAAATTTCATCAGGTTGAGAGATGCAAGGTTACACGCCGTGTTGTCCAGGAACATATACTCCGAACAGGGATTGCTTGCCTTGATCTCACCATCAGCTGCACAGGTGTGCCACTCATTTATAGTATCGTGGTACTGTGCACCCGGGTCAGCACAGGACCAGGCTGCATAACTAATCTGGTCCCAAAGATCTCTTGCCTTGAGAGTACTCATCGGCTTGGGCTCTCTCCCCTCTTCCCTGGCTTTTTTCTTCTCGATTCTGCCTATCAGATTCCAATCCTTGTCATCAATAACAGCCCTCATAAAACTGTTTGGAATTCTGACAGAGTTGTTGGAATTCTGACCACTTACGGTCATGTAGGCCTCGGAGTTCCAGTCTGTATCGTAGGTATCAAATTCGATATCGACAAATCCCTGAGCCGCCAGCTGAATAACCCGCTCAACATAGTTCAGAGGCACCTGCTCACGCCTGGCCTCTTTGATCGCCCTGGCAAGCTCCTTGTTCTTGGCGGGATTTCTGCTGACTGCACCGTTGTAGAGCTTGCCATCGGTGGTGACCGGCGTATGGCACAGCTTCATGATATTCTTTAAATGTTTTTGTGTAATCTTTGAGCCGGTCACGATGGCAGAAACTTTCTGCTCTTCAATCACCTTCCAGTTGATATACTCTTCAATATCGGGGTGATCCAGATCGAGAGTAACCATTTTGGCTGCACGACGGGTTGTTCCGCCGCTCTTAATCGCTCCTGCAGCTCTGTCACCTATCTTCAGAAAGCTCATTAAACCAGAGGATTTCCCGCCGCCACTGAGAGATTCGCCCTCACCGCGGAGTTCGGAGAAGTTGGAACCGGTACCGGATCCGTATTTGAACAGACGGGCTTCACGTACCCAGAGATCCATGATACCCCCTTCATTGACCAGATCATCATCCACACTTTGGATAAAGCAGGCGTGTGGCTGGGGATGAGTATAGGCATCCTTCGATTTGGTCAGCTTTCCGGTTTTGGCATCCACATAATAGTGCCCTTGCGCCGGACCGTTAATACCGTACGCCCAGTGCAGGCCGGTATTAAACCACTGCGGACTGTTCGGCGCAGCCATCTGGTTGGCAAGCATAAAGCATAACTCATCGTAAAATACCCGGGCTGACTCCTCAGTGTCGAAGTAATCGTGTTTCCACCCCCAGTAGGTCCAGCACCCTGCGAGACGGCTGAAGACCTGCCGGCTGTCTGTTTCATGGGTATAGCGTTCAGACTCATCCAGCTTCTGCAGCTCTTTGGTATCTTCCACAGAGCGCTGCAACCAGACGGGTACACCTTTCTCCGCTACTTTCTTAAGTCTGACAGGAACTCCCGCTTTACGGAAATATTTCTGGGCAATTATATCCGTAGCTACCTGTGACCAGTTCTTTGGGACATAAACATGCTCCATTTCAAATATTTTCGAACCGTCGGGATTTTTAATCTCAGAACGCCGTGTCTCAAATTCAATGGTATCGAAGGGCGTCTGCCAGCTGGCACTCGTGTATAATCTGGTAAATTTCATAATCGGTCTCTTCGGCTTTGTATGATTAAAACGTGGGATACATGAAGTGTGGTGTATTCATGATGCGATTCTTTTGTGAGTTTTTGAAAAGCTGTAACGCTACCGGAATCTGCGATGATCGATAATATATAACCTCGGAATTTCTTGTTACAGGATTTCTGATTTTCTTAACTCTGATTCTGATATTATCCTGTAATCGCTACGACCTCTGTCAGATGAGTCAGCATTTTCAAAGACTCTTTTGATTCACTGAATTCAATATATCCGTGCAACCATGAAACACCAAGAGAAACTTTGACTACTTTTCCACAAAAGCCCAAAGTTATCCACATTCGATTCAAATCCCCCACAGTATTGACATTATTATATATACAATTCTGCATTTTAATATCTTAATGTGGTCTATACTACTGTTTGATACTCTATTTTACTGTTAAAGATTATCTGTCATCTGTGACCCAGCCGATTCAGAATTGTGGGAGAAAATTCACTCTATATCACGATATCATGCCGGTTAAACAGGTAAGGCTACAGGCGGCTTCGATCCCGGGTACCCTGTCGCCAATCCAGGGGTCAACTGTTGCTTGATCTGTACGTTTTACAGCTCTATTTTGAGTAAGGAGCTATCCTTCTCCCTCCGGGCTATTATACTTTCCATACCTGCATACAGGGAACATGTCACTCCTGTCAGATCAGATCGGTCATTGAATTGCAACCTAACAGCTCATAACCAATGAAAACTGCACTATATACTGCCAATTTCAATGTCAGATCCTATGAAGTGGGTGACCGGCAGCAGGCCACTCTCACATCGATTGCCAACTATCTGCAGGAAATTGCCGGCCTCCATGCCCACAGGCTTAATTTCGATATAACCCATCTGAACAAACGGGGCCTTACCTGGGTGCTCTTTAAGATGCATATTGTCGTTGCACAGTATCCGCAGCGCTGGCAGGATATCAGGATCGACACCTGGCCATCCAGTGGAAACGGCATCATCGCTTTCCGGGATTACAGAATTTATAATAGTGACGAGGAGCTGATCTGCAAGGCGATCAGTCAGTGGATGGTTCTCGACAGCAAAACAAAACGGCCGGTCCGCCTGCCTGAAGAGCTGATGCAATATCCCCGGGTGGTCGTGGAGCCGGGCCTCGATTACAGCCGGAAGGAACTCTCCGAATCGGATGAAGAGAACCATCGGGGCGAACTAGTTGCACGGGTAGGGCAACATCATCTCGATATGAATAAGCACGTCAACAATGCCCGATACATCGAATGGCTGACCGGATATACCGGCAGCACATCAAAACAACCCTCTGAAATATCCCTTCAATTTACCAGGGAAGCCTTTCCCGGGGACGAGATCTATCTACATACTTCTCAGCAGGAGCTGCACGGCAGGGATGCAGATCCCGGAATACTTTTGAACCGGCTATTTAATCAGCACGGAGAGCTTCTGGCGGCGGCTCGCATTCACTACTGAAACCTGCCCCGCTTCAAAATCTCTTCTCCGGATCCCCCTGGAATTCCGATGGGTATCTCCTGCCTATGCGTTCCAATCGGGTGCAAAGTTTGGATTGACAATCCGTACACTCTTCTCCAGCTGATCTATCTCATCGAAGTGTTCATCACTCAGTTCAAAATCGTAGATGTCCAGATTCTCTTTAAGATGTTCCGGATTGGAGGACTTTGGAACGGCAACTACATTCTCCTGTTCGATCAGCCATCTGAGTGAAATCTGTGCAGGTGTCTTATTGTATTCGTTCCCTATTCTTCGCAGCGTCTCATTTTCAAGTACCTTACCACGGGCAAGGGGGCAATAGGCCGAGACGACAAAATCATGCTCATAGGAGAGGTCAAGAAGGTCCAGCTGATCCAGGAATGGATGAAATTCCACCTGATCAGCCACGACCGGTATTCTCAATTCGTCCAGAACATGAGCCATTTTTCCTGCCGGGAAATTGCTCACTCCTATCTGTAAGGCCTTCCCCTGATCTTTCAGCATCATCATCGCTTCAAAAGTCTGTTGTAACTCATACTGATCGTTCGGCCAGTGTATCAGAAGGAGATCCACATAAGCTGTTCTCAGCAGTTTCAGGCTCTCCTCAACCGATTGAATCACATCATCGTAATCCAGATTGGTATGCCAGATCTTGGTCGTCAGGAAGATCTCCTCACGCGCCACCGATGAAGCGTAGAGGGCATCCCCTATCTCTTTTTCATTTTTATACATTTGTGCGGTATCAATCAGTCGATACCCGATATCCAATGCATTTCTTACCGTCTTTTCGCACTCTCTTCCATACATTCTATAGGTTCCCAGGCCTATTTCAGGGATGGAGAATCCCCGGACAGTTTTAACTTTCATGGATTAACGTAAATCTCGCTCTGTTTTTAGAGTTTAAAATTGATTAATGAATTTTGATGGATCATACAGTACTCCTGTTCCCTATTCCGGCATGACAAGGCAGTGGATTGCACAGCTGCACTGCCGGTGACAGGATGTCGGAATACCACCGTATCCCTCACTGTAACATATAAGTTTATAACTACTTGACCAATGTTATTTTTCTTGTCAGGGTTCGGCTCCCGCTTTCCAACTGTACTATATATATTCCGCTGGGATTGTTGGAGGCGTCCCATGTCACTGAATGCTCACCCGCCAGGAGATGATCCTCAATGAGGGAAGCCACTTGCTGGCCCACAATATTATAGATCCCCAACCTGACCGGGCGCTCTTCCGGCAGGAAAAAAGTGATGTTGGTGGTGGGATTAAAAGGGTTGGGATAATTTTGTCTCAGTTCAATTTCGCCGGGTATCTCCTGCTCACTCTTATTCTGTGAGGTCATCATAGCAGGTGAAAGCGTGATGATAAACTCACTCGCCTCTTCCGGTGTTACCTGATGAAACTGAACGGGGCTATTTTCACGGTCAGAAGGCGTCCGGGGTGGATGTACCCGAAACCGGTAACGGTTTTGCTGCCTCATATCAATTTCAATTCCCGTTGACGGATCAGTCAGTGTAAGCGTCCACTCTTCAGGGATGATATCGGGCAGATTCCACCTGAGCTCTGCCTGCATCTGGCTGTTCAGATCCCGGTTATCAACTCCAATGACAATCTCTTTCTTCTCAGACAGCCGGGTTCCCATCTGAATGAAGGAGTTTGCCCTGACGCCCGCTTCCGAACTGCTCACATAGAGTGAAGGATAAATTCTCTGATTCCGGTCACTCTGATTCCTGAGAGCAGGTTTAGGTATTCCCACTGTGAACGGATTCTGTTCCGTAAATCCGATCACGACCCCATCGAAATCACCCGATCTTATGTCATCTGGCTCCGTGACTGAGAAAATCCAGAGATGATTTTCGTTCTGCAGGCTCCTCTCCTGTAAACCTGAAGTGGTGTTGCTGTTTGCTGTGACAAGCGGGGACCAGTTGTCCCTCTTCGCAATCTCTGAAGGTGTAAGCAGATCAAATTTTTGAAGACGGCTGTTCCACTCACCAAAAAGAGGTGGGAAGTTTTCCCGGTGCTCAGCAATGTTGTCGCCCAATCTGCTGAGTCCCGGATATAGGGGGATAAGAAATTTGAAATTGCCATGTTCTGCGGTAAATATATCGGTCTGATGTGTTGCCAGATTGATACCGTCTGCTGCAAGTACTACGGGTTCCGACTGCTCTTTCATCATGATAACCGGTTCATACGGCAGGATGTCTGAATGGGTTATCTTCACCCCATCCAGTGTAAAAAATTGCAAGTCTCGTAACATGCTCTCCGGATTTTTCAATTTTCCGGGAACAGAAAGTAAGTAGACCCCGGGTTCACTGTACTCTTTTCTGAAAAGTGGCAGCGTCCGGCCGAACTCCCCGGGTGAACCCCAATAGGGACCAAAAAAATTCCGACTTGAGATTTCCAGGTGTTGCAACCTTGTCAGCCCGTCTGATGCGTATCCCGCTTCAACCAGTTCGAGAGCGCGATTATTCTCGGTAGTTCCATACGTCACTGATGCGATCAGGCTATCTCCCAGCACCAGCTGAACCCTCCCGTTATCCTCTGGTAAAATGGCATCCGGGTAGTGATAGCTGTGACGGATCTGTTCCAGTTCAGAGAGGTCTGCATTGGCAATCACAGCGATCTGATATCCGGGCAAGTTGAACTCTTTCTCCAGAATGAGAGACGCTGTATCCGTTTCTATTCTCAACCCCTTTAATGAACGGGCTTCTTCTGAGGGGTTATAAATTTCGAGATACTCCAGACGCTGCCCATCAGCATCAGAATGGGGCATGATTTCTGTGATGATAAGATCCCCCTTGCTCAGAACGGATGAACTAAAAAGTTCAGGCCTCATTTTTATCTGCCTCAGATAGAGAGGAATCTCCTGGGGCATTACTGAATCAGCAACCCAGACAAAATCCAGAACATCACCGGGTGATATGAAAAGCTCGTTAAAATTCAGCTGTACCGATACCTCGGATTCCTCCCCTGCAGATTGAAAGGAGGAGACGGACAAACGTCCGCCGGAGATATCGGCCCAAATTCCCTCATTTTTTCGATAGATAAGCCTGAGATACGAGGCAGATGCGGGCAACTCGCCGAGGGTGTAGAAATCAAATGTCAACTCCAACTCATCAAAATCATCATCCGTTTGATTCCTGATGGAAAATCCGGTAACAGGAGTGTCAGAAACGTTGTTGAGCTCCGAAATCCGGGGTAAGTTGCCCCCTTGCACTTCTATCATCGCATCTGGCCCCTCTCTTTCTCCCACAGAAGGATGGAGACTTTCAGACAGATACCCTGAAAAATCCTGAACTGAGAAATAATGAGCCTCCTGGCCAGCCGGAGGCAATGCTCCTTCATGAAAAATAACCGTCAGTTCTTTATCTGACTCAATAGGTATCTGCCCGAAAACCTCTCCCGTGCCTTTCAGAAAAAACAGTGCCACTAAAATAACAAACGACAACAGGACAGAAGGTTGTAGCTTTATTTTCATAGGCTGTTAGATTACAGACATTTTACTGCCATATATTGAATATATTTCAATGTTGCAAATTTTTTTAAAACATGCTACTGATACTCACATTTTTTAACATTGTTCGTTCTATTTTTGGTGCATTTCGAACCGTTGAAGATAGGAGGTGTGAATACAGTAAATCCTTGTGACAGACAGGTCTGTCAAGCCCTCTCTTTTACTGCGTAACCTGTTCCTGTTTTCTATCAGACATGTTTTCTGCAATCGCAACATCCCGTCTGGTACTTCTGGCTCTCCTGAATTTATTGTCACGATTCACAGGCCTGCGAATCTAATCGGGTATGCCTAGTTTCTTTTCAATTTCTTCCAGCGGTACTCCTTTTGTTTCCGGCATCATTTTCCAGACAAACAGGAGTTGCAGCACCATCATGACCGCAAAGAAGGCAAATATGGGGCCACCACCGAACATGCTTTCGAACCACACAAAGTTACCGGTAATGATTGCAGCAAAAAGCCAGTGTGTTGCGCTGCCAAAGGAGTTGCCGTAGGAACGAACCGAATTGGGGAAAATCTCCGATATAAATACCCAGATCACAGCACCCTGGCTGATCGCATGGGCAGCAATGAATATAAAAATTAGGATCGGAGCTGTCATTCCTGAAAAGTTATTCGTATAGAAGAACCAGGAGATCAGCGACAGGGAGAATATATAGCCAGCTGAGCCTATAAACATCAGTTTACGCCGTCCATATTTGTCTATTAATAAAAGGCCGAGCATGGTAAAAAGAAGATTGACCACGCCGATACCCACGCTTGACAGAAGGGCGGCTTCATTACCCATTCCAGTCAGATTAAATACCCGGGGTGCAAAATAGATGATCGCATTGATACCCGACACCTGATTGAAGAATGCAAAGAGAAAAGCGAGAAGAATCGGCACTTTATAGCGCCTGCTGAAGAAAGTAAGTATTCCTGTCCTCCGTCCGGGCTGAAGGTCCGTACCTTTGATGGATCCGATCATCTCCTCGCTGTTGAGAGGGTCAATTTTACTAAGAATCTGTCTGGCTTCCTTCGTTCTGTTTTTCACAGTTATTAACCAACGGGGACTTTCAGGAATAAAGAAAACCAAAATCAGAAAGAGCAGAGCAGGAAAAGCTTCAACCCCCAGCATCCAGCGCCAGGAGTGCTCACTTTCGGTACCGATCAAAAAGTTGGAGAGATAGGCAATCAGAATTCCGAGAACAATATTGAATTGAAATAAAGCAGTAAGACGTCCCCTTTTTCGGGCAGGTGAGATTTCGGAAATATACATCGGAGCGACGACGGAAGAGGCACCGATACTCAGTCCCCCAATGAATCTGAAAAACATCAGCCACCAGATATCCGGAGCCAGTGCCGAGCCCACTGCCGAAATCAGAAAGATGCCGGCAATCCAGATGAGAGTAATTTTTCTGCCAAATTTTTGAGCGGGAAGCCCTCCAGATACAGCACCGATAATGGTCCCGTAGAGTGCCATGGCTATCATTTGCCCCAGCATCATGTCGCTGAGTTCCCACTGGAATTGTATACTCTGCTCCGCTCCTGAGATAACAGCCGTATCAAAACCAAAAAGGAATCCTCCAAGTGCGGCTGTCAGGGCCCAAAAATTGATATTACCGCTTCTCATCGTTTTCCCTTTTTATCCCAACATTTTACCAAATTATGACTCTTATTGATGATCTTCTGCCGGAATATCCTCCGAAACTCCTGATCCGGGTAATGGCAGATGATCAATCTCCTCCAATGTACCGATCTCGTAGGTAGGTGTCCCACCTTTCTGAGTGGCAATATAGGCTCCGAATCTGTTTGCACGATCCAGTAACTTCTGCATCGGAAACTGCTTCAGGAAACCGGTAAGCAGCACAGCCAGAAAAGCATCTCCTGCCCCTATAGTATCTGTTGCCCTGATTTTTACCCCGCCACTCTTAATCCACTCTCCATCATGAAACAGAAAGGCTCCCTCACCTCCGCAGGTTACACAGATCACGTTGAGATTAAATTTTTCTGACAGAAGGCCGGCCGCTTCACTCATCGACTCCGGAAGGCCAAACCACTCCTGCAATCGTTGAAACTCTTCATCATTGACTTTTAAAAAGTCTGCAATCTCCAGTGACTCCCGGACAGTCTCCAGCTGGTCATAAGGGGCTCTCAGGTTGAGATCCAGCACCTTCAGGGCGGAAGAAGCATGGATCGAACTGATGGTTTGTGCGGTGACTGAATTCCGCTGTGCAAGGGTTCCAAATACAATGGCCTGCGATGTACGGATCAAACGGCTTGTCTGTTCATCTAAGTCTATCGCATCCCAGGCAGCCGGTTCCCGGATAGTGTAGTGCGGCACCCCGCCTTCAGTAAAGGTAACATCGACAACCCCTGTGGGAAGATCCTTATCCTGTTGTATGTAAGCAGTCGAAAGCCCCAACGCCTCCACCCTCTCCAGGGTCAGTTTGCCGAGTGCATCCTCACCGATCCGGCTGATAAAGGCCACCTCTCCCTCAAACTTTTTCAGATGATACGCTACGTTGAATGGAGCCCCGCCAAGAAAATCTCCTTCAGGAAGGCGGTCCCATAGAATTTCACCGATACAGAGAATGCTGTTTTGCATGTCAAAATACCCTATTTCTCATTTAATTTACACGGCAGAACGATCTGAACTGCCCCTCTGATTCTATCATAAAATTTTCATTATTACAATTGAAATCGTTCCGGTGAGTTTACATCCGTTTGATGAAAACAACGGTTGCATTATTAATTTGCCAGGCGTATTCTTACCTGCTTATTCACCGCTTCAGGTGGATACAATCCTACATATATTGACAAATGGAAGAAGTCGAGAATTAAGTTATGAGCATCAGAAGACCGATCGGTATTTTTGACTCCGGCTATGGTGGTCTGACCATTTTTAAGGAAATCTACAAGTTGCTGCCCCAGTACGACTATTACTATCTGGGTGACAACGCCAGGGTTCCTTATGGAATCCGCTCATTCGAGACGGTTTATGAATTCACAAAAGAGGGAGTCTTCACTCTCTTTGATGCAGGCTGTCCCCTTGTCATATTGGCTTGCAACACTGCGACTGCTAAAGCTGCACGAAATATCCAGCAGAAAGACCTCCAGGAAGGGAGGAAAGTTCTCGGGGTCATTCGTCCCACAACAGAATCCGCTGACCATTATACAACCACAAAGAAAATAGGTATTTTGGCCACACAGGGGACAGTACTGTCGGAGTCGTACAAAATAGAGATAAACCGCTTTCATCCCCATATCGAAGTTTTTCAGCAGGCGTGCCCGATGTGGGTTCCGCTGGTGGAAAACAATGAAATCGAAAATAGTGGTGCCGATTACTTTGTAGAGAAAAGTATTCAGGAACTACTCGCTCAATCTCCCGATATCGATACGGTTTTTCTGGCTTGTACCCACTACCCCCTCCTCTTGCCGGTCATAAAAAAATATATGCCGGAGCACATCCGGGTGGTTCCGCAAGGGGAACTAGTGGCAGACAGGCTGGCAGATTACCTGCAGCGCCATCCAGAAGTGGAAAGCAGATGCAGTAAGAACGGAAGCCTGACGTTTGCTACCACAGACAATGTTGATAGCTTTGATGAAAAAGCGAAAATTTTCTTTGGCAGGGAGATTAACTCCATCCAGGTTAGGCTATCCAAGAACTGGTAGCTCCTATTCAGCATTTCATTTCACCCGAACATACCCAATGATAAGCCGTCCGCTTCCCTGACCACCCCTCCCTCCCGTATCTGCCGGTCACTCGTCCCGCCTCTATTTTT
>CALKWT010000088.1 GCA_938003885.1 uncultured Balneolaceae bacterium | reverse complement strand
CCTCTATGCCACGCTCTTTTCTTCAGATGGCCTTTTCCACTTCCAGGCTATCTGTTACAAATCTGATCTATGGCATACAGGGGCTACATTGGATGGCGGGTATCGCTCTTCAGAATAGTGCAGATTTCCTCTCAGAGTACCCCGTTGTTCAGTTCTATTGGTTTCCCACAGATACACAGGGGCATTTTAACGGGGAGGAGGCGTATATGAAGGAGATCAGGCGTTTTGACAGGCAATTTGGGAAACTGGTCAAGCGTCTGGATTCTAAACCTGTCAATATCATTATCTATTCAGATCATGGCATTGCATTTGGCGATGGATTAAAACCAGATAAAGAGATCAGAAATTTATTAAATGAGGACCTGGAGTTTTTCTCCTATCCAGTAATCTACCTCCAGGAGGGTGTCAACCCAGCAGACTATGCGGAACTTCTATTGGAAAATACCGAACTGGATTTCATCTTCTATCTTGAAGAGGCAGGTTTGGTAAAGGGTTTGCATGCAGATGGCTCCATCCGGTTTCGCTATCGGGAGGGGAGAGTCCGCTGCGAATTCTCATCCAGTGACATTCTGGGTTATTACGAGAGTGGTTATAATGGAGAATTTCTAACCATTGATGAGTGGCTTGAAATGACATATGAGAGCCGCTACACCGGCGCACCTGTGAATATTTTCAGTTATCTGTCCAATCCCCGGTCTGGTGAGATGATCGTAATGTTTGATGAGGGAAAATTCTATCAGACGCCATACAGTAAGAGGGGGAATCACGGCGGTTTTAGCCACTACGAGATGAGTGTCCCGATACTTCTTAAAGGGCCCGCTCTGGAAGATTTTGAAGTAAAGGAGCATTTCTGGTTGCCGGAACTCTTTATGGAGATCAAGGATCTTGATTTCGAGGGGCATCCATCCCGGGACTCGCATGCCGTTCGAAGACTCTATAATTTCAAAAGTGGAACGGCTCTTACAGAGCTGGAACTTTCACCCACTTACAGGATTTCCTATGGAATCACTCTCTACCACGATTCCCACATCCCCTCTTTTAGAAATCATTTCAATGTATGGGGAAAAGCCGATCTGTTCCGATCCTACCTTTCCAGATTCTGGATAGGTGCGGCTCTATCTGTGGAGAAGGAGAGAAATCTTCCTATATTCCTGATTCAGTATGATCTGAATGTGGGCAAGTTGTCACTGGAGACTCGTATCTTAACAACTCAGAAAGCTTCATTTCATATTGGTTATCAGGTGAACGACTGGCTTCGGGTTGAGACAGCAAATTTCAATTCAGCAGGAGTACGGCTTACTTTTTGAAACTCTGGCTCCATCCCGGCAACCGTTAACTATCAAACTTTATTCCTAATTATTGCAGGTGATATCTTGAGTGATCAGAAGATAATTTTTTCTATGGTGGGCGTAAGTAAAGTATACAAGCCCAATCGAACGGTTTTAAAAGATATTTATCTATCTTTCTTCTACGGTGCTAAAATTGGCGTTTTGGGCCTGAATGGTTCGGGGAAAAGTACGCTGCTCAGAATTATTGCAGGCCTGGACGATGATTATTTGGGTACGATTTCCAGCCAAAAAGGGATTCGATTTGGCTATCTGGAGCAGGAACCCCTGCTGAATGAGGAGAAGACGGTTCTGGAAGTGGTACAAGAGGGTGTACAATCCACTATGGATCTGTTGAACGAGTATGAAAAAGTTAATGAAGGGTTCTCTGATCCGGATGCTGATTTCGAGGCTTTAATTGCCAGACAGGCGAAACTACAGGAGGAGATTGACCGGATAGGGGCCTGGGATATCGACTCCAAACTAAAGCAGGCGATGGATGCCCTTCGATGCCCTCCTGCTGACACCCCGGTCAATGTACTTTCCGGAGGGGAGAGGAGGAGGGTGGCCTTGTGCCGGCTTCTACTCGACAAACCAGACGTCTTGCTTCTGGATGAACCTACAAACCATCTGGATGCGGAATCTGTCCAGTGGCTTGAACAACATCTGGATCGCTACGAAGGGACAGTCATCGCTGTCACCCACGACAGGTACTTCCTGGATAATGTGGCAGGATGGATTCTGGAACTCGACAGGGGAGAGGGCATTCCTTTTGAAGGCAACTACAGCTCCTGGCTTGAACAGAAGCAGAGACGCCTGGAGATTGAAGGGAAGCAGGAGTCCAGCCGGCAAAAGACGCTGCAGCGGGAGCTTGAGTGGATCCGGCAAAATCCCAAAGGCCGTCAGTCAAAGAGCAAGGCCCGGATTAACGCTTATGAAAAGATGCTGACGGAAGATTTTCAAAAGAGGCGGGAAGAGATGGAGATCTTTATACCGGCTGGCCCCAGACTTGGGAATAATGTAATATCTGCCAAAAATGTAGCCAAGGGATTTGATGATAAATTGCTGGTTGAGAATATGTCTTTTGAGCTCCCTCCGGGAGGGATCGTCGGCGTCATCGGACCCAATGGAGCAGGTAAAACGACCCTTTTTAAAATGATAACAGGAGAAGAGGAGCCTGATCGTGGTGAACTGCTGATCGGAGATACCGTGAAACTTGGCTATGTTGACCAGAAAAGGCCTTTGGATCCGGATAAAAATATATGGGAAGAGATATCCGGAGGGGCCGAGATCATGCAAATTGGGAATCGGGAAGTCAATTCCCGCGCCTATGTCGCCCGTTTTAATTTTAGCGGAAGTGACCAGCAGAAGAAAATTGGAGAACTCTCCGGGGGTGAAAGAAACCGGGTACACCTGGCAAAAACGTTGAAAGAAGGAGCAAACGTCCTACTGCTTGACGAACCTACCAACGATCTTGACGTAAATACTCTCAGAGCCCTTGAGGAGGCTCTTCTGGGCTTTGCGGGGTGTGCAGTGATCATATCTCACGACAGGTGGTTTCTCGACCGGATTGCAACGCATATCCTGGCCTTTGAGGGGAACAGTCAGGTCTACTGGTTTGAGGGGAACTATCAGGAGTATGAGGAGAATAAAAAAGAACGGCTCGGTATTACAGATGATGAACCGAAACGGATTCAGTACAAGAAACTGCTTCGAGACTAATCGGTAAGCAAACTGTTAGAGCAATCATTCTTCACAACGGTACCGGAAGCGTTGCCTGTGCACAGATAGCAGTCAAATCTCTACACCGGGCAGCGACCCCTGTGTTAACGTTCAGATCATGTGCTAAAACTCTGTACTGTCAAACGGATCGCCTCTAAAATATTGTATGATGAGAGGGGATCTTCAGGATGATAACGAATGGCCAGCCGAGAGAAGAGTTGCAGGTCTATCCCGGATCAGAGAGCGTAGTGATCGATGATATTCCGTACAATAACCTCCGGAGAGAGTGAGATATCGATCTGGAGGGCTTCGTCGGCTCCCGGCTCTTCTAATGTATGATACTGACTCTCCAGAAGTTCGGGGGGCATAAACTCATGGTGCCTTCCTTCAATCCGGTTTGCGATCTGCGCCACGGATCCTTTCAAATAGATGAATTGAACAGGTTGATCCGGGGTTCCGGCACTGCGCAAAAGATCCCTGTACTCCTTTTTCAGTGCTGAGCAGGCCAGAATCGCCCCTCCGCCCGCTCTCCACTCCCGCATATGTTCAGCCAATGTTCGCAGCCAGGGGAGCCGGTCCTTATCTGTAAGCGGCTCTCCGATTCTCATTTTCTCTTTGTTTTCTGCGGGATGAAAATCATCCCCATCGTAAAAGGGCAGTCCGGTTTTTTCAGAGAGAAGTCTGCCGACTGTGGTTTTGCCGCAGCCTGAAATTCCCATCAGTACAAAGAGATTGCCAGTCATAATGCAGAGGCTGTTTAAAAAGGCACTCCGGTGTTATTTATATAATCTAACTTCATTACGCTCCTAAATTGTACAGGGCCCCTCTTGCAACAGCTCCAAACAGGGGTGTCAAGTGAGTGTGAAATCCCTGTTTGGTCATCGTACGCGAGCAGATCTGAAAGTTAGTAGAACATCGCTGCTGCAATGAAGATAATAAACCCAATGAGAATAAAACTCAATACAACCTCTAGCCCCGGGCTGTATGAGCTTGCTTGATTGTTTTTGTCTGTAAATGGGTTCAGCCATCTCATAGGATTTCTGAATTTCTCAACTAGAAACCGGGTGATGGCCAGGACACCGTTTTCTGCCCTATCGTATAAGTTGTCCACTCCGGTAACAAAGACCTTGTAGACAGAAGGAGCAGCTTTGCGGTAGAACCAATCCACATCCAGCGCTATAATCATTTCCGGTGCCAGTTTCTGTTTCAGGAACCAGAATGCTACGAAACCGAGAATGCTCATCTGCACCACCTCTACAAAATAGTAAGCACTAAAAGGATTGAAGTACGCCTCATAGGGCAGGTATACATAGAGTGCATTAGGAAAGAGGCCATAGAAGATACAAGCAAAGGCTGCAATACCCATAGCTATGTACATGTTAACCGGCAACTTCTTTACTTCAATATCATTGCTCTTTTTGTCGAACCATGTGAAATAGGGGAGCTTCAGGCCAACACTGAGCCAGGTACCGGCAGAGGCAAAGAGCAGGAGCAGAACTGCCGTTTCGTTCTGTGCACTGCTGGCAGCACTAATGGTGATTGTTTTACTGATAAAGCCGTTAAACAGCGGAATACCGGAAATAGAAAGAGCCCCTACCATATAGAGCCCAAATACCCAGGGCATTTTTTTGAACAGCCCACCCAGATCTACCATCTTGCTGGTGCCGGTTGCATAGAGAACTGCACCGGTAGACATAAACAAAAGGGACTTATAGAGAATGTGGCTGTATGCGTGAGCGGTTGCCCCATTTAAAGCAAGGTCTGTACCGATACCGATTCCGCAGACCATAAAGCCAACCTGACTGATAATATGGTAGGCAAGGATCTCCCGGATATCTTTACAGATTACCGCGTAGATAACACCGTAGATCGCCATTGCTGCGCCAAACCAGGTCAGCAGTTCCCAGCCCGGGAAGACCCGCAAAAGCACATAGACAGCTGACTTCGTTGTGAAGGCGCTCATAAACACGGCACCTGTAATGGTGGCTTTAGGATAAGCATCTGCCAGCCAGGTGTGGAGAGGGATGACAGCTGCATTAACACTGACCCCCAGAAGCATCATGATATTGGCTGGAGTATACTCCTGTGTAAGGGATTCGACCGCCAGTGAACCTGTCGTGCTTATATGCCAGATGATACCACCCAGCAGAAGACCGCCACCGAGGATGTGGTAGATCAGATAACGCATCCCGGCACCATCCGACTCTCTGGTTCTTCGGGCCCAGATCAACCATGTTGAGCTGACAGCCATTATTTCCCAGTAGATTATCAGTGTTAGCAGATCCCCGGCAAAGGTTACTCCGAGTGCACTTCCCGCATAAAGAAGCGCGTTCACCTGCTGTCCCAGCTCTTTCATGTGGTAGGCAAAGATACCTGCCACAAAGGCTGTAATTGAAAAGATGATACCGAAAATCCGGGAGAGGTCATCTACCTGCATCAGAACCAGATCATAGTTCAGAAGCTGTGCGGTAACGGTGTAGCCCTCAGGCCTTGAGGTCACGAAAAGTAGTGAAAGAACCGGAAATAGTAGAAAAAGTGCCGGACGCACCTTTTTGGGTGTTACTGTAAGCAGAATCGCGCCGACAATCAGAAGAATTCCGGGTATCGTGATTAAATCAGTCATAGTAGTCAATCTCCCGGTTTACAATGTTTTTTCCGATAATCTTGCCGGCATAGATGATCGTTACCGTACTGACCAAACCATAGAGTGCATAAAAAGCAGGTATTGAGTTCCACCAGTGGCTGTCGTAATCCCGCAAATAGACAAACTCTATAATAAGAGTGATAAGAAAAAGTATGCCTAACAGTATCCAGTAGATCTTTTTCATGGTGTTGTTACGTTAAAAAGGGTTGTGCTGATCTGGGTTGCCAGATCAAAGAAATTGAAGAACAAATTTGGGAAAAGTCCAAAAAGCAGAGATAGGGCTGCAGTGATAACGATGGGTACAACCATAAAAGGGGAGGCTTCTTTATGATGTTCGAGACCTTCGCCCTTCTTGAAATAAGCCCTGTACAGAATGGGAAAGAAATAACCTGCATTCAGCAGCCCACTGAAAATAAGAATCAGAGCCGGGATCAACATATCTCCGTCCAGTGATCCCATGATAATATTCCACTTAGAGAAGAAACCGTTGATAGGAGGTACACCTGCAAGTCCTAACGAACCGACTGCAAAAGCTCCCATGGTCCACGGCATCACTTTTGAGATCCCGTTTAGTTCACTGATTTCAGTTCTGTGAAGGTTGACATAGATCGCTCCTGCACAGAAGAATAGGGTGATTTTCATAGTCGCATGGGCAGCGATGTGCATAATCCCCCCTGTCATCCCGGTGGGCGTCAGAAGAGCCACAGCCAATACGATATAAGAAAGATGTCCCACCGTTGAGTAGGCGAGACGTCTTTTCAGATTATCCTGTGCAAATGCAATCAGTGAAGCGATGATGATTGTCAGTCCGGAGAGGACAATGAGAATATCATTCAGATTGTACTCCGCCATCACTCCGGTTCCGATAACAAACCCTACGACACGAATCACTGCAAAAACTCCCGACTTGACCACGGCTACGGCATGCAACAGCGCACTTACGGGTGTAGGAGCGGCCATGGCAGCTGGTAACCAGCTATGCAGAGGCATAATACCGGCTTTAACGCCAACCCCTCCCAGGAAGAGTATAAATATTATGAGAAGTGTGGTGGGAGGGAGATCTGTTTCAGTAAAGAGGCCACCCGGAGTAAAGTCAAGGGACCCGGTATAGTGATAGACAAGTGCTGAGGCAGCTATCAGCAGCAGGCCGGCAGTCAATGTGAAAGCGAGATATTTCCGGCCGGCGTTAATCGCTTCCCTGTTTTCATTATGGATAACGAGAGGATAGGTAGCCAGAGTCAGAATTTCGTAGAAAAATATAAAGGTGATCAGGTTGGAGGAGAATGCAATCCCAATGGTAGCAGACAAGCAGACCGCAAAATAGGAGAAGTATCGCGTCTGCTTTTTCTCATCAGCCCCTCGCATATACCCGATTGAATAGAAGGAGGTCAATATCCAAAGCCCCGATGCAATCAGGGCGAAGTATACCCCCATGGGATCGGCATTAAGGCCAAGAGGTATTCCAGGAGCCAGGTCAACAAGATGTATCGCCACACTCCTGCCTTCCAGGGCACCCGGCAAAAGGGATAGTACCAGCCCGAATTTGATGACAGCTGTCAGAATCGTCCAGAATTCCCGGACATTGGGATTCCGGGAACTGAGCATTATAGGAACAACCGCTGCCAGCGATACCAGTATTGCCAACAAAGGAACAAGTGATAAATCCATCAATCCAATATTATAATATTATGTCTGTCAACATGCATTACGAACATTCCGTCAGCTACCCAAATGGAGCGATATTCAGAATAAAGCCTACAATAATGGCGTTTGTCAGTCCGATGACCAGCAGCCCTATTGCCAGAATACCTGTGGGAATCAGAACGCTTGCGGGGGTTGGGTCCAGCGTGTATTCCTGAACCGCAATTTCCCCATTTGTATCCCCAGCTTGATCAGGGTTTTTCATATAGACTCTTTCCAGAATTCTGAAAAAATAGACGGCATTGAGCAGAGTACTTGTCAAAATGACCGTCAAAAACAACCAGTTGCTGTTGTTTACCGATCCCAGTGCTAAATACCATTTGCTGAAAAATCCGGCAAGCGGTGGCAGGCCAACCATTGAGATGGCAGCCAGTGTGAAAAATGCCATCATCCAGGGATATTTTTTACGATAGGTGTCATTGAAATGACGGATGTCGCTATGGCCTTCTTTCATTCTGAGGTATCCGCTGACCATAAAGAGAGCAGCTTTCATAACCGAGTGGTTCAGTACATGAAGTAACGCGCCGGCAAACCCCCATGGATTGGCAAGACTAAGCCCCATGATAATGTATCCAATTTGAGAAACACTGCTGTAGGCGAGCATCTTTTTAAACTCTGTTTGGGCAATCGCCATAATCGATCCGTATAGAATACCGATACAGGCAAGGAGACCTAAAGTATAGGTTACAGGGGCAAAGAAATTTACAATATCCAGGCCGAATAACCAGAAAACAATCCTGAACAGTGTGTAGGCGCCGATCTTTGTGCCGATCGGAGCAATCAGAGCCGTAGAGCTGGAAGTGGAGAAAGTATATGCATCGGGAAGCCACCCATGCATCGGGAAAAGAGCTGCTTTGACGGCGATTCCTACTACCATCAGAATGATGGCTCCGAACACTGCATTATTTTCAAACAATTGGGGAAGCATACCGGACATGTCAATAATATTGAGTGTGCCGGTAACGGTATATAAAAATCCAATACCAAGAAGGTAGAGGCTGCCGCCGATCGTACCGATAATCAAATAGCGATAGGCTGAGTAGGGTGCAGGTTTGTCACCGATAGCCAGCAAACCGTAGGATGCCAGGGAGGAGATCTCCAGGAAGACAAACAGAGTAAAAAGGTCTCCCGTCAGTACAATCCCGTTAAAACCCAGCATCATGAGCATCGTGAGTGCATAATAGGCCGCTTTCCTGCCCGAAAGATCCTTTTCCGATACATGCAGAGAGTAGATCAGGACAAAGAACGCCACACTATTGATGACTAGAACAAAGAAGGCTGCTATACCATCATAAAGGAATTCAACCCCAACGGGTACAGTCCACCCTCCAAAGGAATAACGGATGGCTTCACCGCTATTCAGAAAGTTGATGAGGCCGACCAGCGAAAACAGGCTGGCGACTCCCGCCCCTATAACAGCCAGTGGTTGAGCGTAGTTCTCATTTTTAAGTCCGAACGCTGGCACAATAATGGCAAACAGGGCCAAGGTAAGGGCAATAAGTGCAGGGATTTGTGACTCCATCATGAAATCTTATCTAACAGTTCCTGTTCATCAAGCGTACCATACCTGTTGTAAATATTAATCAGAAGTGCATAGGAGGCTCCAAGGATAGCGACGCCTACGACAATTGCTGTCAACATCAGTGTATGTGGAAGAGGGTTGAGGTAATTAGAAACATTCTCTATGGGAATATTCTCATCCAGAACCGTGACCGTCGCGTCCCATTTGGAGGCTATGGATACATAGAAGAGGACGATGGAGGATTGAAAAATGGTCAGGCCTATAGTTTTCTTAATAAGGTTTCGTTTAAACAAAATGCCGTAGAGGCCAATGCACATTATGATAATCGTAAACCAGTATGCATAGTGGCCCAGTATAAAATCAATCATCTTCTTCTTCACCTCGTGCCATGTTATCGTAGATCATAATAAATGTAGCCATAACTGCAAGGCCGATACCGACCTCGATAATTAAAATACCCGTATACCGCAGCCACTCTGTGTCCATGCCCGGGATAGGAAGGAAGGAGTAATCCAAAAAATTACCACCTAATAATATGGATAGAAGCCCGGTGCCGAAATAGATGGCAACGCCCAGAATGGCGAGCGGTTTTGCAAGATGTTCTTTCAGCTGGAGACGTCCAATTTCATCTCCCCCGGCAACACGCATTAAAAGAAAAGAGGCACCCAACAAAGCGCCACCCTGGAAACCTCCTCCAGGGCTATAATGGCCGTGAATCACTACATAGAAGCCAAAGAGCATGATATAGGGACTCAGCAAACGACATCCGAGCAGTACAATGGGGCTATCAATTCTATCTCTCATTTTTCCTCCTTTTGGATGCTGCAAGCAGAAGGAACGTAATCATCCCTGCTGTATAGATGACTAACTGTTCTCCAAAAGTATCAATCGCCCTGTAATCTCCGAGAATCACGGTAACAAAGTTGGGCGTTCTTGCATCCAGATAGGTGTTCTGAATCGCGTAGCTTCCGATTACTTTTGAACCGACCATGCTCTCCTCGGCATGCATAAGGTTATTCGGATCCCCTCGATAGGGCAATGAAGATGCAGCATAGATCATCAACGCGGCAAAAATAATGAGTACAAGTGATTTTAGTATCTTCAATCTTTTGTGTGTCTAGTGGTTTTATAGATGACCAGAATGAACAGTATTCCGGTAATACCTGCACCAATCACAGCTTCCGTATATCCGACGTCTATGGCCCCCATCGCTACAAAAAGCAGGGCAATGGAAAAGCTGTAAACAGTCATCATCACGACGGCTACCAGTAGATCATGAACTTTCAGTGCAAGCAACGCTGAGAGAACAATGAAAATGTAAATGATCAGTTCTACTTCCCAGAACATTTAATTGCCTCCCTTCTTTGGGTTGCTGCTATTTTTGAGCATTGGTTTTTTTCCTTTCTTAAAAGCGGCGCGTGTCAGGGCATGTGTACCTATCGGGTTGGCAAGCGCAATAAAAATAGAGATGAGTAGCAATTTCAGACTGATCAATGTAAAACCTTCATAGATAATCAGTCCAACAATAATAAAAATAACCCCTAAAGTATCACTGGTCCCGGCAGCATGGGTCCTGCTATAAAAGTCAGGCAGTCTGACGATTCCAAGACTACCTGCAAGCATGAACAGAATACCTGTAACGACAAACAGAATACACAGAATATTTTGAATCTCAGTCATGGTTGTCTTCAGGTTGGTTTAAGAAATACTTTGGCAAAATGAGAGAGCTGATAAAACCAAGGATGGCGTAGGCAATGTTGATATCTACAAACATGTCCATCCGGTCAAACAAATATCCTATCAGGGCGATCAGTACGATGGTCTTGGTTGCAATGGCATTGGTTGCAAGCAACCTGTCAAAAACTGTGGGGCCTTTTAATACAACATATAGCGGCACGGCAATAATAATTGTTAAGATGACGGTACTGTACAGGAAGAACTGTTCCATTATTTCTCTAATGCCTCCTCGTTTCTGATGATTTCAACATCGTATATAACCTGACGTTCTTCTTTTTGGAATAATTTTAGAACCTCCCGTGGCATTTCGTCTGAAACAATTCCCCCGAAGGAATCGTCATCAAGTGCGTGTACTACAAAATGATCCCCCTCGATCACCATGGTTACAGTACCGGGAGTCAGGGATATTGAGTTCCCCAGAATCATTTTGGCGTGTGCGCTGGGCAGATCCACCCGGAACTTTAACACACTTGTATTGTAAGGGATCGGGTTTTTAAATAATATTGCAAGCACATGCATTCCAGCCTTGAATATCTGAACAATCATCCAGCCGATATAGTAAACAGCTCGTATAAAACGAAGCTCTTTGAGATCGTTCATGTCATCCTCATACATGCGGTAGGATTTCATTTTGTAATTGATGGCCAGTACACTGATGACGGAAACAACACCCAGGCTCAAGTGTATAGCATCCAAAAAGCCACTCATCACGGTCCAGAAAAGCATGAGAGATATAAACGATAAAGCCAGACTGTACTTTGAAATCTTGTTCATTTAATTACGATACAGATATCTATGGTAATTTTATAAGAGCCCAACATATTAAAAAAAGTTTATTGAAAGCAACAAAACCCCTTTGTTTTTACATGCTTTTATTGATGGAATTCAGAAGATCGGGTGTGCCAGGAATAACTCTATATATATAGTATAACTCAGAAGCACGATCGTGTAATTACAGGAAAAAAAGTAAGAAAAGAGGATATTGTTAAGAGCGGGAGTTTAAATTGAATGATAATTTTGTATCTTTGCCCATTGTAATCAGGGCAGTATAAGATGCCAAAAATTTAAAGCGCCAAATAAACTAACTTCTTTGATGGAATCACCTACAGCGCTCCTGAGTTTAATAATAGGACTACCACTTTTTGGTTTTTTATTAAACGGATTATCAGGCTTGTTTCTGCACGGCTACCGTGAGAAAAAAAGTCTGATAGGGGCAATCGCGAATTTTGCAGTTTTTATACCGTTTCTCCTCGTATTATATCTCTTCATCAACTTCGTTCCGGATGCCGGGGCTGTACAGGTAAAGCTTTTTACCTGGATAAATACAGGCGGTTTTAGTGTCGATATAGCCTATCAGGTCGATCAGCTGTCACTGATCATGGCACTGGTTGTAACAGGGGTTGGGTCCCTTATCCATTATTACGCACTGGGATATATGGCCGAGGATCCCGGGTTCTGGAAGTTTTTTGCTTATCTGAATCTGTTCATTTTTGCCATGTTGAATCTCATCCTGGCGAACAACCTCCTGCTTCTTTTTCTCGGATGGGAGGGTGTAGGCCTCTGTTCATATCTGCTGATCGGTTTCTGGTACAGAAATATGAAGAATGCGGTAGCTGCAAAAAAGGCCTTTATTTATAACAGGGTCGGGGACTTTGCATTTCTGGTTGCGATCTTTACCGTTTTCAACGCGACAGGCAGTCTGAATTTTGAAGTTATTCTGGCCAACCTGGATGCATTTTCCGACAGTGCAGTTTTCTGGGCTGCCTTTCTGATGTTTATCGGTGCAACCGGTAAAAGTGCTCAGATTCCGCTGTTTGTATGGCTGCCGGATGCCATGGCAGGCCCGACTCCGGTGTCCGCCCTTATTCACGCAGCGACGATGGTCACATCGGGAATCTATCTGATTACCAGAATGTCCCCCCTCTACGTGATGACTCCAGAGGTGATGCTGATTGTTGCAGTTATCGGAGCCTTGACTGCAATTGTGGCAGCCACTATTGCAATCACCAAATACGATATTAAAGGTGTGCTCGCCTATTCCACAGTCTCCCAGTTGGGTTTTATGTTTCTCGCCCTCGGGTCCGGTGCATATACAGCCGCACTTTTTCATGTGATTACTCATGCATTCTTCAAAGCTTGCCTCTTCCTGGGGTCAGGATCGGTGATCCATACCATGGAAGGCGTAGCTAAAAGTCTGAAGGCAGAGGGGAAAAGTGATGACTTTGATCCCCAGGATATCAGGAATATGGGGGGGCTGAAAAAATATATGCCCTCCACCTATAAAACATTTTTGATCTCTACCATTGCGATTGCAGGCCTGCCACCTCTTTCCGGGTTCTTTTCGAAAGATGAAATTGTGATGCATGCTTTCAGCATGGGTATCGGTGACTATGCAGGTGTGCTCTATATGATTCTGTGGGGGGTAGCTACCATTACAGCTTTCTTAACGGCCTTCTACATGTTCAGGCTTACCATCTCCACCTTTCACGGCACATTTAAACTGTCGGGGCGCATAGAGGGTACAGAGGGAGCCGAGAAGCACTTGCACGAAAGTCCGTCAACCATGACACTGCCATTATGGATACTTGCAATCCTGGCGGTGGTGGCTGGGGCAATCGGTCTTCCCAACTTTGTTTTTGGCCCCCTGGGCTGGGAAAATTGGTTAAGTAACTGGCTTGCACCCATTGCTGCAGACATTCCGCTGACCCTTTCAGTCGCTACGGAATGGGTACTGATGATGTTTGCGATTATTGTAGCCGCTGCAGCTGTCTATACTTCCTGGAGAATGTATAGTAATGATGGTTTGCTGGAGGCTGATTCACGTATAGAGTCCAGGTTTGGGAGTCTGTATGGCGTATGGCAGAGGAAGTATAGCTTTGATGAGATCTATGAGAGATTCATCATCGGTCCCGTCAACCGGCTTTCAGACAAGGTTCTGGCCGTTTTTGATATGAAAATATTGGATGGCCTGGTCAATACGGTGGCGGGAATTGTACGGTTGTCAGGAAGCCTGCTAAGGTATACCCAGACCGGAATCGTTACCAGTTACGCCCTCTTTTTCGTTTTGGGTGTTATTCTTGTAATCTCCCTTATCCTTTTTTAAAGAATTCAGACAATTATCATGGAGTTTCTTTTAAATTTAACTATCTATTTTCCACTGGCAGGTGTCCTCGCATTTCTGTTCTTCAGAAATGATAACGCCGTCAAATGGATCAGTCTGATTGTCACGACAATCACCTTCCTGCTCTCACTGCCTCTTTTTTTCGGGTTTGATATTGCAGGTTCATCCGTTCCCCAATATGTAACAGAGGGCCTGGCAATCTTTCCGGCGATGGATGTCAAGTATCTGGTGGGACTGGACGGACTGAGTCTGCTTCTGTTTATGCTGACGACTCTGTTTGGGCCGATCGTCGTCCTGGCCTCATGGAACTCGATAAATAAGAGTCTTATCGGTTACTACTCCATGCTCCTGATTTTGCAGACCGCTTCTCTGGGCGTCTTTGCTGCACTGGATCTGGTTGTCTTCTATGTGTTTTTTGAGCTCTCCCTGATTCCCATGTACTTTCTGATTGGTATCTGGGGAGGGAGCGACCGAATTCGTGCTACGGTCAAGTTCTTTATCTATACTCTCGTCGGTTCTTTAATTATGCTGGTTGCCCTGCTCTACCTTGGATTCCACGCGGGGGCAGCTACGGAGGCCTACACCTTTACATCCGACTGGCGCTTTATCTCCGGCCCGGAATATACGATCGGGTTGGTTGAGCAGACCTGGATGTTCCTGGCTTTTGCGCTTGCCTTCTGTATTAAGGTACCCCTCTTCCCATTTCATACCTGGTTACCGTATGCCCATACAGAAGCGCCAACCGCAGGTTCTGTTGTACTTGCAGCTATCATGCTTAAACTGGGTACCTACGGACTGGTCCGAATCTGCATGCCGATCTTTCCCAATGCGTTTGCAGAGTTTGCACCCTTTATGGCAGTTCTTGCTGTGATCGGAATTGTGTATGGTGCATTGGTGGCAATGGTTCAAAAGGATATGAAAAGGTTGGTTGCTTACTCCTCCGTGAGTCACCTTGGTTTTGTGGTTCTCGGCATTTTTGCATTCAATACGATTGCTGTTCAGGGCGCAATCATCCAAATGGTGAATCACGGACTCTCCACAGGAGCCCTCTTCCTGCTGGTGGGCATGATTTATGACCGCAGGCACACTCGAGAAATTGCAGACTACGGAGGCATTGCCAAAGTGATGCCTGTGATGGCCACTCTTTTTCTCATCTCCAGCCTGGCATCCATTGGATTGCCCGGATTAAACGGATTCATCGGAGAATTTTTGATTCTGAACGGTTCCTTCTCTTCAGAGCTCTACAGTAACAAAACCTTTGCCGTGATTGCTACCACTGGAGTCATTCTGGCGGCTGTCTATATGTTGTGGCTCTATCAGCGATTAATGTTGGGCCCGATCACAAAAGAGGAGAATAACAGTCTTACAGATCTGAACAAGCGTGAAATAGGGCTTCTTGTACCGCTTATCATTTTTATGGTCTGGATAGGAATTCGTCCTGTAGATTATACGAAATACTCCGAGGAGTGGGTTGAAAACTTCATTACTGTTTCTGAAGAGAAAGGGTTGATGGTTCTTCAGAATACAGAATTTGAGAGCCTTCCGGACTGGACGGCCGCTCTCTACAAACAGCCATCACAAAGCTGGATCGTCGACGGATACTCCCCGGCAGACAAGCAAAATCCATAAAGTGACTCTACACAATGAATAAGTTATCAGATAAGGAGATCCATGATCAGCTGAATCTGCTTTCCGGCTGGAGTATCCGGGATGGAAAGCTGGCGAAGGATTTTACATTCGACTCCTTTAAAGATGCTCTTGCATTCATTGTGAAAGTGGGGCTTGAATCTGAACTCCAGGGCCATCATCCTGAACTGTTTAATGTATACAACAAGGTTCAGGTCAGGCTGGTAACACATGATGCCGGTGGCAAAGTGACCGAAAAGGATTTTAATCTTGCGAAAGCAATAGATGGGGTACGCTGAGCGTGCCTGCAATACCAATAACCGATGACCTACACAGATTTTATACGTATTAACAAATGAATTATTTACAAGATATTCTAACTTTCCTGCCCGGAATCATTGTAGCGGTAACAGGGTTGATTGTTATTCTGCTGTCTGCATTTAAAAAGAGTGCTGATACGGCCTACTACACTGTCCTCACAGGTACGGCTATTGCATCCGTTGTTGCACTACAGGCGCTGTTTGGTGAGACGGGAATCTCATTCTCCGGAATGATTGCCTACGGTGGGGTCAGTGCATTTGGTGCTTTCGTGGTGTTACTTGGAACGCTCTTCAGCCTTCTGATCGGAAAGGGTTATTTTAAAAACGCAGATCTTCATAGTGCAGATGTGTATGGAATGATTATGTTTGGTACAGTAGGGATGCTGGGGCTTACCGCATCCAATGACCTTATCACGCTGTTTATCAGCCTGGAGACCATGTCGATCTGTCTCTATGTGATGGCGGGCCTCTTCAAGAATGAAAAGTTTGGTGCCGAAGCGGCTCTGAAGTATTTTCTTCTCGGGGCGTTCTCTACAGGATTTCTTCTCTATGGAATTGCACTGATCTATGGTGCCACCGGACAGATGAATCTGCCTGAGATTGCAGCCGTTGCTGAACCTACCCCGCTTTTTCTTGCCGGCACGGCTCTTTTGCTTATTGGGATCTTCTTTAAAATTGCGGCGGTGCCTTTCCATATGTGGACTCCTGACGTCTATGAAGGCACGCCTACTCCTCTCACGGCCTATATGGCGACCGCATCAAAATCAGCCACTTTTGTCGCTTTCATCTTCGTAGTGAGCAGAATGCTTCCGCTTGTTGATCTGGAGATTTGGACCAATGCCATTCAGGTCATAGCCGTCATTACGATGATTGCCGGTAATCTTATCGCTCTGGCTCAGGATAATGTAAAGAGAATGTTGGCCTACTCGAGCATCGCACATGCAGGGTATCTTCTGGTAGGGATTGCGGCCGGTTCGGTAGCGGGGTACAGCGGTGTTCTCTACTATCTGTTTGCCTATACAATAATGAATGTCGGTGCTTTCGGTGTGGTAGCCTACTATGAAAGAAACCATGGACACGATTTTACTCGAATCGAGAGCTATGCCGGACTTGGGTTTAAGATGCCGGCAATGGGTGTAGCCCTCTCGGTTTTTCTCTTTTCACTTGCAGGAATTCCACCCATGATTGGATTTTTTGGTAAATATTATGTCTTCGCAGCTGCCGTTCAGGCAGGATTGATTCCCCTTGTTATTGTCGGGGTACTTGCGAGTGCTGCCAGTGTCTATTACTACCTTCGGGTGATGGTCTATCTCTATTTCAAGGAAGCACACAAGGAGTACACTCTTTTCACACCCGGCGCCCTTTTTAAAATTACCATTGTATTGCTGGCAATCCTGACGGTCTATTACGGTGTCGAACCCATTCTTCCATTTAATGGCCTGATGGAGTTGATCACTTCTTACTATTCTGGTGTGTAACAAATAGGGGGGCTGAGAATGCCCCTTTTCATAGAGATAGATTTAATGTCCCTATCTTGTTAAAGAGCGTAGATCTGCATATCTTACGTAGCTCTGTTATCACTGCTAAAGGTGATGACTGTTTCCAATCAAGGAAAACAACCAAAGAAACAATAAGATAGAATGACTAATTTTTATGAAATGACCTACATTCTGAATCCGGTCCTCGAAGAGGAGAGGTTTTCAGAAATGGTAGAGTTTGTAAATAAACTTGTGACCGACAATGGCGGAGAAATTGTCGAAGTGGATGAGTGGGGAATTCGAAAATTCGCCTATGAGATCGACAAGAAAGGAAATGGCTACTACGTGAATATGTATTTTAATATCTCCGGTGATTCCATTGAGCCTATAGAAAGAAACATGCGTTTTCATGATGACATTCTGAGATACATCACTCTCAAGTATGATGCCAAAATGAAACGCTACTATGAATTACGTAAGAAGGGAGAAGCACCGACCATCTTAGATGAAGAAGAAACTGTTGAGGAGGATAATTAATTATGATTAACAATCCATCGCATCCGAAAAAAGGCCATTTAAAAAGTAAGGATTGCAAATTTACAAAAGCGGGTATCGAATATATTGATTATAAGCAGACAGATATTCTCGAAAAGTTTCTGAATGATCAGGGCAAGATCCTTCCAAGACGAGTTACAGGGACCAGCGCAAGGCATCAGCGTCAGCTGACAACTGCGGTAAAGCGTGCACGCTTTCTGGCTCTGATTCCCTACGTAAATGAAAATATGAGGTGATCTTTATGAAAGTATTATTGCAACAAGATGTTGAAAAGTTGGGATCTGCCGGTGAGGTGGTAGATGTAAAACCCGGTTATGGCAGAAACTATCTGATTCCTCAAAATCTAGCTGTCGTAGCTACGGAAGGAGTCATTCGTCACTACCATCATGTGAAGAGACAGGCAGAACTGATGGCAGATTTAAGTGTTGAGGCCGCGAAAGAACTTGCAGACCAGCTCTCTACTACTTCAGTTACGATTCCTGTCACAGTGGGTGAAGATGATAAAATTCACGGTACAGTGACCAATATTCAGGTTGCAGAAGCACTTGAAGAGCGGGGTTTTATCATTGACAGACGTAAAATTAGCGTAGACCAGGAGATTAGAACTCTGGGTGAATTCACTGCAACTGTAGATCTGCCTGCAGATCTGAAACCACAGGTTAAAATATGGGTGGTAAAAGAGGATCAGGCTTAAATTCAGTATAATGGACAACAAATTTTCATATGAGAATTAAAGCTTCATTCCTGGGGATAGCACTCATCGTGTTATCCCCTTTTTTATTAATGGCCCAGCTGCTCGATCCGGTGGAGTACACCATTACCGAAACTCCATCAGAAGTGAAGGCAGGAGAGGTGTTTGAGGTAGTGGTCAAAGCGACGATAGAAGGGGAGTGGAATCTCTATTCTGTGCTGAATGATCCCGATGCAGGCCCTTACCCCACCAAATTTACTTCCGGCAGAGGCGATATGGCTGTCGCCGGAGCAGTTACCGAATCACCCGCATCCATCGAACTGGACCCGAACTTTAATGCAGAGCTTGGGTGGCATTCTGGTGAGGCCTTTTTTACGATTCCAGTCGCATTCCATGAGGAACTGCAGGGACGGGAACAGATTCTGCTTGAAGTTCTTTATCAGGTGTGTGATGACAGATCGTGTCTGCCACCCAAAACAAAAGAGATCGTCGCAGATATTGATATCGTCGGGGTCGCCGATCAGCCATTCACCGACTTTTCCGACTCGGGTGCCACAGTGGAACAGGCAGAAACCTTTGAGCTTACCAGCAGCTCCGATGTTTCAGCCGATTCGATCTGGGGATTTATGTGGCTGGCAATATCAGCAGGGTTGGCTGCCCTGTTGACGCCCTGTGTCTTTCCTCTGATTCCTCTGGTGGTCTCCTATTTCTCCAATCAGGGAGAGGGTGGCCGTAAAACCAGCTGGGGCAACGCATTTCTTTTCGGTCTTTCCATTATTCTGATTTTTACTGCCATTGGAGCCCTGCTGGCACTGATCCTGGGTGTGGCAGGAGTCAGCAAATTTGCATCAAACCCGGTAGTCAATCTATTGATTGGAATCCTCTTTATTATATTCGGAGTGAGTCTGCTCGGTGTCTTTGAACTGAGGCTTCCCTATAAACTGACCAACTGGCTCAATAAAAAAAGTAATGAGGGAAGCGGATTGACAGGAACCCTTTTTATGGGTTTCACCATCAGTGCGGTCTCTTTTTCCTGTACGGCACCGTTTGTTGGAGCCATACTTGCAGCCACTACAGGCGGGGAGTGGTTCTATCCTATACTGGGTATGCTCGGTTTTTCCACGGCTTTTGCAAGCCCCTTTATTCTCTTTGCCATGTTCCCGGGATATCTTGAGTCTCTCCCAAAAAGTGGATCGTGGATGAATGTGATCAAAGTCATTCTTGGGTTTATAATATTGGCTGCTTCGGTCAAGTTTATCTCAAATGCAGATATCGTTTGGGGTTTGGGTCTCATTTCAAGACCATTCGGTATAGCGCTCTGGATCACACTCTTCTTTCTGGCTGGACTTTTTATGCTGGGAGTTTTCTCTCTTTATGGGGAGAAAAAACCAGATTCGATCTCTGCCGGCCGGGTTTTTCTTGCTATGCCTTTTCTGCTCTTTAGTTTTTATCTGATGCCTGGCCTGATGGGGTCCAGCCTGGGGATCTGGGACGCATGGCTGCCGGTCAGACAACCCACAGATATCGGTATTACCACTACGGTATCGGGTGGGGGAGCCGGCGAAGCGGAGGGGGAGTGGTCTCAGGATTATGAACTCTCACTAACTCAGGCATCGGAGAAGGGTGTTCCGCTATTTATTGATTTCACTGGGTACACCTGTACCAACTGCCGTGCGATGGAAAGCACAGTTTTTATTCAGCCGAATATCCGTGAAAGATTCGCTTTGATGGAGAAAGTGAAGCTCTATACCGACGGAGGAACCCGCGCTGATGAAAACCAGGCCTTTCAATTTGAGCTTACCGGAACTCTGGCCTTGCCCACCTATGTAATTCTGAATCCCGAAACCGGACAAATACTGGACCAGCTCATCGGATACACCAGTGCTGGCGATTTTGAGCAATTTCTGGAGCGTGGACTAGAGCGTTATACCCTTTAGCATCATTTAAAACCCGATTAACGATCTGAAGTTGCGCTATTTGCACCTTTTATAAAAAAAAGTGTTGTAAACCATGTTATGTATTGCAAATAAGCACTGCACTTGAGATATTCCACACTTCACTATTATAACCTAAATTAAAAGCTCTATGACTATTACAGCGAATAAATCTCCAATTATACTACTACTGCTTATCGCAGGTATATTATTTAGTTCGTGTAGAACTTCAGAAGAAATCGTTGAACCTGAGCCGGAACCAGAAGCTCCCAGTGAGCAGCTCGAAAGAGAAACTTTTGAAGAGCCGGAACCAGAAAGTGACACGTCCGATTTTGTAGAAGAACTGCATACCATTACCTTTGGGTTTGACAGAGATAATATCAACGACGCAGCTGCAAGACTTCTTGCCGAAAACGTCAGGATGCTCCGTGAAAATCCAGATACACGAGTTCGGGTAGATGCATATACGGACCATGTGGGTGGGGATCAATATAACCTCAGACTCAGCCTCAGAAGAGCTTCTTCAGTTGTAGATTTCTATACACAGAACGGGATTGCACAGTCAAGAATTGAATCCCGTGGATTGGGTAAAGCTCCGGTTCCTTGCTCTCAGATGGAGATGGACAGTGATACCCCCGGATGCGAGAAGAACAGGCGTGCAGAATCTCATCCGTTGAATACAGGAAGATAAACCAGGAATAAAGCGCATTCGAAAAGAAATGCGCTTTATTTTTAAAGTTTTAGTATCTCTTCATACCGATGTTACCCTCTCTGAAGCGATTGGATGAAATAATTATTAAAAGAGCGATACAGTTTTGTAGTTCGCATATGCAACCAATATATTAGAGGGTAACATTTTCAACAAATTGAATTTAATGAGTTATCGTTTGCAGCCGAAAGCAGTCTTTATCGGAAATCCGATTTTGACT
>CALKWT010000087.1 GCA_938003885.1 uncultured Balneolaceae bacterium | reverse complement strand
CTAAGAACCAGGCAGGTTTTGAGGCGGCGTCATTTGATAGAATACAATTGCATCATCAGAAATATTAAATCGATTCATTTCCATCACCGCAGTCTCTTTTACAGCCTTATCTTTAACTCCTATCGACACCTTATTCCGTGATTGATCGACGCCGATCGAATAAATACCTGTTTTGACCTTCTCTTTTTTTGCCAGATTTCTCCTGAAACCCGTCATCAATAAAGTGAAGGTTATTGCAACAGGTTTATTAAAGGCTCTACTGTTGTATTTTAATAATGTCCTTTCAAAGAAAGAATTTCTACCGTCTGCTTGTCATCTAAAACATCATAAATAATGCGGTGCTCCTGGTTTATTCTACGAGACCAAAATCCAGCTAAATTATACTTTAATTGTTCTGGTTTTCCAATCCCCGTGTACGGATCTACTTTGATCGCTTCTACGAGTCGGGAAATCTTCCTTTGAATGGCCACGTTGCCGCTTTTTTTCCAATATAAAAGATCTTCCAAGCTTTTATCTGTATAAACTATTTCCACAAATCTTCGGTCTTGATGGCCGTTACCCTTCCTTCTCTTGCTTGTTTTTTGCTCTCAACTATTTTGGCTACAAATTCAGGGTTATAGGGGCTTTCCTTTGATTTACTTGCTTGATCAAGTTCATATAGCTTGAACATGGCTTGCCCAATCGTTGCATCTTCCGGCAGGTCTTCCAGAGCTTTAAATATACGTTTTTTATTGATTTTCAGAGCCATTTGATATGGATTTATGAGTAACGTTTACTGTAAATAACGATTAAATCAGAAGTTTAATACTCCTTTGGTTTCACTTCCAGATTGTGGTTTTGCCAAGACCATCTTATTTGCTTTTGTTTTATGCAATCCTTTTGAAATATAATCATTTTTAATGTTGGAATAAATAAGGTGAACATAAGTACCGATTTTTCTATTCTAATCTCCGGCTATACATATAGCAGTATTCCTTTGTCATCGTCGAACAGTGGAAAAGGAGGCTTTGCAAAACCAGGAATTTTGATTGCATTCAACGCAGAGAAAAAATAAAACCGCAGCATAGTTGTCCTATTCGAGGATTTTATTTTTGCGATAAGGCAGAAGGCGGGCAAAATAACAGTTTTGCAAAGCCTCCGAAAAAAGTGCTCAGAACCACAAAAACTTGCGACGAACCCATGCTTTTATAACCCCGGCGTGAAGCTTCTGGCCTCACCCCCTTCCAACTGGTTCTTTATAAAATTTCAATATAGATAGAAGCGGGGTAATGTCCGGTTTCCGGCTGGAGAGCACCACCCGGTTCGAGCCCATCATTGCCGGGTGCCGGAATATATTCGGGAAACACCTGCTTTAACACCTCCGGCCGGCCATAATGAAGCTGGCTCAGGCAAAACAGAATCCGTGCTTTTGAATTGTTTACTAAAAAGGCCCGCAACAGGGATGTTTCCATCCACTGAAAATAGGAAGAAAGAACATTGCGGGGATAATCATACGGCAAGAAAATATCATGGAAATGTACCAGCACGCCTTTTTGAAGACGCGGCAGAATCTCAAGAATCAGATAGTTTACATCTCCGCCGGGAGTAATGGTGTGGGTGGAATCAATAAACAGAAAATCACCAGCTTCAAGCGCTGTAAAAGTCTCCAGTGAAACCTGCTGAACCGGTTTGTTTATCAGCCGGATGCCATCCATCCGTTGAAGTTTTTCTGATGGATGCGGCTCAATACAAGTTAGCTGAGAAAGCGTACTTTGTTCTTTCCGGTTCTTTCCCAACGCATGTATCATGCAAAACGTTGAAACGCCGCTCCCCACTTCAATGATCTTTTCAGGACGAAAGTGCCGCAAAAACCCATGCAGAGCCTGGGCTTCAATATACCCGTAACCCGGACCAAAATGTTCACTGACCGCCGTTTTATAGATGTGGTTACGTTCATACTCCTTTTGAAACGGCAGGCAAATTTCTTTGAGCCTGCCTGCCTGCTCATCCAGGTTCGAATAAACGCCCGGCAGGGATGACTTCACCGCCCAGGCCTCTTTTGTTTTTTCTAACCGGTTTACATCTGCAATGGGCACATAATAGTGAGCGGGCAAAATATAGATGCCCGCTCTGGAGAAAAGTTTAAAAACATGAAAGGATAGCCGGTAAATCGTACGCTTTAGAGACATTTTAGTTCAGAATCGTATTTTTTAATTCATAATTCTAATAGTTAGTATACAGTTTTTATGTATATTTTTAATATGATTTTTGACTATGGTCCCGGCTATACATATAGCTGGATTTCTTTGCCCTGGTCGAACAAGTGGGGGAAACCTGCTAATGTCCGGGATAGAGTTCAGGTGGCGTCATTTGATAGAATATAAACGCATCAACGGAAATATTTAACGAATCCAATTCCTTCATAGCCTTCTCTTTTACAGCCTTATTTTTAACTCCTATGGACATTTTATTACGGGATTGACCGACGACGATTGAATGAACATCTTCCATTGAATGGATCTTGCTGTTCACTTCGCTTTTCCAATTATAAAGTTCGATAAAATTATATTGGCCATGCAATATTTCCATGTCCTCCACAGAAGCTGAAGACCCCTGGTTCTGCAGACCATCGATCACATTCGCAATGATTTCAGAATCTGAAAAAACTTCTATGGCTTGCTCCTTTTGACCGGTCGGTTCAGTCAGATAGATGCTCAATTGATCCGTTTGATTAATAAAGACACCTCCAAAACCCGGAATTTGTTGAGCTAAACCAATTAAACTGTCCGAAACAACGGGCACGATTTTAACCGACGCGTAAAGCTGGTGGCCAAGGATTCAATCACGAATCAATTTAACTCATAATTGAAAGTCAGGTTGAATACCTGGCCGATCTTGTAAGAGATGATCGGGTGATCTGAATTCATATCTATTTTTCCATCCCGGTCGGAATCCTGGTAGAATTCAAAACCAGAATTCAGCAGGTTCTGGATACCCAGCTGCACGGATGCTGCCGATGTGACCTGTTTGGTCAGCGTTATATCCAGGCTGTGTCTCGGCATTTCATAAATGGTGGGGAACAGTACATCTCCTACCGAAAATATCCTGGGACCGATAACATTATAAGCCGCACTCCCGCTGAAATTTCCGGGCTCATCATAGTAGAGAGCAGCATTGATAATATAAGGGGACTGCCCCTGAAGCGGACGCTTTTTCTCCTGCGCTACAGCTATCTCTCCTAAATCTACTTCTGTAAAGATAAGAGATCCATTCAGATTCGCGGAAAAACGATCTAAAAAAACACTACGGGTCATCCCCTGAAACGATTTTCTGAGTTCGAGTTCAACACCATAACTAAGTGCATAATCGGCATTGATATAGCCAAACTGCGGACTCTCGGTCACCACCGTTGTCTTGGTTTCGATCGGATCGTTAAAGTATTTCATAAAACCACCCAGACTGATGGTTTCACCTGGTCTGGGATAAAATTCCAATCTGAGATCCACATTATCGATGGTTGCAGGCTTTAAACCAGGGTTCCCAGCTCTTCCCCCATCCAGCTTGTAATCATAAAATACAAAGGGAGCCAGTTCTCTGAATTCTGGCCTGTTGATGGTTCGGCCATACCCAAACCGGAGCTGAAATTTCTCGCTCAGTGCTGCTGATGCATTCAAAAACGGCAATACCGATAGCACGGGGTTATCAACAACTATTTCGCTAAAATCATTATTGCTATTCAGTTTCTGTATGTTATACTCCACTCTCAGTCCGCCGTTTAACGTTACCGGATGGAGCGGGATTTCCAGATTGACATAGCCCGCTGCTGTAAAACTGGACGCTGTGTAAGAATCAATCGGCCGGGTTCCCTCTTCAATCACAAAACCATCCTCATTTCTGATGTTCGCATCTGAAAATATTTCATCCAAAGGAAGCCTGATTAACTCCTCTCTTCTGTTCGGATCAAAAAAACCGGGATAGAGATAGGAAATGTATCGCGACGAGAACTCCCTGTCTCTGTAATTTATAGCATAGCCTGTTTTAAATTCCGATAAAAAACCACCGGGTTGTAAGGTGTAATCCAATTTATGGTTTAATGAATATTCGGACAGCTCCCCATAATACCGGCCGGTGTCAAACAGATTGGATGACGGGGGCATCTGCATCACATACGCCGCATCGGGATCGGATAACGGCTTATAGGTCCGGAATCTCCGTAGATCGGGTTCGTCTTCTCTCAGATAACTGCCGCCTGCAGCTAAAAGAATGGAACTGATATCACTAAACTGATGGTAGCTCTCCAGCTGCCCTGTATAGATCGAACGGCTCCGGTAACCCAGAAGGTAGTTGCGAAGGGCATCGTCCGGACGCTGTATAAAATCCGTTCCATTCCGGACAATGGTTTCGTTCTCACCGATCTGATTGAACAGATTTTTGAAACTGATGTAGTTATTCCGATTCAGACGCAGTTTCCAGTTCGACATCACACTGAACTTATTCTCTTTGTAATACTCGTTGTCTGCATATTCGAAACGGGTCAGAATCGGCTGATCACGGTTTTCCCATTCAAAATATCTGAGAAAACTCTTTTGCTGGCTCTGATAAGAGGTCGAATAGTCGATAGAGGTGATGGTGGTGAGCTCTTTGCCACCTATCCGCGAGTTGCGTCCGAAATCTATTCCCAATGAGTAATCTGGCAACGCCAGGGTTTCAGACGGGTCAAAATTATTTGACAACAAATGAGCACTTTCAATCCGCAAATCGGAATTTCGAGCTGAGTTTTGCAGAGGTTCAGAACCTGGAAAGGATGCGGGAAGTTTTCGATAGCCATTATCAAATCCGAGGAAATCCGTTGATGAACCCTTGCTTTGATAAAAATCGCTTCCCGTGGTGCCCCGCCGATACCCGGTTCCAATATTCAGTTTCAGATAGTTTTCATCCACATGATCTACCGTAAACAGCTGGATCACACCTCCTGCAAAATCACCCGGAAGGTCGGCGGAACCTGATTTGTAAATCATCATCCGGTCCAGCGACCCGCTTGATATCAAATCGAACGAAAATGTTCGCTTATCCACCTCGGTACTGGGTGCAATACTGTTATTGATCATCACATTGTTGTATCGCTCACTCAGTCCGCGGATAAACACAAAACGGTTCTCGGCAATCGTAATTCCGGGTACCCGCTGTATGACCTGAGCCGCATTGCCATCCTGCGAAAGTGCAATTTGCTGCCGAGACACACCACTGGCAACCTGCGAAGAGTGCTGCACATCGAGCACGACCGACGAAATGGTGCTGGCATCCCGGTAAGCTATTACGCTTATAGCATCCAGTTCGGCTGCTCCCATGGAAAGAACAAAATCGAGCGAGGTTCTTTCGTCCGGCTGAATCTCCACACCGGTAATGGTGCGCGACTGGTATCCTACATAACTTACCACCACATCATACCTGCCTGACGGGATGTTTCTGATGATGTAGCGCCCGTCAAAATCTGACGCAGCACCCTGGCTTAATTCCGGAATATAGATGGTGGCACCAATAATCATCTCTTTGGACTCTTCATCTGCAACCATCCCCTGCAACGTTCCGGTTTGTGCCTGAAGAAGCGCCGGAAACATGCAGTACAAAAAGGAAATAACGGTGATTGTTTTATTCATAGTTGAAACATTACAATTGTTAAAAAACGGCATTTTTGGTTCGGATCCCGCTACGGAGTGGCATCTGCAGAGGGATTGAACAGCGTACTCACCCATCTCCGGGTTGTGGTGTCGAATTGTGTATAAGCGTTTGGAAATTCGATATACTCCTCGCTCCCTGAGTTTTCGGGATAGTAGATGCTTAGATCGTTACCATCGATCATTTCCTGGAATAGAAGACCAGATTTGACTGTCAACTCCTCTTCAGCAAGCTTCCAGGTACGAAACTCTTCCAGGTAATAGGCAAGTTCGCCTTCTTCATCTAGTAACAGCTTCCCCCCTGTTGCAACCTGTTTACTATATAAGCTTGGCGCCTCGCGGGTAATTAAAAAATAAACATATCCCTCTTCTGGGTGCTGATATAGCATTTGTAATGAATGGCTGTCAGCAAGCTCCCGATAGTGTTCATCATAGATGGAATCGAACTTCGTTTCGTGTGTGGCACGGGGTGCCAGATGCCCCATATACCTCATCACACTGTACAGCATTTCTTTTTCTTCTGACTCTGAAAGCATCAGCTGGGCATCGTACATATTCTGATTGGAGGAACTGCATCCCCAGACGATCAGAATCCAAAAAATGGTGGTCGTGAATATCATTTTTTTCATCATAACGGCGGTGAAATATTGAGATAAGCCCTGGTATACCTGTCGGATTTCAACAAAAGAAAAAACAACCCTCCGATGGATGTGGAGGGTTGTCTGCAGATAGTTGCACGGATTCGTTCAGATAAAATCCGTTTGGCAAGGAAACCGGTATTAGTATTCTGCATTGACGGGATCAAACTCTGTCCAGCCTTCTGCCCAGTTGTCACTTCCAAATGCTCCGATGAACTCAACTTCATCAAAAAAGCCGGCTCTGTTCGCTTCCCCAAACTTTGGATTATCGAATTGGGCACCCGATACAAGGAGTCCGTTCGTTACCGTAAAGTCTGGATTTGATGGGTAATCGTCAGCCAGTTTTGAGCCAAAAAATATTTCGGATCTCAATCCGAGATCAGCATGTATTTCATCCGAATAGGGACCGGGGACATAGGTGTTATTGGACAGGAAATACTCTTCAACCGCATCGGCATCCACACCACTGCCCGCAAGAAATGCAACACCTTCAGGTGCTACCAGGATGTTGTTTTCAAGCACGCCTCTGCCTTCATTGTAATTTTCGTACACGGAAGGCTGATTCATTCGTATACCACGAGGGAAGCCTGTAAATACAGAGTTGAAAACCGAAGCACTTACCCGCCGTCTAAGATCGATTGCGTGACCAAAGTTGCTGTTGGAAACAGTGCTTCCTGTCTGAATCGGGCCGATAAAGGTAAGGTTTGAAAACGTACCGGTTGTCAGCGGTTCGGTAAGGTTGTCATTCGGTCCGTTGTCGCATTCAATGCCGTTGGAGGTGGATTGATCTGCAAAACCGGGATACCTGACCAGGAGTCCGTACTGCACATTCCCAGACCATCCGTAATCGCAGTCGAAATCATCATCCCACATGGCGTGTGATATGAAATATTTCCCATCCACGGTGCCTCCAAACCATTCAAACCCATCATCACCACCAAAAGATACCATATTGTATTCCATTACGGTTCCGCGTCCCACTCCGCCCATAGTAATGGAATTGGTTTCGTTATTCGGGGAGAGTTCGATTCCGCCAAACTCCACTCTCACGTACCGGAGAATACCCGAGCTTTCATCATCAAATTCTGTACTGCCTGTTGTACCAAAATGAACTTCGGGTGTGATACCCTCTATGGCCGGGTTCGGTTGATTCACGTTTGCGCGTCCTAATAGTACCAATCCGCCCCAGTCGCCCCTGTCGCGCACGCCAGGTTCCTGAGCAGATGTAAACACAATCGGGTTCTCGCGTGTGCCATCGGCAATGATCTTGCCTCCTTTGTCGATAATCAGAGTTGCACGGGTTCTCTTGTCGCCAAAGATTACGGTTCCGGGTTCAATCGTCAGTGTTTCACCATCGCGTACAAAAACCTGACCCAGCAGTAAATATTTGTTATCGGGCGTAAGTGTTTGTGAAGAGAGAACACCACTAAGTTCGATGAATTCTGGTTCACCATCACCATTCCCGTTTCCGTTGCCTACGATATTCGAATCGTCATCACTGCATGCAGCAAGGGAAGCTGCCATCATCAATCCGATGAAGACGGATCGAAAGTTAAATTGTGAGAATATTTTCATATAAAATTTTATGGTTTGATTGACATTGTTGGATTCAAGCAAATATTACCCATGCAGCATTATCAAATAATTACCATATACCTTTCCATTATTATGAAATTGTTATGATAGGTTTACCAATGAGCCTTAAAAGATTAGATGTCCTTTTTACCTGAGTGATTTAAAGGCTTCGAAAAATCCGTTCTGATCATCTTGCGTGCATTTTCAGATGACATAACAGAATTTGTTTTACATAGAAAAACAAATCCTCACTTGACTATTAATTATTAATTCATACAAAAAATAATGCCTTAATAATTTACTAAATAGCGCTTTCACAAAATTAAATATTGCATTAATTCTGATTAATGCCATTATTATTTATGTAGAATATTCTTCTCACCTCTCACCAATTTCTGAATGATGGACACCTTCGATTATTTCAAAGACAAATCGGCCTGCGGTGTTGGTTTCGTCGCAAGCCGGAAAAACGAATATTCCTATGAAAACCTGAAACAAGCCCTCCGTGCCCTGAGCTGTGTCGAACATCGCGGCGCCTGCAATGCAGATTTTATCTCGAGTGACGGCGCGGGTATCATGACCGATATTCCTTTTCAAATCTTCGGATATGATGAGGGTGAAATCGCTGTAGCTACCATCTTTGCCCCCCGCAGCAGCCAGAGAAGAAGCAAAGCGCTGCGGATTTTTGAAGAGACGTTTCAGTTTTACGGACTAAAGGTCCTGGAATACCGGAGTGTTCCTGTCGATCCCACCATTTTAGGAACAATCGCCAGAGAATCGATGCCCTATATCCTGCATGCCATCATCAAACGGCCCGGCTACTGCCGGACCGACAGCTCGTTCGACAAACTGCTCTTCACGGCCAAACAAATGACCCGAACCAGGGAGCGGGAGCAAGGCATTATCCGTGAATTTTTCTTTGCATCGCTGTCTGCACGCACAATCGTGTACAAGGCACTGACAAAAGCAGAGGCCCTTCAGGCGTTTTATCCGGATCTGCAAAACCCCGATTTCAAAACCCGTTTCGCCCTCTTCCACCGGCGGTTTTCCACCAATACCAAAACCACATGGGATAAAATTCAGCCCTTCCGGATCATCGCACACAACGGCGAAATCAACACCATTACAGGAAACAGATCGTGGGCAGTTTCCAGAGAAAAATCGCTGGGTGTGCCGAAAGATGAACTCCTGACCCGCTCACATATCAGCGATTCAGGCAGCCTGAATGAAATGGTGGAGTCGCTGACCTACCGCAGCAGCATCCCGTTTGTAGAGGATATTCTCGCCATCATGATCCCGCCCGCCACACACGGCAACAGCTTTTATAAGTTCTGGAGCCGCGCCATGGAACCCTGGGATGGCCCGGCATTCATCTCCTATTCGGATGGCTCATCGATCGGGGGGCGCCTGGACCGGAACGGATTTCGTCCCTGCCGGTGGATTCTGACCAGCGACCATCTCTACCTGAGTTCTGAAGCAGGGTCGTTCGAGATCGACCCGGTTATTGTGGAGGCAAAGGGTAGCCTGCAAGCGGGCAGCGGAATCAAGCTGGATCTGGAAAACGGCAAAGTTCATTTCCGCGACCCCAGCTACTCCCGCGAAAATTATGATGCCGATTTTGTACACCGGCTGGAGCCTTTGCATCAGGAATCTGTCGGGGAGGCAGATCAAACTTTTGCCAATCGCCACCTGTTTAAATACACTCGTGAGGATATCGATCAGGTGCTGATCCCCATGATCACCGACGGAAAGGAACCAATCGGCTCTATGGGCGATACCGCACGCCCGGCGATCTTTTCAGATCAGCCCCGTTCCTTCTTCGATTATTTCTACCAGAATTTCGCTCAGGTAACCAATCCCCCGCTCGATTATCTGCGGGAAAAAATGGTGACGGATCTGA
>CALKWT010000086.1 GCA_938003885.1 uncultured Balneolaceae bacterium | reverse complement strand
GGCTGATCCGGGGAAATGAGTGGGCGGATACGGAGTGGGACCTGGAGAGCAGCCGCCTTTCATTTGTCTCCACTTCCCGGGATTATAAAGAGGTGACGCTTAGGACATACATTCCGGCTACAGGCCAAATTCGGGAGATCTACCGTGAACGCGATGAGATCTTTTTTGAATCCAACCTCACCTCCCGAGGAAAACCGAATTGGAGGGTGCTCAATCAATCCGACGAATTTATTTGGTTCACGAGGAAAAGTAATTGGGGGCATCTCTACCTTCATGACCTGGAGACTGGCGAGCTGATAAATCAGATCACTTCAGGTGATTGGAATGTGGTGGATATCCTTCATATTGATGAAGATACCCGTACGATCTTATTTACAGGCGTAAGCCGTGAAGAAGGACGGGATCCTTACTTTGAGCATTTCTACAAAGTTAATTTTGATGGAAGCGGCCTGCAGCTGCTAACCCCGGAAAATGCCAACCACAACATTACGCTCAGCCAGGATGGCAAATGGTTTGTCGATACCTATTCCACCTTTACCGACCCTCAAAAAACCGTACTCCGATCTATTGACGGCTCACTGATCCTGGAGATGGAGGAGGCAGAAATAGATGATCTGCTGGATACAGGGTGGGCCATGCCCGTTCCATTTACTGTGAAAGCAAGGGATGGTGAGACCGATCTGTACGGGCTGATGATGCTGCCGCCCGATTTTGATGAGAACAAATCCTATCCGATCATCAATGCGATCTACCCCGGCCCACAGGGAGGAAGTCTTGGGGCACGCAACTTCTCACCCTCATTCCGTGGACAGGCTCAGGCTCTGGCAAGTTTAGGCTTTGTGGTCGTTGCGATCGATGCCCTCGGGAGCAGTCCGATACGTTCCCGGGAGTTTCACACCTATTATTATGGGGATATGAGTGATAACGGCCTGCCGGATCAGATCACGGGTATGAAACAGCTCGCAGAACGCTATTCCTTTATCGACATCGATCGTGCGGGGATCTATGGCCATTCGGGCGGCGGGTATGCCACGGCTGCTGCCCTGTTGCAATATCCCGATTTCTTCAAGGTGGGGGTCTCTGGCGCCGGAAATCACGACAACCGGGGGTACACCTACTATTGGGGAGAGAAGTATCAGGGACTGCTTGAAGAAGGGGAAGGGGAAGATAATTATGCAGTGCAGGCGAACCATCTGAAGGCTGAAAACCTGGAAGGCAAACTGCTCATCACCTATGGTACACTGGATAGCAATGTCCATCCTTCGATGACCCTGCTGCTGGTCGATGAGCTGATTCGTCACAACAAAGATTTTGATCTGCTGGTGATGCCAAACAGGGGGCACGGATATGCTTCCGAACCTTACATAATCCGTAAAACGTGGGACTATTTCGTTCGCCATCTGGCTGGCGAAGAGCCCCCCTCCGGATATTGGATCGCACGCTGACTGACCCTTGGAATGATTTAGCCCATTCATTTGGACAGGGGAACGGCTCAACAGGCCTCTCCTGCTTCACATTTTATAGCAGGTTGGGAGGGAGAGATCTCGCGCTATGAACCGTACCCTCTTCTTCCCCCCCACTTCACACCAGGTTCTGCGCGCACCCCTTTCAAAACAGTATTAATTTCTTACATTGCAGGGCATACGTTCTGTAAACCCCGACTAACCGTACTTTGTACCACTTCCTGATATGATCAGAAAATATTTCTGGCTCTCCTGGCTTCTTCTTTTCATACCTGATGCTCTTACGGCGTACTCTCCCGTACCACAGTTCGGGAGTGAAAACAGCAGGGAAGAGTGGCAGGTTGAGAGGCTCGACCAGGGAGTTTACTGGAGCAGATATCACGGCAATCGGTATAACGATGCAAAGCTGAGCATCAATATGGTTGAAGTCTACCTTGACAGCCTCACTGCTGAATTAAGAATTGGCCATTCCGATGGCAACCATGAGAAAACCAGCAAACTTGGTGAAACGAACAGCGCGCTGGTAGCGGTGAATGGCTCCTATTTTAACATGGAAAATGGCAAACCGGTCACCTATCTCCGCTCGGAGGGCCACATCTTGTCGAAAGGGGCGCCTGCGAATCGGTTCTATACTGAAAACGGTGCCATCTGCTGGGACAGTCGGGGGGCCCCGGTGATCATACCAAGGCCGGAGGCGGGGTGGGATTCTGTCCCGTACCAACATATTCTGAGTGCAGGCCCCCTGCTGCTTCTGGACGGTGAACCACTCTCTTTCAAAGAAGACTCTTTCCATCAAAACCGCCACCCTCGGACTGCTGTGGCACTGGCAAATCATAACAGGATGATCTTTATTACAGTGGATGGTCGCTCCTTCCAATCCTATGGGATGACGATTCCAGAGCTTGCCACATTTCTCAGGGAGATGGGAGCGGAGAGTGCTTTAAATTTGGACGGCGGGGGATCGACAACCATGTGGATCCACGGCAAAGAAGAGAACGGAGTCGTAAATTATCCATCAGACAATTTGGAATTTGACCATCAGGGGGAACGAAATGTATCCAATTCCCTTTTATTATTAAACAGAAATCAACAGTAATCCATAAACTACAAATCACTATGAAAAGAACAGCAAAAGCCGTCTGGAAGGGTGCAGGTGCTTCAGGTTCAGGCACACTTAATACACAGAGCGGAGTTTTTGACGAACAACCCTATTCCATTAAGACCCGTTTTGAAAATGAAGATGGGAAACTGGGCACCAATCCGGAGGAATTGATCGCAGCTGCCCACGCAGGATGTTTCGCTATGGCCCTTAGCGTGGAACTGGAAGGTGCAGGATATACCGCAGATACCCTGGAGGCGAATGCGAAAGTGCATATGGACAAAGAAGGAGACGGGTGGGCAATCAATAAGGTAGAACTCACACTGGATGCCCGGGTGCCCGACATATCGGAGGATGAGTTTGACAAGTTGGCGAACGGTGCCAAAGAAGGATGCCCGGTCTCCAAATTATTAAATGCGGAAATCACCCTCGAGTATACACTCAACGGGTAACAGGCAGTCATGTAAATCTGTGATCTGGCGATTCACTCTGTGGATCGCCATCTGTTTTCCAGGAAGCTTCCAACCATGGGATGATTTCACGATCAATTCGATTAAAAAGCTGTCGCCGGTAATCCCAGTCTGACGTGCCATTATTGAATGTCGTGACAGAAATCACTGCCTCCAGCTCCGGGAGGATCATGATATATTGTCCCCCGTTACCGAATGCGTAGACCATATGGTAGCCCCCGGCCGAACGGGTAAACCATAGATACCCGTAATCATCAATACCGGCTCGGCGGCCTGTCACCGGAATCACCGAAGAAACCAGCCACTCCCTGGAGACCAGCTGCTCCCCCTCATACTCTCCCACATCCATCATAAGCTGTCCAATCTTAATCATGTCCCGTGGCCTCATTGCCATGTTGTTTCCTCCAAGGTAATACCCCTGAGGGTCACGATCCCAGCCTGTAACCTGGATTTCCATCGTATCAAACAGATATTTGTTGGCAAACTGAAGTGTATTCATTCCAGTAGCTTTATGAAGGATAACAGCCAGAAGATGGGTCGTCCCGGTACTGTAGATCCTGTCTTCTCCCGGTGTACCCTGTAACGGACGATCCAGGACATACTCAATCCAGTTGGGACTGGTCACCCACCGCCCATAGTTGGAACGGCTTGTGGAAGCCAGGCCACTCCGCATGGTAAGAAGGTCTTCTATCGTGATTCCCGCCTTCACGCTGTCGGGATTGTTCGCAAAATAATCGGGAAAGAACTCCTCAAGGGTCTGATGGGTTCCTTCCAAATACCCCTGGTCTATTGCTATGCCGGTGAGAATTGAAAGTATACTTTTAGAGGCAGATTTGATGTTATGTCCCCGATCGGCACGCATCGACCCGAAGTACTCTTCCGCGATGATTTCACTATGCTGGCTTACCAGAAGGCTGCTGATCGGCTCCAGCTCTCCGAAGGAAGCAGTAATCTGCCCGATAGGAGTGGCCAGAGGGCTGATCTCTGCATCCCGGCCGGGGACATTCTCAACGGAACCGGAGTTTAAGTCCGGTCTGTCTGTCTCAAGACCCTTTTCTACGGTTAACAGAAAAATGAATACACCTGCCATTCCAATAAGGATCATCAACAAAATGACGCGGCCGGCGGGTATATTTTTCCAAGATGCTTTCACTGGATCGGTCGTTTGATTGAACCTCTGCAACGGAATGGGAGAGTCGTAAACCCTCTGAATACCGTTGATCACCCTCTGTTCGGGTTGATTAATTTATTGAATCAAACCTGAATCCGAAACAACTGTTTCTTTAAAATAGAAAGGATAGGGATCTGAATGCAGCCAGGGGTTCGGAAGAGGGGATCTCCATGCAGGCTATCTGAATTTCAATCGTATGAAGCGAGGACGGTAGAGATTGGGGTCCTTTGAAATTTCGTTCATAAAATCGAATGCATTCACATTGTAACTGATCAGCAGCTCACCGGGAGCAGAAAGGGAAGGATGAGCTTTCGCATTGTAAGCAATGATGTTATTCTGCTCCATAACATCTGTTTCATAAACCTCAATGATGGGACCGAATGGACCGTAGGGAGTGGGTGCAAGTCTCATCCCTACCACCGGGCTTAATGTGTCCCTAGTGAATACCAGAGCATACCGCCCGTCGGGAAGAGGGGTAACACTCAGTTCATGGGAAACCCGCGAGACCACATTCTTCACGCGCTCTATATCGGTACTCCACCCATCACCATCCCAGAAGCGCCATGCATCGAAATTTTCAAAATCTTCGGGAAGTACGCGGGCAATCATCAGATTCTTTTCTTGATTCCTTACACCGTATACATAGATAAAACCGTCGGGCCGGGGTGCACCGCCCGCATCGGTATTGACCAATATACCGGCTCCGAAACCTCCTTCTTTAAATCGAAGAGGAGTTTCAATTTGCCTTTGTTCTGAGAACGGCACCGTGCTGTTTTTTGGCAGAACAATGAGATCGGTACTCATTTCGGCGAAAGACCACTCCTGATCCGGGTCTAAGTTTCTCATCCGGTATGCAAAAATATAGATACTGCTATCCAGTTCCGTATTTACAAATCCATCTCCCAGCCAGTAGTAATCCCCCTCATCCGCGGACGGCAATCCGGGTGTAAAGAGAGAGATTGGCCGGTTATTGTTATCTGTGGACCATTCAAACCGGATTGAATCCGCAACAGGCCGGGTCCCCTTCAGATAGGCAATTGTGTTATTCACCATAGACCACCCAGGTTGGAGATTGCCATCCGAAATCTCGCCAATCAACGTATCACTGAATATGAAAGCTGTTTCAGAGGCCGGGTCCCCGGAGTGGTGCCTTTTCCCATTCAGCGGGATCGAAAAAATTCCGTCAGCACCGATCCAGCCGGTGTTCCTTTTAAAAAGCGCCGTCCATTCGGAAGCTTCCGTCACAGTAAACTCGATGTCTGAAAGTCCCGGAGTATCAGCTTCAACCGCAGTTTGCGCTGTCAGATTTGTCTTCATGCAAGCCAAGCTTACAAAGCTCAACATTGCGGTAAGAATCACGCTTCTGATCTTCCGGAAATTATGGCTGCCTGATCGGGACATTCATTCTCTATTAACGTGATGGTGCAGGAGATTAATTTGCAAAAAGCCGCATCAGAGCCACCCCGCTGCTTGACTCATAGGATTGAATGGTACCTGTGGGGGCAGGCCGGGTATAATCCCTGTGCATAATCCCCCGGGCAGGATCTCGGTTCTCCCAGGCGGTATTGGCATTATGAACCATCCACCCCCTATACTGTTCCTGTCCACCCTTTGTGATGAGATCTTTCATATAGTGGGCAAAGATGGCTTTCAGGACCCCCTGCTCATTCCAATCTCCCTCAGCCGGTAAGATGCCATGTTCATCACTCATCACATCCCTGGTATAATCGGCCATCTTCCGGGCGTCAGCAAGGTACGATTCATCTCCAGATTCCTGATAGAGCATGACAGCTGCCCCGATCGCCGTGCCCTGGTTGTACGTATAATCTTCGTAACCGATATTACCGCCCGCAGAGATATGATCTGCGACTCTGCCGCTCTCGGGATCAAGAAGATTCTCCCGGCTCCAGTGATAGATCTCCCTGGCTTTTTCGAGGTAGGATTCCTCTCCGGTCAAGTTAAATAACCGCATAGCAGCGATAACAGTAGGGTAATTGATACAGGCATTCTTCCCGCTGTGATGAAAGTCCCAGTACATCCCGCCCTGCTCCGGATCGTAGGATCCCTCCCACACCCGATCAAATCCTGTAATCGATTTTTCCAGGTAGACCTCCTCCCCGGTGATCTCGTATGCCCGTGCCAGGCTGATTACCCACCACATGATATCATCATAAATAAACCACTCGATCTCGTTCTGCCAGTTGTATCCGTCATACTGATCATACCCCCCCTGATAGATATCATGGATCATCTCCAGGTATTGCGGCTCTTCGGTATGTTCATAGTAGTGCATAACGATATCCCAGAAGATAGCCTGGGTCCAGATTGACCCCAGGCCGGTATGCTCGGTAGAGCTGTAATAGAGCTTTGCGTCCTCGTCGTAGTAGTATTCATTAAAAGTGTGGAAAGCGGTTGCGGCATCCTCCTCGTTAAACCGTGCCGAAACTTCCTGGAACGGATAAGAAGATGCTTCCCGTACTTCCAAACCCGGATCTTCGGTGTGACTGCCGTTTTTATCGGTGCACCCTGCTACCAAAATCAGGGCAATGAAAAGAGAGTGTTTGTAAAACTTCATATAGGTCTGATCTTCTGCTTCTGCCAATTAGTTTGTCAGGCAACTCCCCGGAGTTTGAAACAACGGGTTCTTGCCATGCCTCATCACAACGCGTTACCGTGCTGGACGTATCGATAGCTTAGAGGGTGCCCTGCACTTAGAATTGTGGAATGGGCTCATTGTAGTAGAGCAATCGCCATTCGCTAAGTTGCATGAGCGTAGTCTCCCCTGCATTATCTGTGATCGACAACCGGAAGGAGGAGTATGTTGCATCTGAATCGAGTTCATAGATGGTCACACTGTTTCTACCGGCAAAAACTGCATCTGTTACCGTGTGCAAAACATCCCAGCTCTCCCCTCCGTCATTCGAGCCTGCCAGCGTCCAGTGAAGCGGATCCCGTTCAGGGGCATCATTGCCGGAGGTCATCGTGTAGGCGTTTACCGATACCTGCTCATCAAAATCCTGCTGCATCCAGAAACCCTCATGAAATTCAAAGGTGAGAAATTTTGAATTCCGGTCTCCGTCGATGAGTTTTCCCGATCCTTCATGTCCGTAGGGCCCGCCCGGATTTTCATTGCTCACAGACAGAGTGGCAAGAAGAGAAATATCGTCCACATCCGGCTCATCCAGTGTAAAAGTTGGAGGGGAACTGTCGTTACAACCGGCAAGTAACCCCAAAAGGATGCAGCATGTAATGATAAAACTAAATTTTAAAGATCGTTTCCTAATCATTTGCAGAGTGTTAAAATTTTTAAATCAAGTAAGATGGAGTTAACCGGCAAGCGCCTCTGAGTCAATTTCTGTGATCCGCCTGCCGGTGTTTTTATTACCAGCCAGGATTCTGAACCAGGCCATTCACGATATTAATCTCATTTTGGGGAATAGGATAGAGATAGTGCCTTTGTTCAAACACCCGATTTTCAAAAGAAACCACACGGTAGAACTCCTCTTCGCTCTGTGCGTCGATATCGAGGCCGTACGCAGGGCCATTATCTGTCTCTTCAGCAATTTTCCAGCGCCGGACGTCAAAGTATCGCTTCTCCTCAAAGGCCAGTTCTACGCGACGCTCACGCCAGATCGCCTCACGCATCTCTTCCTGAGTTGCTGGTGCCGCCAGTTCTGCAGAACCGTATTCTGGAATTCCCGCTCTGTTCCGGATTCTGTTAAGGTACTCCAGTATGTCCGGATGCCCGGGGTTGTGCTCATTCAGAGCCTCTACGTAGTTCAGATAGATCTCTGCCAGTCTCATCAGGACTATGGTAGTCGGGCCAGAGCCCACACCCGCATGTTTCCTTACAATATAACCGGTCGGTGTAAAGTCATTCCCTCCAATCCGGCGCCCGGAGTTACCGCCATACCAGGTCTTGGTCACAATCGGCTGAGGATTGGTATTGTGCCACAAGCTGCCGTTATATGTGATCCCGGTATAGAAACGCGGCTCCCGGTTCACCCACTGATTAAAGGTCTCCCTCTCCTGGAAATCGTAGGGTGCCTGAAATTGTGAAAATCCAGACTCCTGATAGCCTGATTCAGGGTGGTCTATGGGCAATCCGTTATCCATAAAGTAAGCGTCCACGATGGCCTGTGTTGCACCCAACCCTCCTGAGCCACGATTTTCAGAAGCCTCGCCGGAGTGATAGGGGATTTTTGCATACTGGTCGACAGAAGCACCCGGCCGTGCCATAATAATTTCGACGTTCCATTCATCCAGTACGACGTCCCGCGTAGAGAGGTAGGGTGAGTACTGCCCATCCGGGCCATTTTTCCTGTAGAGCTGAAACATACTCTGGTCATACTGATCCAGAAATTCTTTTGCTGCAGATGCCGCCCGCTCCCACTTAGATGGGTCATACTGTTGGCTGAACAGAGGAACTCCCTCAGAGTTTCTCAAATCTGCATAGTCTGGATTCCCGTTAAAGAGAGGACTGGCTGCCACCAGCAGCAAATTCGACTTGATCCCCATCAGAAATGGCCGCGTCATTCTTCCGTAATAAGCCCCGTTAGGTGGCGACTCAGGTAAGTTTACCGCAGCTGCATCCAGTTCATTAACCACATACTCGACCACCTCATCAAAAGGCGTTCTTGGAATCTGAACCTCTTCCAGGCTTGCATCCGGATCGAGGTAGGTATCTCCGAAGGTAATGACAGGGCCAAAAATTCTAACCAGGTTGTAATAGAATATTGCGCGAAGGGCACGTGCCTCGGCTTTGTACCGGATCACATTTCCTGAATCACACTGCTTACACTGCTCCACATTTTCCATGAAGTAGGTAGCGGCACGGATTCCCTGATAGTGGTTCGACCACATATCATTCACATGTCCGGTGGTGGCATCCCACGCGCCCAGATTTACTTCGTTCTGATAGTAATATGGCCAAACAAATTCCGCCTCATCGGAAGCACCGGTCCAGGGGCCGTTGTTTCCACCCACAAATCGCTGTGTATCGTGCGGCAGACGGGAGTAGATATTGGCAAGGAAATCTTCTACATGCCCCCGTTGTTCAAACGCCACATCCAGTGTCAGACGGTCGTCCGGTACCTGATCCAGAAATCCGGAACAGGAGATAGCGCTCAGCATCAACATCAAAAAAGCGACTGATTTCTTAAATGTATTCATAATATTCTTATCTGATGATTGCATTTTTTAAAATTGAATATCGATTCCAATCGCAAATACCCGGGTATTCGGATAGGAGGTTCCGTTTGCTGTATTCAGCTCTGGATCCCAGAGATCAAAATCACTGAAAGTGAGAAGGTTTCGCCCTCTGAAGTAGAGTCGTGCATTATTAAAAACGCGGTTGCTGCCTGTAACCGAGACAGGGAGTCTATACCCCAATTCCAGTTCCTGCAGACGGATGAAATCCATGCTGTGAATCCAGTACGAACTGTACTCAAAGTTATTCACGTTTTCCGCATCTCCGTAGGCCAGCCGGGGGTAGAATGCATCGGGATTCGGGTTCTCTTCCGTCCAGCGGTCGGTCGCGATGGCAAACAGGTTTCCACGACCTCCACCCCCTTCAAACGGGTGGATACTGGAACCTCCGATGTATCGTTCTGCTCCGAATTGAGCCTGAAAGAATGCAGATAGATCAAACGCTTTGTACCCAAAGCTCAATCCTGCACCCAGAGTGAGGTAGGGCACGTCACCGCGGGAGATCTTCTTCTGGTCGTAGGCATCGATGACCCCGTCCCCGTTCAAATCTTTGTACTTGATATCTCCGGGCAGTACGGTTCCGAACTGTCGGGCGTGATTGTCAATCTCCTCCTGGGATTCAAACAGCCCCTCCGCTACATACCCATACCCTGCCAGGATGTTGTTACCACGTCGTTCCATCCACGGATAAGGTTGCGTTGGCTGATCATTATCGATGATCGTATCCCGGTTATAGGTAAATTGTCCCTGGAAACCGAAATTAACCTGCTGGCCAATCTGTCCATTAAACCGTAACTGGCCATCAAATCCTTTATTTTCAACGATCCCTACGTTACCCACCGGATTATTCACCAAACCGACAAAAGCAGGCACTGAAGCCCTCCCCAGGAAAATGCCTTCCCTGCGCTCCTTAAACAGGTCAAAAGTCAGAGACAGCCTGTCCTGAAATGTTCTGATCTCAATACCCAGATCCTGGATTCTGGATTCTGCCCAGCGTACATCTACACCATAATCACTAATCTGAAGCCCGCCACGTCCCGATCCGCGATCAATTCCGTAGGTATAACCGCTGGCACCACCCACAAGGGTCAGATAAGCAAATCTGCGGCCACCGGACCCGCTGGCTCCTACGAAGCCATCTGAATAGCGCAGTTTTAGGAAATTAATGGTGTTACGCAGCGGCTGAAAAAAGTCTTCGTTTGAAATCACCCATCCTATGCCCGCCGAAGGGAAGAAGCCCCATCTGTTTTCGGGTGCAAAGTTTTCAGAACCGCTGTAGCCGAAGTTGGCCTCAAAGAAATAGCGCTCATCGTAGGAGTAGGTTCCTCGCAGGGCGAGTGATTGCTCCCGGTAAGGAAGAGACTCTGTGAGGTTATTCGCAAATTCTGAGATATAGTCGCTCTGGCTGTAAACCAGCAGGCCGGTAACCCGGTGCCTGAGCGCAATCTGATTGTCGTAGTGGAGGGAGGTCTGCAGATAGAGGGACCTGTTTCCGCTGTTACCGCGATTGTATCCCAGAGAATTATTCCCCTCAAAGGTGAGGGCGTAGTTATAGGAACCGTCCACATCAAACGGATTGTTCGGATCGATGTAGTAGGTGTCCGGACGCTTCCCTCTGTTGATCGTGTTGGAGTTGTAGGTATCGAATCCGAAGAGCCCTCTGACAAACAGGCCCTCCGCAAGAAAGTCCAGATCCTGCGTCAGCTCCAGGTTAGAAAAGAGCTGGGCATTGAACTGGTTGGAGTACCCCCGGTCGGTAGCATCGATATAAGGGTTCCGTTCACCTCCGTTCGGGTTCCTTCCCGGCACCAATCCTCCCGGATAGATAACAGGATAAGAAACCGGAGATGCATCCATCGCCTGGCTGAAAATCCCTCCCACTCCACCACCGTCAGGGTTTGGGTATTGCCGCTCTTCCAGATACCCGCCCACACCCAGTTTGGCCCGGGTAGTCGGGGTAATGTTGAGCGTCACATTCGACTGCATGTTATACTTGTCGTAATCTGAATTGGTACTGTACGTTGTCTCTTTATTATTAACCAGTAACCCGGTCTCGTTATAATAGCTCAGAGAGACGTAGTATTTTACCAATTGGGATCCGCCACTGACATTCGCATTCAGATGGCGATTCTGCCCGAAGTCGTTGAAAATCGTACTCATCCAATCTACGTCCGGGTAGAGCAAAGGATTTACTCCATTGATGGTGTTCTGTATATATTCATCGGAATAGATAGGATTTTGTCCC
>CALKWT010000085.1 GCA_938003885.1 uncultured Balneolaceae bacterium | reverse complement strand
TAACCCGAACCAGTACTTCAGGCGAAGATCCAGAGAGCGAGAAACCATTAAATTCCAGATAAAAAAGATAGGGCGAAGGATTTACCATACGGAGGGCGCGATAGAGGGTAAAGGGATCTCCTGAAAAAGGAACACCGAACCGCTGGGAGAGCACCACCTGGAAAATGTCTCCCTCATAGATATATTTTTTGGCCTTTTCGACAATGTTGTGGAAATAGGACTTCTCCATGTTGCTGGCCAGTGCGTTGGAGTCGAGATGAAAACCACCGGACTCAGAAGGTTGTATCTTTGCCTTGCTCTCCATCCGGTCCAGAGAGTCCATTGCTTCTCTGTATGCATCCTGTAGAGTAGCATGCTCTTCGGGAAAGATCGTTTTAATCAGAACAATCTGTTGCCTGACATGATCAAAGGCGTAGATTTCATCATAGAAGGACCAGATCGCTTCGGGAAGATCTTCCTCTGCCGTCTGCGACTGAGGGAGGGCTTCAATCTCACGCACGGTATCGTAAGAGGAGAACCCGACGGCCCCTCCTGTCAATCGTGGCAGATGCGCTATCTTAGGTTCTGTATAGGCCGATATCAGGCTTTCAAGCGTGTCAAAGTAGCTGCCCTCCATTTTCTCCGGTCCCCTCCCCTTGCGATCAAGCCAGGTGCTCTCTCCATCGAAGGTCAGTGTCTGATAAGGATTGCACCCCAGAAAAGAGTATCTCGCAAGATGCTCTCCCCCCTCAACCGATTCAAACAGAAAAGGGTGGCTGGAGTTACTGCGTATGGAAAGAAAGAGGGAAACCGGTGTCAGGGTATCGGCCAACATCCTCCGGTAGACCGGGATCGCAGTATAATCCTCAGCCAGAATATTAAATGTTTCAGCGTTCATAGACCTCTTAAAATAAAAAAACCCACTCCAGAAAACTGCAGTGGGTCTATAAAAAATCAATCGGTAAAAACTTAAATCAATAATTTTCCACTGCCCGGTATGTACATACGGGCCACCACCAATTATTGATATGAGTCTTTCTTGTTGTCATGTATTGAATCTATCGGTTCCCTGTTATAAATGCAACTTCTCTCAACTTTTATTTTGTAATTCTTCTCTCTGGCAGATGTATCTCATCATCCCGCCTAACACGTCCATTAAATTCGCTTCCTGTTTCTCAGGGGTTTCCGTACCTTACTATATTCTTTATCTGATATAGACAGCTGTGTATGACCGGGAAGAGATATGATTACGATGCGATCATTATAGGAGCAGGGCCTAATGGCCTGGCTGCCGCTATCCGGCTTGCTTCTGCTGGTTTAACGGTGAAAGTTTTTGAAGCCGGAACCTCTGTAGGGGGTGGTACACGCACAGAAGCGCTCATCCGGACGGGATATTTTCATGACATCTGTTCCGCCATCCACCCTATGGCTCTGGCTTCCCCCTATTTGAAATCACTTCCACTTCACAAGTACGGCCTTGAATGGATCACTCCTCCCTACGCTGCCGTTCATCCACTGGACAATGAGGCTCCGGCAATCCTCTCTAACGATCTCTCTGAAACAGCTTTTTTTCTGGCCAGGGACGAAAAGCGGTATCACTCGATCATGGCCCCTGTTGTAGAGAACTGGGAACTGCTGACACAGGAATTGCTCGGCCCGCTCTCCCTCCCCCGCCATCCTTTTAAGCTCGCATCGTTTGGAGCAAAGGCACTGCTCCCTGCCTCTCTTCTTCAGAAGATGTTTCGCACACCCCGGGCGAGGGCACTGATTGCGGGACTATCAGCCCATAGTATGCTGCCACTCAATGCCGTTTCAACTTCGGCTCTCGCCCTTATTTTCTGCGGGGCAGCCCATACCGGGGGATGGCCGCTGGCCAAAGGGGGCTCCCATGCAATTACTCTTGCAATGGCTGCCCATTTCAAACAGCTTGGCGGAGAGATCGAGACCTCCCGGCCGGTAGATTCCCTCGATAGCCTTCCTGCATCCAGGGTGACCCTTTTCAATACGACACCGGCACAGGCGATCACCATCGCCGGCGACCGGTTTCCTGCTTCTTACGTCAAGAAGCTGAAGAAATTCCGCCCGGGTCCGGGAAGTTTTAAGATCGATTATATTCTGACAGAACCGGTCCCCTGGAAAGATCAGGCCTGTTTCAAGGCCGGCACCCTCCATCTGGGCGGTACCTTCAGGGAGATCGCTGATGGAGAAAAATTAGTGAACAACAATGGCCATCCCGAGAACCCCTTTGTACTGGTAGCCCAGCAGAGTCTGTTTGATGGGACCCGCACGCCCGATAACCATCACACCTTATGGGCCTACTGTCATGTTCCAAACGGTTCTGAAACAGATATGACGGAAAGGATAGAAAATCAGATCGAGCGGTTTGCACCCGGGTTCCGCGATGTGATCGCAGCCAGAAGAGTAATGAATACATCGGATCTGGAAAACTATAATGCCAACTACCTGGGTGGGGATATCAACGGGGGCAGACAGAATATTTCTCAGCTCTTTTCACGTCCTGTTCATTTTAATGACCCATATTCAACTCCTGCAAAGGGCCTCTATTTCTGCTCCTCCTCCACCCCACCGGGCGGTGGTGTGCACGGAATGTGTGGGTACCATGCAGCCAACTCTGTTTTAAAAAATGAGTTTAGAATCCGGTAAGAAACACAACTACTGTCCTATGCATAGTGTTATTTTAAATGGTGTAGAGGCGATCTGATCTATGGTTCGAAATCTATGGCAACGGGCCAAACTTACCTATCCTGAGCATACCCGGAAGAAGAGAAAGGCTTCAGGATGGTGGACTTTTTTCACAATCTCTATTGCGCTCCTGGTCGGGATCCCTGTTTTTACAGTGATCGCCAATATTTTTATTCCGACCGGAGATATCTGGCAGCATCTGGCATCCACGGTCTTGAAAGATTATGTGATGAACTCCTTCTGGCTGCTGATCGGTGTCGGTCTCGGAGTCTTTGTACTGGGGGTAGGATCGGCATGGCTGGTCACCATGTGCAGGTTCCCGGGCAGCAGGTATTTTGAATGGATGCTGATCTTGCCCATGGCGGTTCCGGCCTATCTGATGGCTTACTCTTATACGGATTTTCTCGCATATACGGGACCCTTTCAACAGTTTTTGAGGGATCTGACCGGTTGGGGCCTTGGGGATTACTGGTTCCCTGAGGTACGATCACTGGGCGG
>CALKWT010000084.1 GCA_938003885.1 uncultured Balneolaceae bacterium | reverse complement strand
ACATCACGCGGTGATCCACCCGGCTGAATTTCTTAAAATGACGGGGGCAAGGGTCACCTATCTCTCCCCGAACAGCCGGGGAGAAATAAGCCCTGATGAGCTGGAAGAAAAAATTTCAGAAGACACCGCAGTAGTTAGCCTGATGCATGTGAATAATGAGATCGGCACCATTAACCCGATTCAGGAACTGGCAGAAGTTTGCAGATCTAAGAATGTAACTTTCCATACGGACGCGGTTCAAAGTGTCGGGAAACTGCCCGTCAATGTGAAAGAGTTGGGAGTGGATGCATTAAGCGTAAGCGCGCATAAAATCCATGGCCCCAAAGGCATCGGACTGCTTTACGTGAAAAACGGCACACCCTGGATCCCCTGGCTTCAGGGCGGATCGCAGGAGCGCCGGCGTCGGGGCGGCACAACCAATGTGGCGGGAGTGGTCGGGATGGCGGAAGCTCTCCGCATCTCCATAGAAGAACAGAAGGAGATGATGAATCACTACAAAACCCTTCGTGAAACGGCCATCAGCGAGCTCGATAAGCGCTTTGGTGAGCTGTATCAGATCAATGGGCCGGCAGAAGATGGCATGCCCAATATTTTAAATATCGGCTTTAAAACGGATGCCGAGGGTGGGCTCGATGGCGAGATGCTGCTTTTAAATCTGGATATCGACGGCATCTGTGTTTCTAACGGATCAGCCTGCACATCCGGTGCGATGGAGCCTTCACATGTGCTGGAAGGAATCGGAGTCTCAAGCGCGGTTGCAAACTCAAGTATCCGAATTAGTTTTGGAAAACAGAATCGTGTGGAAGAGGTTCACTATTTTGCCGATAAACTGGAGCAAATACTGCACCGAATGATGAAAACAACCGCATAAACAGACCTGTTTTCGGGGTGGTTTTTGATGGGACAAGGCCCTTGTTCTCCTGTCCGGTATGAGTCATTTCCGGCGAAAAAGGGATTATCAGAGGCTAAATAAAGTTGAGGCAACCATATGCAAGCCGGGGTCAACGATTCTGGAGTTGTGGAGTTTTTCCGCAATGATGCCGTGGAACCCAACAATTGTGGCCCTTCCCGGCTGTATACTTTGCATACACTCTGGCTAAATGGGGGTTTCTTTTAAAGGGGTGTGAATGAGTTGATGGGATCATGGTATAACGAAGCTTATTTGAAAGATCCTTCTAACATTTTTGTGAGATTTTGATACAATTTTTGTTTATATACGCATGGATAGATGGGTATAAATAGAAGCTTTTAAAAGGTAATTTGGTACGTTTTTGGATCATCATTAAAAATGAAATAGATAGAAAATGGGAAAAAAAATTGGTATCGGGTGTCTGGTGGTCGCGCTGGTTGTCATTGTGGGGGGAGGTTATTTCGCGTATTCTTCATTTGTGAAACCGCTTATGAGCAGTGTTTCCGTGCTTGAGGATATCAGTGAAGCAAACAAACAGATTCGAAACAAATCATCTTATTCGCCGCCTTCCAACAAAGAGATAACGCCGGGCCAGGTGGATCGCTTTGTTCAGGTTCAAAAGAGTATCCGTGAAAATCTGGAAAACAGATTTTCCGAGTTTCAACAGAAATATGAGGAGCTGGCTGAACAGCTTGATGGCCGTGAACCGCGGATATCCGATCTGACAGGAGCCTACTCCGATTTGATTCAAATGTATTCAGATGCAAAAGAATTTCAGGTGAATGCCCTGAATGACCAGGGGTTTTCTCTGGAAGAGTACCGCTATGTGCAGCTCTCATTTTATCAGGCTCTGGGGGTTGAGCTTTTCTCGTTTGATATCGACCAAATTGCCGCTGCTGCCAGCCAGGGGGATTTTAATATAGATATGGATGAATTCAGAAATTTGCAATCTCAGATGGATGAGGTTCCTCAAAGTAACCGGGAACTTGTCAGCACTTATAAAGACGATGCCGATACCTGGCTCATTTTTGGGTGGTGGGGGTTATAATCCGGGGCTGCAGACGCTTGTAGACTTTTCAATTCATTTTCTTGTATGGCGCGGTTATCGCTCAATGTCGGAATTCTACTGATTCTTCTCGGAATGATCTCCTATTCTACCTCTGAAGCGGCGAGCATGACCGCCCTGATTCCTTCACTCTTCGGACTCGCATTTTGCCTTCTCGGGATAGTGGCAAAGAAGAGCGAATCCCTGAGTAAACACGCAATGCATGCAGCGCTGTTGCTCGCATTGATGGGCGCGGCGGGATCCTTCAGCGGTTTCCGGGCGATCCTCACCTATCTGTTTGGCGGTCCCGAACCGATGAGAATAGAGGCTGCCCTAAGCCACTCTGTGATGGCGGTGTTATGTTTGCTGTTTTTGATCTTAGGCCTCAAATCACTCATCGCTGCCAGAAGAAGCGAGTAGCGGTCAGAAACAGGGCCCGGGGGCAATTTGAAAATGGCTCCTGCCCGCCGGAGCCGGATCACTCTTTGAAGATATCATCTATCAGATCTTTAAACCGCTCTTCGATCACCCTTCGCTTTACTTTAAGTGTGGGCGTAAGCTCTCCTGTCTCAATGCCGAACTCATGATCTATCAGCCTGAAATCGCGGATCTTTTCATAGGATGCCAGTTCTCTGGAAAAGGTACGGATCTCCTTACTGTACAGATCCTGAACAAATTCGTGTGCTAAGAGTTCTTGTCTGGTTTTGTAAATAATTTTGTTCTGCCTGGCATGTTTTTCCAGCATTTCAAAATCTGGTACGATCAGCGCTGCCATAAATGTTTTCTGTTCTCCTACAACCACCAGCTGGTCGATCCAGGGGCTTGTTTTAAAAGTGTCTTCAATAGGCCCGGGATAGATATTCTTTCCCCCGGCATTCACAATCATATGCTTGATCCGATCTGTTATTTTGAGCATCCCATTCTCGAACTTGCCTACATCACCCGTGTGCAGCCACCCCTCTTCATCGATCATCTCATTGGTGGCCTCTTCGTTCTGCCAATACCCTTTCATCGTATTTGGCCCACGATTCAGGATCTCTCCCGGCTCGGTAGTCAGATTTGTCGGGTAATCTTCTCCGCTCACCTGCGCTATGATCTTATTGTCATCCAGCCGCTGAATCCCCACGGTTACGCCATTGATCACTTGCCCCACCGTCCCGATCACCTCCTCGCCGACCCGGTTACAGCTCATAACGGGTGAGGTTTCTGTCAAACCGTATCCTTCCAGAATACTGATCCCTGCTGACAGAAAAAAAGTACCCACTTCAGGTGGAAGCGCAGCCCCTCCCGATACAAAAAAACGAATTCTTCCACCGGTACGCTCTTTCAGCTTGTTAAATACCAGTCTGTCAGCGATCATTTTATTCAAAGAGGTGAGGCCACGGGCCCCTTTCCAATATTTTTCTCCTTCCCTTAGAGCCCATTCAAATATTTTCTGCTGAATGGCACTCCCTTCCTTGACACTCTTATGGACCAGGCTGTAGATCCTTTCAAAAAGCCTGGGTACACTGATCACAATGGTAGGATGTACCTCTGTCATATTTTTGGCAACGGTATCCACACTTTCAGCGAAATAAATTTCAGCGCCCCCTGCAATCATCGCGTAGTAGCCGCAGGTTCTCTCAAACGAGTGGC
>CALKWT010000083.1 GCA_938003885.1 uncultured Balneolaceae bacterium | reverse complement strand
GTTTTCCTGTTTCAGAAGCTTACGACGGGTTTCTTGAGCGAATTTCTTGAGTTTGTTGGTGTTCATGGATAAAAGCTTCTAAAATTTCATGATTTAAAATGTGATGCTTGATCAAGCCTCCGCTTTTCGACAGGAGCTTTCTTATTGGACTTCAAATTATTGGCACTTTTTCGATTTAGTGCCGATAATTTGAAATGGTACAACTATAATTCGGCAATGAATACCTGTGACTGCCGAAATATAGTCTCTTAGTTTTTCGACATTTCATACATCTTGTACCAATAGAAAAAAGCCTCCGGATTCGATTTCTTTAGTTTATTCACACGAGTATTAAACGGCTGCTCAATCAACCAATCTTTCATGTTTACAGAGGAATCAAACCGTTCAAATGAATCGGCATCCAGTTTCAGAAATGTAGCCAAATAGGCTGCTTTCGTCGCATGAGTGATGGCTTTTTCAAGATGGTAGTTTTCCGAAAAAATAAAGCTCTTAATGCGTTGAATCCCTGACAGAAGTTCATCGAAGTCAGCTTCCCCATCTTTACCTCTTGTAGCTATGCTGAGTGATGTTTGATAGATATCTTCAATGACATCTTCAGGCTTCAACCCATCCTGATCGCGATAGGCCAATTCAGCAACCGCAAACTTGTTGAATGTTTCCTTTACCACCTGTAGATCTTCAGCCACATCAAACAGATTGCCAATATCATACAACTGTTTGATGATCTCCATACTCATGCTATCATCGCCTTTGAAATAGGGAATACCTGTTGTATTGGGAGCGAATGCAGTGAGTTTATCTCCAAGCAGATCTTCAATGGACGGAATGTCCACCTTGAGTGGATCTCTGGTTTGAGGTAAGAAAGGAGACTTCACCGGGAGCTGTTTCATATCGATGTAGTGCAGATCCTCGAATAGAATATCGAGCAATACATATTCTTCATCGCCACCGGAACTACGCACCGGCGTATAATACAGCTTGTAATGAGCTTTCTCGATATCGGATCGCGCATTGCGTTCCTGTAATTCAAACTTGGTGAAGTTTTGTTCTTCGACTACGGCAGTCAGAATTTCTTCCAGATTGATCTCTTTATTCGGAAGAATAATATCAATATCGATGGAAAGTCTTTTTGTAGAATCGAAATGAAGCATTAATGCCGTACCACCCTTAAAAACAAAGGTGAGATCCTGCTTAACCAATCCTTCCAACAGTAACAGGGCACGTATTACTTTCTCGATCAGCAGAGGATCTGCGTTATGTTCCCCGGCTACCTGTTGTACCCATTTGTCCGTAAGTTTCGATTGATCGATCATACCTATATTTCGGCACTAATTCGGTTTTACTGCCAATAATTTGAGGGATTCTAAATACTCCGTCAGGTCATCTCTTTTACCCCGTCTGCCCGCATATCTCAACAGTTTATTTTGATTCACCGTGTATTTGGAGAATGCTTCTTTGTAAATGGTACTCCTCTCTCCGCCCTGGTAGGTAGATAAGATTTTTTCATCACAAAATATGTCAACAAGAATTTTTTCAATCGTTGCCGTAACAATGTTTTCTACCTCCTGGGTTGGGGCTTCCGTCACCAACGCCTTGATGACCACAATTTCTTTGTTCGGTGCTCCATACCGATCTATGATGTCAGCGTCGGTCTCCAAAAAAACTTCCGATCTCCGTTCTTTCAGAAAATAAAATAGATTATTCTGAGCATCCCTGTCTGTTTCAATAATCGTCATGAAGCGGGAAGGTTGATGGAGCATGAATTCATTTAGAACAGACGTACTCCATATACATTTATCAGCGTATGGATACTGCTCATCCAATTCCCTGTACAGTTTTTTGTGAGCATTCCTCAATTCCGGAATAAACATGTTTTCCTTTCCGAATCTGTATGCTCCGTGGCCAACACGTTTTAAAATGCCCTTTTCATTCAACGTTCGAATTCTCCAGTGAATGGCCGAGTCAGAAACATCCGGTTCTACATCTTTATAGAATGTATTCAGATCTTTCGTTGTAATCCTATCGCGATCTGAAAAAAGATCTTTTAGTTGTTCGATATGTAGCTTTTCATCAGCGATAGTACCCTTTAAACTATATTTCGGCAATTATTGCTATTGACTGCCGAAATATAGTTAAAATTTAGTCCAAAATAATATTGTGATTCTTCTGAATATGCTTGACCATCGCTTCCCGAAGTGACTTCAGATATTCATCTACATCTTCTTCTGTTTCTAACTCTTTCTTGGTAAAGGACAGGTGAATATTGGACTGCTTGATGAACATACGCTTTGGTTCATCATCCTCCTCGGGGGTAGCAAGCTCGATCATGTAGTTCAGTTGCCGTGTGACAAGATCCCCGATTTCATTGCGAAGGTTTCTCAGGTTCCCGATGAACCGTTCATCTGAAGCTTTTTGTTTCTCATTCAACAGAGGCTCAAGTACCCGGTTCTTATCTGAATTGGAGAGTTCCAGGAATTCTTTGCGCTGTTTAAGCTCTTCGATCTTCTCCTTAATCAGTGCAACGGTAGCGTCCCGTTCCCTGTGAAGCTCTGCTTTCACTTTATTTTCAAGGGCGTCCATCGCTTCTTTAGCATCCTTCATTGAGGTGCCACGGTAGGGTGTGGGGTCTTCCTTCACCTCTGCGATTACATCCTTCTCAATCGTATCTACATAATTGAAATTGGCCTGATTGTACCCTTCAAATGCGCGGAGACGGTCATAGATATTCTTTTGCTCACTGTTCATGAACTGCTTGATGGGATCGAGGGTATCCTCTTTTAAATCCAGGATCTCACCTTCCACATTCCCTATAGATGTGATCAGCGAAGCATAGTCCAGCTCCCGCAGTGTTTTCAGATGATTGAGCAGGGGCTTCAACTGATCCATAAACGGGTAACTTTGAACCTGGGAGATAAATCCACTCAGTGTTTCAATCTCTTCCGAAGCTTTTTGTTTGAAATACGAGGCAGCTTCCTTCGCTTCGTTATGAGGATTGGATTCATTGAACAGTTCCTGATGTACAGACTTCAGTTTGCGAATCTGCCCCTGGTTAAACTCAATTTGCGGATAAACCAGCGTGTTGGAGTGGTGCCTGTTGTTCATTAACGCTTCCAGGAATTCAGCATCTTCGAGAATGTTCGTATCCTGTTTCCCTTCAATCTTTCCCCGTTTGAACAACATGGCCGTCATGCACCAAATGGCCATATCATGCCATCCGTAGGGCTTTTTGGAAAATTTCACTTTCAGATCAGTAAGAGTCGTACGGTCATTCATCTTCTTTCGTCGCTGAATGAAATTCATCACCTCCGTCTCCGGAGCCGTTATCGATTCATCGTTTGATCCAAACAGATCATCCTGTTTGCCTTTCATAATGCTTTGCAACCGGCTTTCGTCAAATGTAGTATCTCCCAACAGTTTTAACTTACTGTATGCCAGCCGGATCAAATCCTGAAAGGCATAGATCACCTTGGTCTTTCCATCTCCTGTGGATGAAACGTTATGCTCGGTTCCATTCAAATATACTGTGGCACCGGCCAGCATATCATCCAGGGTATCGATCATCTCTCTTTTACGCTCCTGGTTCTGCTGGCCATGTTCAAACAAGATCCGTTTAACGGCATCTTTATTCGATGTTGACTGATTCTGCTTAATATATTTTTCCGTCTGAATGTACAGCCTTGCTTCCCGGACGATACGGTCGTCCGATGCTAATTTCATAAGCATATGAGTCTGATTTCCCATCGACAACCCCTGGAAATAATTGGGATCATCATATCGGTCAAAGTTGGGGGTTACCAGTTCAATGGTAAGCTCTTTTTCCCGTCCATAGAGAGAACCATCTACTTTCTTGGTGAAGTCGTAATACTGTTTGTTCTCTTCAAACCGGATGCGTGTATCTTTTACGATTCCATCAAACAGCAGGGTGTTAAACAGGTCGGTAACCTGTGTTGAATCGATCTCCGTAGATTTAATCTCTTCCTGGATATCTTTTTCAACATCGGTCAGAAATTCATAGATATCCCCGTGCCGCTGTACATAGTTCTGCTGCTCCAACAGGTTCAGTGCTTCCTCTACTTTCTTTTGATGATCATTTGGATTCACATCCAGATCATTCAGAAGTAATACTGATATATTCCGAACCGTAGATTTAAAACTGTCATAGTATTTTACCAGGAACAACGTTTTCAGTATCCGAACCGCAAATGGGTGATTGGAGAGATTTCTCTCCGCAACAATAATGGAGTTCTGGACTTCGGTTCTCATTGTAGACCGGAGCCCTTCAAAGAGCTGATCGAAGCTGATCAGGTTTCGGCCTCCAAAATTCTTAAGCCCTTTGAGTACTTCCTGGAAAACTCCCAACATCGACCGTTCTCCAACCGAGGCGTGTTTCCCCTGGAAGGCATTATGCCGGGATAGTGCTCTTATACACTGCTGAAACAGATCAAATTGATACGGAACAAAAGGATACTTGTTGGTGAACTCCTCTGCATCCTCAAAGCTTTCCTTGAACTGAATACCCACTTCAGAAAATGAAATGAGTGTAGCCAGGTTATCCTTCTCCTTTTTCCAAACAGAAGAAAGATGGGATTCGCCCTTTTCATTTTTTGCAAGGAGGCGTTTTTCAATCACTTCATCTACATTGGCGGATGTCAGCGGCATCCTGATTTTAAAGCGGCCCTGGATCTTGGAGAAATCATCTGACTGTGTTGCTCTCTCATCGCCAACCAAACTTCCAAGGTCTTCCTGCGAGGTAACAATGATCCAGGCCTGCCCCTTACACTTCGTTGCCAGCGATTCTGCAATGGTCTGAAGGTTCAGCATCAGTTTGGTGTTCTCTGCAATATACTGACCGACTTCATCCACATAAAAATTGAGACGAAATCCATCCGGTTTCGATTGGATGTATTCATGGACTTTGTTGGCAAAATCCTCAATGGATAATTTATTTCGGTCATCCATCTTATCGAGAATGTCCAGATATTTGTCCGGATCTTTGTTGAACAGCTCCCCACATACTTCTGCGATGGCATCTTCAACCACAGGATCGTGATAATCAATACGGGCTTCTTTCCAGGCTTTTCCCGCTTCAGGTTTAAACTTCTCTATAAAAGCTTCAAATTTACCTTCCTTCGTCAACCACCGTTCAAACTCTGCCACATGAGTCTGAAATCCATAAAAACCCTGGTGGTCGTACAACACCTTATAGAAGACTTCCAATATGGCATTGGCATCCGTCTTCGAGGTAATTTGCGCTTGCTGATCGATGTTGAATAAAATACTCTCCGAGGGAATTCGGGTACCCGCTTTGATGTCCCCCTTTAGCTTTGCATCGCTTACTACTTTTTCTGCAAAGAGTTCTCCAAGATGTATTCCATCGACTGTCCGGTCTTCCAATACGTAACTCAGGATTTTTAACAAATGCGATTTTCCCGAACCGAAAAAACCGGAGATCCAGACGCCGTTAGCCCCCTCATAGTTATTGTATTGTTCGAAAAAATCCGCCAGTTTTTGGGAGATTTCGTTTGTAATTACATACTCTTCAACCTCCTGGAGAATATGCGATTTGTCATCGGCCTTAATGACCGTTTCAATGGTCCTATTGTAATCCTTTTTGAATAGATCTTGCAGCTTCATAATCAGAGTTTATAATTGTCGATATTGAAAGCACGGTAGTAATTATCGTCTTTTAACTTCCCGAATAGATTGAGTGACTGGCCCGTATATTCACCGGGAAAAAACATGATTGTCGGAATCTCTTTTATCGCACTTTGAAGGTTGTTCAAAACCGTGTGCGAGCGAATAAATGGAAATACAGAACCCACTCCGTTTATTAATAGCAATTGAGGGTTCGCTTCCGTTACCTGTTTTGTGATGGCCGGAATAAATCGTTCATGGATGTTTACCGTAGATTGGAGAGCTTTCTTAAATCGCTCTTTACTCTTTCGCTCCTCCACATCATACATCTTCTCCAGGCCAATATTTTTTTCGATGATATCTATGGAAAGTTTAAACAGGTTTACCAGGTGAGGTTGAATTCCCGAATTTTGAAGCCTCTTTATGAGATTTTCAATTTCTGTATTGACTTCTGTTTCCTGGCCGGGATTATAGGTAGAGATCCAAAAAGGTATCTCTCCACCGAGGGCATCCATGGATAAAAAAGTTGGATTCTTAATGACCTTATAAATGTGTTCGAACTTTCTGTGA
>CALKWT010000082.1 GCA_938003885.1 uncultured Balneolaceae bacterium | reverse complement strand
GATAATGGTGGACTCGGCTGCCCGATAGAGGGGTTCTTTCCGGTGGAGCAGGTAAACTCTGAGATATTCAAAACAAATAAGCCCGAATATGATCATAAAAAGTATAAAGGGGATGAGGCCGTTATAACGTATAACGGCCAAAAAAACGTTGTGTGGATTGACCCCGGGGTCTCCTGAAGAGAAGAGATAAAAATCTGGCCTTCCGAACAGGAAGTCTATGAGTGTTAAATCCGTCACACTGCGGGCGTAGATGTCAAAACGGATCGCTGCCATATTCTTCAGCTGATCGTAGGAGTAACGATCCAGAAGAAGCGTCAGATCGAATTGAAATGAGAGATAGATCATCAACCCGATGAGAACTCCTACAGAGATAAAGAAGTATCTCATAAATTTTCGGCTCTGCATGCCAAACACCTGAAAAAAGGCCAGGCCGACTAAAAACGCAATCGCAGCAGCCCGTGTTCCGGTCAGGATCAATGCCATCAGTGTTATAAAAAAACAGAAATAGAAAGCGATTTTTTTTCTGGAAGTTATCTCCCGATACGCTGTCATGTAGAGAATGAAAACCCAGCAAATCGCCCCGATAGCGTACGAACTCCCTAGATAGTTACTCCCTCCTAATCCTTGAATTCTTCTGATATTTACGGTTCCAATCATATTGGAGAAAAGAGGAAAGGATGCTAAAAAGCCGAGTACTGCGAGTGAAAAAAGGAAGAACTTAATTGAAATAACCCCTTCTCTTACAAAGTAATAGGTGGAAAAAAACATAAAGAACGTAATCCCGATTTCAATGGAGAAACGAAGGATACGGGTTGGTTCTGTTGAAAATATAAAGGTGGTAACCAGCGGTATCACTCCCGATAAAACAAAAAATATGGTGATAAGCCAAGTGAATTGGGAGACCTTGTATTTCTTTCGAAGAAACAGGAAATGAAATGCACTCAACGCAAAGAACCCGAACGAAATAAGAACAGAGAGCTGGCCACCCGACAACCCCAGGAAGCCTTCAGTCCGGCTGTAGAACCCGAAAAATATCAAGAGCAAGAATGCTGGTTTCACCAGAACCTGATTATACAGGTTCTCCGTAAGTTTCAGTTCAAAGTTATTAAAGGTTACTACAATCTCTTTCACGATCTGATTCGATTAATATTCATCGGCATGTTGTGCATAGATGTCACTGCTCCGCAATGATGTTTCGAAACAACTCCAGATGCCTCTTCAGAATCACTTCGGAACTGTACGAGTCCAGAATCTTCCTTCTGGCGGCTGCTGACTCTTTTTCAACAATTTCCGGATTCTTGAAATATACGTTTATCGCCTGATAAATCGAATCGTCAGCTGCAGATATAAACCTTCCATTCAACGAGTCCACAATTAAATCTTCCGAACCCGATATTTTCGTCACTACCGCAGGCAGGCCACACGCCTGAGCTTCCAGCATGGAGTTGGAAAAACCCTCCTGATTGGAAGGTAACACGAAGAGATCCGAAGCTTTATAATAATCCTCCACATTCTTTACGAAATCCTTAACAATGATATTGCTCAATCCCCTGGTATGGATCAGATTTTGAATTTCCCGCCTCTGCTCCCCCTGATCCGTGTCAGGCCCGATAAGCAGCAGCTGAATCTGTTTCTGCTCTTCAGAAGTAAAATACTGTAGCGCCTGTGCAACCAGAAGCGGATTTTTTCTATCACTAAAAGCTCCGGTAAAAATAACAGTAAATTGATCTTTCAGATTCAGCTTTTCCCGTAACGCCCTCTTTTCAGAAGGTTCAGCCGGGCAAAAACGGTCCACATCCACTCCGTTGGGAATGTCATGAATTTTTTCCGGACGGATTCCTGCATCTTGCAGCTTCTGGCGTATGATTCTGCTGATTGAGATATATCCTGTTATATCATTTGCATGCCGAAGTCTGTATCGGTTGAGCCCCAAAAGTCTGGACTGCAGTGAGTTTTCATTAAAACCTGTGTGATCGGACTGTCCGATTTTAATGAGTACCGGTACCCCCTGCTCTTCAAACCATTTTGCAAACATAAATGAGTGCTGGAAGGCTGTCAGACAGTGTACCACATCATAGTTTCGAGCATTTTTCTCTATCCATTTTTTAGAGTTCTGCAGAAACTTCACACCCAGCCACAGGTTTTTATTCACAATATCGGACAGGAAGTGCTGACTGTAAAAAATGTAGGACCTCTCCTGATCCGGATAACCGTGCGCAAGTGAAAGTGAGACCTGATCCTCACGGCGTAGCTTCTGATACATTCGGAATGCATTCATGCCCGGACCGTAATAATGGTTCCCTGCACCTTTAGGTGAGAAGAGTAATATTCTTAACATTTTTCATATTTTCTTAATGGGTCTGTCTGTTAAATAGGTTTCAATGTGCACACATGAAGAGATGAGACTTCCTGCCTCGTGCCGGTATGAAACACTGCAAAGTTTTGATTCCTACAGAGGTGTCATTCCAGTTTCTTGCATACCTCTATAAATTTCCCGGCGATGTTCGTCCATCTCAGATCTTTAGCATATTGCAATGAACGGGCAGACAATTCCTGATAACGCTCTGGATCGTCCAATAGCTGAGAGACTGATTCAGCCAGAGATTCAGCTGTAAAGTTCTGTGAGAAGAGGGCACCTGAGTTCTGGAGCTGTTCTATGAGCCCCTCTGCCGGTGTAGCGACAATAGGTACAGCTGCGTCACTCGAAATCCCTACAACGCCCGACTGACTGGCATCCCGGTAGGGAAGGATGCAGAGATCTGCACGTCTAAAAAGGGGCGCAATCTCCTCTTCATCGACCCATCTGTTCTCGATGCGGACGGATCCGGTACCTTCGATCTGCTCTTTATAGGGATTGAGATCTCCGGACCCCCAGATTTCGAGACGTACATTATGTCTCTTGTTTTTGATCAGCTGAAAGGCATCCAACAGAATGTCGAGGCCTTTATAATACTCAATTCGGCCGAAATAGAGCAGAGTCAGTGGGTCGTCCGCAGCGGGCAACTCTTTAGGTGAAACGGCCTTCACATAGGAGAATATGCCGTGCGGGATGACGGAGATCTCTTCCTCAGAAACCTTAAAACTACTGTGGATATACTTTTTAACATGGTGAGTCAGAGTAATAACATGATCCGCACCGGTGATTCCCTTCTTTAGTGTGATACGTTTCACCGCTCCCATGATCATCGGTTCTTTGGGATGCGGTTTAGGTTCATGAACTACATAAAGGGCACGGGCACCTGCATTTTTACTGGCCTGGAAAATCAGAGGGCCCCAAAAGAAATCCATCCCGATAATGACATATCTTACCTTATACTTTCTAAGATAATCCTCCAGATTTTTCTGCAGACGGGCTCTGTCAAGAGTAAACTTCTTCAGGAATCCGAACACATTCTGATAGGTATCTACGTAGTGCGTGGGCAGCCCCAATGCCTTGAACTCGCTCAGTATTTCGCACTGATTGGAAACAGACAGGTTTATCTGAACACCAGGCAGCTCTGCCAGTGCTCTTGTCAATTCAAGGGAGTATCTTGCCCCACCCCCTCTTTTGCCCCAATACAGAAAAAGAATATTCATCTATTTTACTTGACTTAGCAACCAATCTGTTTCTGGAAACATAAGGAGTAAAAGGTACTCAAAATTTGATTACACACTAAAAATGAATTTCTTCTCCGTTTAAATGGCAGGGAGTTATGAGAAATCATTCTTTTCCCGCTTTTTTCTTTACTGACTTAAATGGAGAACGGTCTACCGGCTTAATAGATACCTTAGCCATTTTCTGGAGTCTCTCAGAGTGTCTGGCTGTATAAAATAGCCAGGTACTTGATCTACTTTAAAGTAGTTTGATAGTTATCGTCATTAATCGTGCTCGGAATTTCGCGGTTTGGAAAGAAAACTATTTCTTTTGCATTAAACGAATTTAACCAGCCATGAGTAGTTAATTCTGCAAACAAATTATCATTTCTAAAAATCGTTGGCCAGGTGTAACTTAAAATCTTTTCTGCACCTTTGTAAGATACTGCATATGCGTATCCACCATGGTGATAACCCGATAAATTCAAATGATCTGAGTAGGTCCGCGGTATGTTTCTACCTAATGTTTTGTGATTCATAACCCTCATTCGCTCGAACTTATGAGTTAATCTTGCAAAAATTTGAACCAAATAAATTTGAACTCTCAGAAGAACTGTGGGATCGCTATTGGAGCCATGATGTCCTAAGTAAAGCAGATCCCAGTCATTTGGCAATTCTGAGAGAGCGGCTTCAATTCTATCTACATGATTCCCCTGTATAAGAATATCATCCTCAAATATAAGTACATTTTCATAGCCTTTTTTAATCATCTCTTTTAGAATATTTCTGTGAGACATTGAACAGGCTATCTGAGGCAGAGTTAAATTTTTCACCTCTTCTCCTTTGATTTTTTTAAATAGCTTCGTAAAAGATGGATGATAACTTCCCTCCTGAATCATTTTATCAAAATTCAGCTCCCTGCCATCAACTCCCCAAAAAAAATCGAAATTCAATCCTTTTAATGTCTTTTTTACCCTTTCCTGGCGATCGGTGGATCTTTTTAAGGAGAGTACAAAAACTTTGTCAAAGTGTCTATTCAACACATTAAAGAGCTTCCTCTTATTTGACTCAGTCATTAGAATATTATGAATTTAAATACCGAAATTTTCTATGAATAAAAATTACTTCTAAATGGTCGGGGCTTTGAAAGTCCAGGAATTTCGTTTGATTCCATCATCTTAGATTTCATAAATCCGCTGCATCGTACCCCTTATACAAGGATTATATATTTACCAATAGGTAGCTCAACTTTGACACAAAGCGTGCTTATCTCTTGAGCACGTTGTGAAAGCGAACAATAGAATGGTTTTTTAAACCCCCCAAAAGTGCCATTAACCGTAACCTTATATTTACATGGTGCACGACATCTAAAGACTCCGGACAGCCCAGACGTTATCAGCTATAGAACCCCAAGCCCTCCCCCATTGAATGTAGAACCGGAAGTAAATATTCTTTCTTTTGAATCTATTTACCTTATCGGCGTTCGATAAGAGAACGATGTCGTCATCCTATCTTTGCTTTGGTATTGACATCCACCAAAACCCAAGATTCTACGAAACTCAACAGTTATGTTTACAGGGATTAATCTCGTGACAGAAGATAGTAATCATATTTTTATATATATGGAAATACAATTATTATTTGGATGCTTTGAAAAAACAGGAATTTTTTTAATCTCAAGACCAGAGGTTCATAAAAACTGCCGCATATATGACCTCTTCGAAGAACGTATTTTACTAACAGGCAGTTCATTTTTTGAACACGTCGTAAAAACGGACAACAAAACGGTTTTCAAAACTCCTAAAAGCAGAGCCCTGCCGAGGCTTCAGCATATATTATTCTGTATCAATTCAAATTTCTTAATTTAATGATGGATATCCTCTATGTAAGGAAACAAGAACGGGGCCCTTTTCTAAAGCGTAATTTAAGACTTCTTCGGGATTCATTTAACTGGCACGCAAGAGAAGCCTTCTTTTTTGCTTCATTAAAAACGAAGACACGAGTGACCCGGGCGGGGTTACAAACGATCAGGCGATGGTCAAAGAGTGACTTCAGTAAATTTGATGTCATCATCTTCAACTATGAATGCAATTTCGGCCGGATGGGAGAACCGATCCGGACGGCGTGTGAAGCTGTAGAAGAACTGCGTGAAAAGATTTCAGATTTTCCCGCTGTCCTCCTCATATCAAGCCCCAATGCCAAGTCGGTGCCTTCAGACGAAGAGATGGGACTATTCGAGCTCGTCTTCCGAAGAGAGCATTTTAAAGATCTTGACAGATATGATCTGAACGCCTCTAATAAGGAGAAACTTCGGACAACCGTGCTAAGCTGTCCTCTGATTCCAGCAAACATTCTGAATTTTAACCGTTTGAATGCCTCCGACTACGGTTTTGACAACCCACCATCCCAATTCAAATATGAAGTGAGTTTTCTGGGACAGGAGACCTCAAAAACCTTCATGAGAACGGAAATTGTAAAACATGTCCGGGAGTCGGGACTTCATTTTGCCGGGGGCATCCACACCGATGTGAGAAATCCAGATCGAAAAATCCCTGAAGCCCTCTATTCGAAACGACTGTCTCAGAAAGAGTTTTATGAGATGACCCGCTCCAGCATCGTGAATTTGGCCCTTGAGGGGTATGGACAATTTACCTACCGTCACTGGGAGTGCTGGGCACTATCTTCCTTTATGATCTCATCTCCCTCCGTGAATGAGGTAAAACTGCCCTTTGAAGCGGTTGACGGAACACATTATGTAACCTTCAGGGATAGTGACGATCTTGTGGAGAAGGTTAAATACTATATGGAACATGCAGATGAGAGAGAAGAGATAGTAAAAAATGGCCGCCAACTCTTCAAGGAAGAGTATAATTTCCACAAGCATGGTGAGTTTATTGTCAAACAGTTAAAGGGGATTCTGTGATCCGGGGAAAAGCCATTCAGAGAGTCGTCTTTCGACCTTCTGTGATGATTCGTACCCGGCTTGAGAGTCTGGGGAGTCTTCCCCTCTTTTGCTCTTTATGGCTGCTCTTCTATTTCATGGGAATATCTGACGGATTCCACAACTAAAGCTGGCGAACCATCAGTTATGCGTGAAATAACTTCTCCCATTCACTGGAGATGCGATCCATGGTAAGGTGTTCGACACTCTTCACAGCCTCTTTTCCCATATCGTTTCGCAACCCGGGATTCATCATAAGTAACGATAGTTTCGAAGCAAGATCGTCCGGATCCCCTGCCTTGAACACCAGGCCATTTTCCCCATCCCGTATGAATTGAAGAGCTCCGGGAAGGCAGTCCGCTACAACAGAGGGAAGGCCATGGGCCATCGCCTCAAGTAAGGCATTGGGCGTCCCCTCAAAGTCCGAAGGCATTACAAAAACTCCCGCTTTCAGATAATATTCTGACGGATTCCTGACCAAACCGTGAAAAGTGACCTGACGAGTAATCCCAAGCTGGTCCGCCTGCCGGGTAAGACTCTCGCGCACCTCTCCCTCCCCTAGAAACGAACAGCTCCATTTCTCCCTGAGAGGGCCGTCAAGCAGAGAGAATGCATCCAGAAGAAGATCTTGTCTTTTCTGTGGAACCAATCTGCCCACATGCAAAAGTCGGGATGAAGCTGCCGGTTCGGCTCTCTGTTCAGGAATCACAACCGGATTCGGGAGCACTCTAAGTTTCTCATGCGGTACGTAAGATTTCATCCCACCCAGGGCGATTTCCGAATTGGCAGTCACAAACGTAGCGTTCTTGTAGAGGAGTTTTCTTAATTGAGGCCACGGCCACGGATAGTCTTGTCGGGTGGTATCATTTCTTTCTGAGATGATAATTCGGGCCCTGGATCCCTTTAAAGCCAGTAAAGTATGAATGTTGGTTTTTGTCAAAAAGGAGATCACAATTTGGCTGTCTGCTGATTTGATCCCCTTTCGCAGTCGCCTTACAAAAGGGATATTCCTGAACAGGGCAATGAGTTTGTTTGAAGATTCGCCTTCACTCCCCAGGACAACTCGCCGGACCGACTCGGGAACGGTAAAGAAGTCCGAATCAGGGCCCAGCCTGGTAATGAGTGTAATCTCATAACCTTTTTCGACCCAGTTCGTTATCAGATCGGATGCAACTTTTTCAGCCCCGCCACCAACCAGCCCGCCCAGTACAAATGTAATTTTTTTAATTTGCATGTAGTTTTCAGTAGAAACAGACGTATGATCGCATTTCTTTAAACCTGGAGTAAGAAATTGGATTTTCAATCAAGAAATCATCTATCCGCATGTTTATTGAGATGCGTATAACACCACTTTATATTCTTACGATGCAGGCCAGGATAGAGTGAATACAAAAAAGGAATTTTTAAGCTTGTAAGCCACCCATAATCGTACTCAACTGTAGTAGATTTTCGGTCATTCAGACGCATGTTGTTTCCAAACAGGATATGCGACTCGGAAGGTTTCATCTGTTTAAGTGCATCTTCCCCGGGGATCCCCAGAAAGGCCGGGATATCGGCCAGAACCCGGGATGTAGAGATCGCAAGCTCTTCATACCCTATGTTAAGTGACGGAAGGTTCTGCTCAGTGATGTACTTTTCAAAGGCATTGTTCTGCACTACCCATTTTTTGTAGCTTTTTAAGACAGAGTTCAGCCGGGTACTGCGGATATCTGAGTAGGCTCTGTTCCTGGCATCTTTCACCAGGTGCAGAACGAACAGTTCTGTGTTCTCCCCTCCCTCTGCAACTGCGGCGTAAACCCTTCTCAAAGCGTGAATATTTTTGGATGCGTCTATAAAATAAGCCGACTGAAAGCGATCCTTTGCTATCTCCACTGCCTTTAAGTAATGCCAGCTATAGCACTTATCATAATTGTTTAACAGGCTTTCAATAAAGACGGACCAGTATGGACATCTGCTTGGGGGCTCACCACAACTACACGGATATTTTTCCTGGTAAATATACCGGTTCAAATATATTTCCCTGGTCACGGGATTTATAATTTTATCAATCTCCCCAACCGAAATTGTCTGCCTGAATTGACCTAATAAGATATTTAACAGTGTGGACCCACTATGTCCCATTCCTGCAATAAATGCAATTTGCATCTTCCTGATTTTACCGTGTCATTCTGTTCCATCCCATCTTAAGTAAAGTAGCGGCACCGAACCGCCGGTTGAGCCTGCCGAACTTGTTTAGATACCCTTTAAAACGGGAATCGTATCCATCTCTATTGGGGAAATGGGAGTAGTAGAGGCCTGGGCTTTTCCAGCTTACTATTTTTTCTTCAACCCACTCCAATGAAAAATCTTCACTATTCAACTCTTCTTTCTCACTGAAACCGGATCTGCTGAACATTTCCGCATAGAGATCCTGCCCCTTATCGATATAAATCTTTTCGGTAGAGCGGATACTGTCGGATAAGGCGTATAGTGCTACTTTAAAATCGGGATCATTTTGCAAGTTTTCTTTCCACCACTCTACGAATAGGGGAATTCTTTTGGTATGTTTTACTCCGTGAACAAATACTTTTCTGTAAATATCTGAATTGTACTGTTCTTCATCATGCAGCCCTACAACATAGGAGATCTCCGATCTGCTATATCCCAATTTCTTCATATTATGAAGAGTCTGGCTTTCCGGACGCATGGTCACTCCTTCTGGTGGTATCTGCTTCATAACCTCCGGGAGGGTTTCCGACCTGTAAAGATGAATCCCGCCCTTACGAATACCACCAAAGAACTTATCGAGCATAAACCCTTGAACTTCGCAAATGTTCCGGGTTTTTTTTTCAGCGCGGGTAATGATTTCTGAAATAGACCCCGGACGGAGTAAGAGATCTGCATCCACACAGAGTGTCCATCTGCAACCGGATTCGATTCCGATTTCGTAGGACTTTCTAAGTGCTGCGGAAAACGGAACTTCATGGATTAAATGAATTTTATCAGATTGTACGCCCTGATCCAATATCAATTTTTTGCACAACCCTTCGGTCCGTTCACCGGCCGCACGAATTATGACCACAACATCATCGTAATTGAAGCTCATAGGTTATCTAACATCAGGCATCTGGCAGCATTCGGGGTGCTTTGTACTATCTCATTTTAGCTGTGATCAACCCCTCATCAAATTCGATTCTTAGAAGGAAAATTTGTAACTGATCCTGCCATTATGGGGCAGACTTTCCGGAGTTCATGGCTAGAGAACTCCTCTACACAGCTATCTGCTTTCTCTGATAATTTTACTGATTGTTCCCACCACTCGCAAGGATTCATTTATGGATTACATAGCAGGATTGAACCGCTTCTGTTATTATCTTATCGAAGATGTTGAAAATCGCTCAGGCGGGGTAAACACTTTCCTCTTCTTCTATTTGCAGGTTTAACGCCAACCCGATCAATACCAAAAACAGCCGGGAGTGATTCCGGGTGTAATTCATGTGCTGATCTATAAGGGGTGCGGGATGGAACCCCTCTATGAGATTGCGTGCTTCTAAAAATGAAAATGCTCTACTTAAAATCTCCTGATAGTCGTCCCGCTTTCTGAAGGCTTTGTCATAATCAAGATAATTTACCATCTCTTTTGGTGCAGAAAAGCGATGGGGGAATTTTCTGTTCAACAGGATCTTACCATGATACTTTTTCTTCATTAGGAAATGTAACGGGCCCTGGTCATTTCTCGCACCATAGTAGTCTTTGGAAGCAATATTCCAAAGCCTCGGAAACTTTGCATTAAGAAAATCAAGATACAACGCCCTCTTCCTTTTGAACGTCTCAGGAACACTCAGCCAGTAACCTATCCATCTGGGGTCAATAAAAGGGGTAATAATAGCAGTTTTACTTCCATCTACAAAACCCATATCGGTTCCCCATCTATCCCAGCGTACTTTGTAGGTGAGAATTGGAGCGGTACAGTTTGCCTGCCTGACGCCAAGATCAAATAGCTGGTGATCTAGAAAAATCGTGTTTTCCGGCAGATCCGGCAGTGACTCCACCGGATCGTAACTGGGCAAGGTTAAGGGGGATTTTTTTACCAGCTGCTGGCTGGCCGTAAATATCCGTTTCACATCTGTGCCATTCACCTCATACGTATGCCCGCCGATCAGAGGGTCTCCCATGAATCCACTCAGTATGAAATCTGCGCCTGATTGCATCTCAGAGTAACAATACTTGTTAAAAAAGGAATCCATCGGATAAGTCCATGGGGTTTTTCTGGTCGAACTTTTTAAATGATCCCATTCAAGTGTTACCCTCTCCAGATCAAATGCGGTGTGTTCAACACCGGCGGTTCTGGCGACTTTTTTCCCGATTTCATAGTCCAGCTGTCCTTGCGATCCAAATGTATAGGTTTTGATCTGGTGTGCCGGGAAATGCTCCAATGCATAGCCGAGCAGGATCCTGCTGTCCCACCCTCCGCTTAACGGGACGATACAGAATCCTGATCCTTTACTCTTTTCAATAGCTTCCCGGAACACCTCATCAAAAAGCTCAATGGTCGCAGTCAGAGAGACTTCGGTAGGCACTTTATCCTGATGAGGGAGTTCAAGGCAAAATTTCGGAATTTCTTCAGGAGGCAGATACCCGTAATGCAGGTAATTATTTACATTGGATTTTAAGGTGTCGCTTTCAGAAAACTTTTCATTCATGGGACAGTATATCGTTTGGCCGGGTGAGTGGTATCCCCTACTTTTTCACCTTTAGCTGAGAACTTTCAGAGGAGTTTACCTGTTCAAAAACCTCCTCAAGCATATCAACACTCTTCTTTGTATCAAACATCGAATTGGCAAATGTCCTGGCATTTCTCCCTGCTTCTTTTGCCAGTTCAGGGTGTGTTAGATATTTATCAGTTAGTTTGACAAATGTATTGAAATCATTTTTTGCATACCCACCCATCTTATGTTTTGCAATATACCCGGACGGGTCATATCCCAGACTCACAGATGGCGTTTCCTGTGTCCATGCCTGTATAAATACGTTGGGAAAGCCTTCTGGAAAACAGGTATGTATATGCAGCTCAGATCCATAAAGTATACCATTGACTTCCTCCGGAGTTTTGACCCCCAGGTAATGTACATTTTCCGGCAGATGACTTTTCTCAGCAAACCAGCTGTACTCCTCCTCCTGAATCTCCCCGACCATGATAAAATCGATATTACGCCCTTTAAATTGATTTGCAAGTTCGAGCAGCAGTTCCGGACGCTTAATCTGTTTAAGACTGCTGATCCATGCACAGTAGGGCCTGTTCCATTGGAAAGGGATCCTGGTGCAGATGACACCGTTAGGAATAAACGTTTGATAAGGAACCGGAAGTTTGTTCAGATGGGAAATATTGTTGACCACCACCGCTTTTACATGGTTGAAACCGCGGTAATTCTTCCGTTTACGAAGGTACAGTTTTACTTTTTTCCGAATACTGAGCTTCTTCTTGTTACTCAGGCCTTTCTTAACATCCTCTTCGCTTGATGAACTGAAAATGACAGTTAGTCCGGCACGGTCCATTCTGCTCACAGCATCATAGAAATTTCTTTTGTTATATCTCCAGTAAACGATCTCCGGCTGTTCGTTGATGGTTTTTTCAGCAATTTTCTCTCCGTTGTCCTCGCATGGGATGATACGGTAGTCCCGGTCGTTTTGGTAGGGGCCCTTCCCGCCCGGGACGATATACACCACCTCATGCCCTCTGATTGCCAGCTCGGAGGCAATCAGATCACACTGAAGTTCACTTCCCCCTATCTTGTCGTCTCTGTGTCTATTTACAATGACAATTTTCTTATACAATTTCCTAAATCCATCTCATTAGATAAAATCTGAAAGCACTGTGGCTTATCCCCGCAGATGAAAAATCTGCCCACCTCTAATCAGGATGATCTTTGTCAAAACCGTTCAGATTCCGGAATAATCCTCCACTCCGACATGGCCGAATGTAGAGCTCCCGCAATTTTGAGACAGAATTTAAGAAGTAATCATCAAAGAAGTAATTATCAGAGATAAAAAAATATATCTTTCAAGAATGTGATTGGTAAATTCTCCGAAAAGCGGGCCATTTACCACCTGAAGTGAAGAAATTCCCTGATCTTTCGGGTTTAATTCAATAACAAGTAGGTACCCCTTTTGCATCTATCGCCAAATCCCAGGAGATGAGATCGAAATAGATCAGCGGGTCGTGAAGCTGAGTAACCATCTTCTGCAATAAATCGAAATTAGGGAGTCTGACGCCTTCAAAAGCTTGTCATAGATGTTCTTATCATCATAGGCATCCGCCAGACGAAGATTGTTCAGTTCCGGCTCTATTTCTCTGTAGAAGAAAACGGATAAAGGAGTATTATCATTGAATGGAAGGACTCCCAATCAAGAGATCCCCCGGAACGGTCAGGTACCGGGGGATTCATGCTGTGTAACAATCAAATGTCGGAGATATTCAGCCCTGTGTGAGACTACGATCAGACAAACTGTTTCCGATCATGTAAAATGAGAATTGCTAATCAAGGCAGGGCAGAATTTAGGTCCGTGTGCACCGCAGTTCAACGCTTAATCTCTTCTCACGATCTTGCTTAAACGCGATTTTAAATTTGGATAGTTTGTAAGGCTATCAGCGATTCGCCTGCGAATACGATAGGATAGAAACATGTTCCTGAACTCTTTTTGTAATTTCCTCTCTTTTATGGCTAACCTCTGATTAATTGACAGTACCGCTTTGGCTAAGTTCAGAGCAATCGCCTCATTGGTCAGCTCTTTATACTCCTTTCTGGGTAGGGATAGATCGTCTTCCGGGAAGAGGCTACCATCGGAACTATTGAAATAGTTCTTTGCTATCCGGGCATTCGATGCAGAGTACCGGGACAAAAATTCTGATCTCGAATTCCCGGTAAAAAAGGAGTACTGCTCAAAAGGCTCTTTTGAATTCACCTCTTGAAAGATATTCCTTAACTGGTACCGCATCTCCGGATCGAAATATTTGTTTGTAATTCTTGTTATTTCAAGTGCATCGCGAGACAAGCCTCGATTTCTTGAGTTTGTAGATGTAAAGTTTTTAAAAAAATCACTCCCGATAATCGATCCAAACTCCTGTACAAGACTATTCTCTTCAGGCAGAAAAGCTTTATGATACCGTCGGGCTATGATTCGATCCTTTCCAAACCATTCGGAGTAAGATTCCAGGATAGACTCCCAATCAAAAGCAGATTCGTCAAATCCATTAATAAATTCTTCGAAGGAGTGAGAATCACCCAAGTGAATACTTTGAGTGTACATGGACTCTATGAAGTCGTCCTGTCTTCTGAGATAGACAATAATATAGATATCCAGATCAAGGTCTTTAGTGATCTCCCAGAGAGTTTCCGCAATGAAATGAGCATTACTGAATCCGATAAATGGATTCCCACTGAAATGTTCCGAGCTCATCAAATAACGCCAGTTTTGTCCGTTCTTCCCTTCAGTTTCCAATATGTTCTTCAGGCGTTCGCGAGACTCGTTGATAAGATCTTGATCAATGTGCTGGAGTCCTTCCAGATCTTTATAGTTTTCAAGAATACCTGTATCTCTGTGAAGGTAGAAAATTCCTTCTGATCTAAGTTCAGAAGTTTTATGTTTTAGATGGTACTGGATCGTTGAAGAACCTGTTTTCCAAGTACCAATATGGATATGCAATTTAGTCTTACCCATTAATGGATTTCCTGTCTAGGTCTATCTGATTTAAGTGAATATTATAGCTTTTTGAAATATCAATCAATACATAGGAATCTATGATCCTATCGTCAAAATTTTATCTCATATATTTTATTATTTATTTACTCTGCAAATAGCAGACGGCTGTCGTTATCGAAAAGGCTATTCAGAAAATGTCAGCTACTTATGCTGATCTGATTGGACAGTCATTCTTTTCATCGTTAAATCACTCATACCATAGAGGCTTCCGTAATCCCGGCCCCGGAGATGATGAAGAGGATAACCAGGTGCTGATACATGCTCTCATCTCCTCTTGGATTTAGTACATCTGAAGTTTCTTTCCTAGCTTGATAAGCCTACCTCCTATGCGATGAAAAATTCCTTTTATGCCATCTGAACTCAATTTTTTTAAACTCATGTGACCAGCTTTTTCTGCAGGTGAGTCAGAATAAGGCACAAGATTGTTTTGAAGGTAGATCTCTGGCAGATCCTTAATTTCCTCTTTATGCACCTCCCATGCAGGATCTGTCAAGGAATCTTCTTTTTCAACCAAGTTCAATTTATTCAAAGCATTTTCTGCAGTCTCTGTATAGAGACGAGTGTCGATTCCTACTTCAACATTTTCTATGAGGCTGTCCCAGATCGCCTGTAGCATAACAAGGTAATCCGGATCTTTATCTTTAAGCAGAACCGCCCTTTGGATCATATCCGGCAAAAGGTCAGGGTGTTTTCGTGCATGTACAAACGATTTCCGGTAAATGTCCTTGTAATATTGTTCAAAATCGTGAAGGGCCATAACAGCCGGAATGTAACGGGATGGCCATCCGTTTCTTCCTGCATGGGTAATCAGCCTGCTTTCCGGACGTATATGATCTTTCATCGAATCGGAAAGTTCAAGACGCATCGGTAACAGTCAAACGCGATAAATTCTGGGACCCGCTTTGCGTACGGTACCCGTAATTTTATCAAGAATCCTACCTTGAATCTGAAGGTAGTTGTCGGGCATTTTTTCAGCCTCGCGTACCAGAAGGTGAATGGCTCCAGGCAACAGAATCATATCTGCATCCACCGTGATCAGCCACCGTTTCTCCGAGTTTATGGCAAGTCGAAAACACTCCTCCAGTGCTTTCTTAAAGGGCACTTCTGAAACCAGATGGACAGGTGCTCCATCGGCCTGACTTTTTACGATTTCAAAGCACGCTTCCACAGTTCGTTCATCTGCAGAGCGGATAGCAACTAAAAAGGGTGCAGATTTCGAGGCTTTATTCATATATCACGATCATGCTTGTAGTGTCAAATTCCAGTCTTTCTATTCTCTGCCTGTTTCAGATTTTATTGCCTCTGCCTTTCCCAATCTTTGAAGGTTTCATACAAGGGCCCCTGTCGCCTCTCACCCGGTTTAATATGAAACAGCGGAACGGATGACTCAACCTCCATGAACTCAATATTCAGCCCGCTGTTCTCCTCCACACTTTTTCTCCAGTACACCCAAATACGAAAGTAATTGAATTCGGGGTGCCATGCACTCACCTGCGGTATTTTCCCTTCTGTAGCTTTATAAATGTTTACCAGCGCTGATGAAAAGGGAGAGATACACATCCGGGGAAGATCCTCATAACTGGCAACTTTCATCTCTACAGGAATGTCTCTCTGGTCAACTTTGCAAGAAAGACGTTCACTGATTAACTGAATCTCTTCATCCGTCTGTTTGCCGGGGTGAGGGACGTAGACCAACTGACCGGGCCCAATCTGCCTCAATTCTATAGAGGCTCTGATATATTCAATATAATCATCGATAACCACACCACTGGCCATTTGATAAATAGGCGTACTGATCCAGAACACCAAATCACCTGTTTTTTTTGACTTTAACTTATGTTTCTGCCGGTCAAACTCATTTCTGATGATCCGGTGCCGGGTCTCAATTTCATCACCGTAAATGGTAAACAGAGAGGTCTTTT
>CALKWT010000081.1 GCA_938003885.1 uncultured Balneolaceae bacterium | reverse complement strand
AGCTACGGTTATGGATTTAACAGTACGGATTACAACGGTTATAGAATGCTGGAGCATGGAGGGGCGACCGATGGAATGAATACATCCTACGCTCTTTTCCCGGAGTTAGACCTCGGTATCATCGTCATGACCAATACCTTTACCACATTCCGGGAGGCCATCGTCCGCTCCATTGTTGACCATGTCACCGGAGCCGCACCCACCGATTGGAACTCCATTTTTTACAACAGCTATAAAAGACAATTTGAGGCTGCTTCCGATCGCAGGGATCGTATCCATGAAGCGAGAAACCCGCACACAACACCAGCCTATGATCTTCAGGAATATACTGGTACCTACCACCACCCGATGTATGACACTGCAGAGATTACCTTGGTAGATGGAGATCTCTACGTAACTCTCTTTGAGGATGAAACTTTAAAAGGAAAACTGGAGCATTGGCAGCACGACACGTTCAGGATCCTATGGAACAATCCTGCCCAGCGCGAAGAGTTTTTAAAGTTTGGCCACGGATTTGAGGGTGGTGTACAGTCTGCAACGATTCGTTTCACCCTCCGGCCTCAGCTATTACAGGTTGGTGCATATCCAACAAATTACTTCAGGGATGTAACGTATGAAAAAAGATAAGCGATGAGTGAGAAGAGAGATCTGTTAAGAGAAATAGAACAATTTTTAGAATTGGAGGAGGAGTTGTACGGTCCACTGATCCTGACCCATCCCTCCTCGTCAATCACCGGAAGCAGTAATCACAAGACAAAACCCTTGTCAGAGGGATCCAACATCAGCAGACCAACGAGCTTCGTACGGTCAGAAGAAGGCCCTGATCACGGTGGCCACACGTCTGGAGACCTGCGCACGCCACAATCTCCGGAGCAGTGCAGCACATTGGACGAGCTAAGGAATTATTGTCTCGGCCTGCCAGATCTGAAAACCGATCTGGCTGATACCAATCTCGTATTTGGAGTAGGTAATCCGCATGCGGACTTGATGATTATCGGGGAAGCACCCGGAGCAGAGGAAGACCGGAAGGGAGAACCCTTTGTGGGAGATGCAGGAGAGTTGCTGGACAAGATCGTGTCGGCTATCGGATTTAAAAGGGAAGAGATCTATATCGCAAATATTTTAAAACACAGGCCTCCAGGTAACAGGAACCCTTCCCCCGAAGAGATAGAAAGAAGTCTGCCCGTTCTCTACCGGCAGATCGATCTGGTCGAGCCCAAAATCATCCTCTGCGTCGGCAAAGTGCCGGGCACAACCCTTCTGGGCAGAGATGAGTCGATAAGCCGTCTGCGGGGCCGATTCTACCCATTCAGAGGTGCTCAGCTGACCGTCACCTACCATCCGGCAGCCCTTCTCAGAAATCCCAAATGGAAACGGCCTGTCTGGGAGGATGTTCAGAAGGTACGCAGGAGATATGACGAACTTGGCGGCAAACCATAAAACTGGATCTACTCGCGGCGTAATGCAGTAATCGGATCGAGCCTTGAGGCTTTCCAGGCAGGGTAAAACCCAAAAAACACCCCTACTGCAGCGGAAACAGTAACTGCCACGATCATCGCCTCTGTGGAGAAAATGGCTGGCCATCCCGCATAGGATGCAACCAGTTCTGTCGCAAGTACACCCAACAGGATGCCACCCAGGCCCCCCAGCAGACACAAAACCACGGATTCAATCAAGAACTGAAGCAGTATATCCGGTCCGCGGGCACCCACTGCAAGCCGAAGGCCTATTTCACGTGTTCGCTCTGTCACACTTACCAGCATTACATTCATGATTCCTATCCCGCCGACAAAAAGTGAGACACCTGCAATGGATGCAAGCAACCAGGTCATAATCCGCGAGGTTTCCGTTGCAGCTTCGGCGATTTCTTCCTGGGTTTGAACAGTAAAATCATTCTCCTGATGCGGCGCCAGATTGTGACGCTCCCGAAGCAGGTCGGTTATTTTTAGCTGTGCGATCTCCATAGAGTTTTCATCATAGATCTGAATATTGATGACCATGGCATGGGTCCGGCCTGAAACACGCTGAAATGCCGTTGTATATGGAATCAGAACAATATCATCCTGAACAGAACCCATCAGAGACATCCCTTTGGGTTCCAGTACTCCGATAATTTCAAAAGGCAATCCCCCGATACGGATAATCTCGCCAATAGGATCGGACCCTTCAAATAGTTCCTCTACAATAGTCTGCCCAACAACGGCTACTAGTGCCCGCCGCTCTATATCCTCTTCATCATACATCCTCCCACTCTCAACTCCCCAGCGCCTGATCTGCAGATAGTCGGCAGACTGGCCGTAGACCCTGCTGAACCAGTTTCTGTTTCCATATACCAGCACTCTCTGGGAACGCACCTCCGGACTGGCCGCGATCACTTCCGGTATCTCATCCCGCAATGCCAGTGCATCCTCCACCGTTAAGGTATTGGCGCTTCCCCCGCCGATACTAACCCCGCCCAGCTGCCGGGCTCCCGGAAAAACCAGGACTACATTCTCCAGTGCAGAAGTTTTGGGCAGCAAGTGAAAATTTTGAAAAACAAATCCGAGTGTCTTATTCCGGATTGTAGCCAGCTTCTCTTTTTTAAATGAAGAGACCGGTTCCCCATTCAGCCGGTACTCACCCGATGTGGGACTGTCCAGACAACCCAAAATATTCATCAGGGTCGATTTTCCCGAACCACTCGCCCCCATAACCGATAAAAACTCCCCCTCTTCCACGCTCAACGTGATTCACCGCAGAGCTTCCACTGAAAGTGTCCCGCTTCTGTAAACGCGGGTAATGTCATTCAAATCAATAACCATGAAGTATGCTTTTTAGTTGAATATCGGTTATCCGTTTAAATCTCCAAAACCATCAAGGAGCGCAATTCCTAACCGCGGATACAGCCCTCACAAGGTGCGGGTAACTCGATTAGGGTTTCTCTGTTAATACTGCGCCTGGCTCCCGCTGAACAGGCTCCGGGTTTCACTACTGGACTGGCTTGTCAGTGACAGACCAACGGCCACGGTTTCACCCGGTTCTAACCCGCTCAAAATTTCCGTATGGACCCCGTCACTCAGACCGGTTTGAACGCGCCTGGCTTCCAGGCCGCTCTCTGTTACGACGTAGACCAAACCATCCATCCCCTCTGCTTCAGCCGGTTCAGGCGGACGCAGATGATCCGGTAAACGAGCTCTCAGTGCAGTATTTCTGATTCTGATGACGTCATCCCGTTGATCGGTAATAACAGAGACCTCTGAGGTCATTCCGGGTTTCAGAAGACGCTCTGAATTATCCACCCCAATAATAGTTTCGTAGTGGACTACATTGTCTGCAATAATGGGGGCATTCCGGACCTGTATCACCTCACCTTCGAATTGCCTTTCAGGATAGGCATCTACCCGGAATTGAACTCGCTGCCCCCTTTTCTACCCTGCCGATGTCCACCTCAGCGACATTGGCATGAATCCACATCTTACTCAGGTTGGCCGCCAGTTCAAACAGAATAGGTGCGTTGAGGCTGGCCGCAACGGTCTGGCCGATGTCAACCTCTCTGGTGATGACCATCCCATCCGTTGGGGCCTTGATGATTGTTCGGTCTAGCTCCCTCTGGGCACGTTCCAGATCATGACGTCTCACCCGTCTTCCGCCTGCCGAAGTGTTGCATTGGCCTGATCAACCTCGGAAGGGGATATAAATTGGCGTTCACGTAGTTCTGCTACCCGCTGATGCTGCATCCGGGCAAGCTCCAAACCCGCCTCCGCCGACTCCAACTCTGCTGCTGCTGAACTTACTGCTGCTTCAAAGGTTGAAGGATCAATCCGGGCAAGAACCTCGTCTTTTCTTACCTCACTGTTGAAATCTGCAAAGATATCTTCAATAATCCCTGAGACCTGGCTCCCAACCGTTACTTTCTGAACCGGCTGAAGAGACCCGAATGCAATAACCCTCCGTGAAACTTCACCTCTGTCCGCTTTTTCTGTATGGAGGGGAGGCAGCTGTTGTTCTGAGCTTGTATAACCGGTAAATAGTCGCCATACAAGAAATACCGCAACAACCAGGAAAAGGATGATCAAAATTCTGGATAGTTTCATAGGCAGTGATTTATATCATCTTACAGAGAATATAGAAGTTGATTACAAATTACTTTTGTGTAAGGGGTTTAACAACTCTGATCATTTTTATCACACTAAAAAATGCAAAATCTACACCGGCTTCTTCTCGGCGCGATGATCAGGCAGTCGCTCTGGAATCACTATCATAGAGATGAGTTCCCTTATCTACAAATTCATCTCTCTGGCAGACTGTGCATTTCGAAAGAGATTGCCTGTTTGTGAAAATTATAGCAAACCCCTTTTCAGCCAGCCTTTCTCCCTTCCCAAAAGTCTCTGGCAAGAGCAGCTTGCTCTGATTCTTTCTGAAATGCCGGCCTCTAAATTAATTCAACAAAGCCGCCAGAATTCTCCATTAAAATTGCTACCTTTCGTGTACATTACTCTTTACCTTTTTAACAGAGTGTACTCGTCACTCAATCAAGGCAGCACTCGTTTCCAGTTAACTTTTCACGATGATACTTCCTGTAAAACAAACTGATATCTATGGCGGACTGGCTGAAGTTACAGGCCTGATACGCAAACAAGAATCGATGCTGGTTCTGGAATATCAGGTGAAGGATGATGTCTTTGGCATGTTTAATTCGAACATCAGAACCCTTGAACTGCCTTTTCATCAAATAGACTCAATCGAGGTAAAAAAGCGCTGGTTTTCAGCACGGTTTGAAATCTACCTGAACCGGCTGCCTGCCATTAAAAAGCCATTGCATTTAAACGAGAATTGTCTTTCATTTGACATCAAACGAAAAGATCTGGAGAAAGCCAGAAGCCTTTGTTCGAACATACTGCTTATTATCTCGGAGAAGAAGCTAGCAGAACTGGACTCGGAATATCCATCGGACAAAGACTCTCCTCAGCCGGGTTTTTCAGGAGATAAAGAGACCTTTAGTTCATTCAGAAACGGGGGCGAAGGGCTCAGAAATGTATTGAGGGACGAGTAGGGCTCTCCCTGACCTGGAGATAGAACTCTTCCTGGAACCGGTTCGGGGCCTCCTGAGTCACGGATCCCGGAAGAGGGTGACTCTGGCAGCATTACAAATCGCATTTTTCTTAATATTCCAAGTTTATATACCATGCCTGACATTAACGGTTCAGACTCTTTTCAGAAATCAGCGGTCGCTTATCAAAACGGGAGCGGCAGAGTACCTCCCCAGGCTGTCGATGTTGAAGAAGCTGTTCTTGGTGCCATGCTGATCGAACGTGAAGCGGCAACGATCGCCCTGCAATTGTTGCAGCCGGATGATTTTTACAAACCCGCTCATAAACATATTTTCGAAACGCTTTTTGATCTCTATGAGCGAGGCAATCCCCTCGATATTCTGACTGTAGAAAGTGAGCTGAGGGATAAAAACCTTCTTGATATGGTGGGAGGCGGGGGGTATCTGGCTGATCTTACACGATCGGTGAGCTCCGCTGCAAATATCGACTACCATGCCCAGATTATCTCAGAGAAGGCGATCAAGCGAAATCTGATTGTACACTGCAACGAGATCATCAAGACCGCCTACGACTCTGCAAGTGATGCCAAAGAAGTGCTGGATAGTGCAGAACAGCGAATTTTTGATATTGCCAATACCAAATCACGTTCCAGTGCCACTGCCATCAGTGATATCTTGAAAGATACCCTTGGCTACCTCGAAGATCTTCGAGGTAAACCCCAGGGGATTACAGGGGTCCCTTCCGGCCTCGATGTGGATAACTTCACTTCAGGCTGGCAAAATGGGGATCTGATCATCATTGCCGCACGGCCGTCGATGGGTAAAACCGCCTTTGTCCTTACAGCTGCACGCAATGCTGCGCTGCATCCTGATGAAAATCTTCAGTCTGGAGTGGCTATTTTCAGCCTGGAGATGTCCGCCCAGCAGTTGGTGCAGCGCTTCCTGACCATGGAAGCGCGTGTCGATGCACAGAAAGCGCGTACCGGGAAGGTGAAAGATGAGGACTTCAAAGAGCTGATTGATGCAGCAGGCAGACTTTTTTCAGCTGATATCTTTATTGATGATACCCCCAGTCTCAGCGTGATGGAGCTCCGGACCAAATGCCGCCGGCTGAAGAGTGAGCACGACATCGGACTGATCGTTGTCGACTACCTTCAGTTGATGACGGCCAGCTCCCGTGATATCGGAAACCGGGAACAAGAAATCGCCACCATCTCCCGCGGTCTCAAATCGCTCGCCAAGGAGTTAAATGTGCCGGTGATTGCCCTGTCGCAGCTGAGCCGCCAGGTTGAGCAGAGAGGCGGAGATAAACGGCCGCAACTGAGTGACCTGAGGGAATCAGGTTCCATTGAACAGGATGCCGACGTGGTCTGTTTTCTCTACAGGCCTGAATATTACGGCATCACCACAACCCCGGAAGGCGAGTCTACGGTCGGGCTGGCAGAACTGATCATCGGGAAACAGAGAAACGGGCCGATCGGATCTACAAGAATGTTCTTTGTGAAAGAGTATGCCCGGTTTGAACGGCTTTCACGTATTGACACAGGGCCTTCCGGGTTGCCTCACGGAGGAGATTATCCACAGGAGGGCAGCGCGGCTCCTGAAGCGCCTTCACCGTTTTCCCCGGGCGAAGATGACGCACAAGCGCCTTTCTGAGTATCGTCGCACCTGTCGTTAAGAGCGGGCAGGGAGCCTACCGCTCCACCCTCCCCGAACCTTTGGAAATCAGCAGTTTTTCAACATCGTCCCTCTGCGTGATATTCAGATCTCCGGGGATGGTCTGTTTGAGACAGGATGCCGCAACAGCATACTCAAGGGCCTCTTCTCCGCTCTCTTTGGTGAGCAGGCCGTAGATCAGACCGGCTGCAAAAGAATCACCGCCGCCTACCCGGTCTACGATATCAATCTCATACCGGGTGGAGCGGTATCCGTCCCGGCAGTCATCATCATTCAAAATCATCGCACTCCAGCCGTTTTTGCTTGCTGAGAAGCTCTCCCGTAAGGTGATCGCCACTGTTCTGAAATCAAACTCCTGTTTCAGCTTTTTTGCCAGATCACGGTAGCCTGACTCATCCAGATGTGCGCCCTCCACATTGGTTGTCCCTGCTGTAAAGCCTAGGCTGCGCTGACTGTCCTCTTCGTTGGAGATACAGACATCCACATATTCCATCAGCGGGATCATCACCGCCTGCGCCTCGCTTTCAGTCCACAACTTTGAACGGAAATTGAGATCACAGCTCACCGTCACCCCTGCCTTGTTCGCAGCCTTGCATGCTTTCTCGATCTCCCGTGCACACGCCTTGCTGATTGCCGGGGTAATGCCTGTCCAGTGAAACCAGTCCTTGCCCTCAAAGATTTCATCCCAATCGAATGTATTCTCCTCCAGTGTGCTGATTGCTGAGTGGGAACGATCGTAGATCACTTTCGAAGGGCGCTGGCTTGCACCGGTCTCCAAAAAGTAGATCCCCACCCTCTCCCCGCTCCTCTCGATCCGGGAGGTATCCACACCGTACTTACGAAGCTCCTGAACAGCCGACTCACCGATCTCATGTTCAGGCAATCGCGTTACAAACCAGCTCTTGAGGCCAAATTGAGCCAGTGATACGGCCACATTGGCCTCTCCTCCTCCGTATGTGGCATCAAACTGGACGGCTTGTGTAAAACGTTGAAAACCCGGGGTTGAGAGACGGAGCATAATTTCTCCAAATGTGACAATTTTCTTCATAATTTATAAACGGTTAAAGATGGTTCTTCAGTGATTCTGTAAATAAAATGGCATTCTTTCTGATCTCATCAAATCTACGCGCCTCCAGGGCAGCCGAGGGTACAAGGGCACTCCCTGCTCCGACAGCAAATGCTCCTGCATCGAGCCATTCACCGCCGTTCGTAAGGGAGACACCTCCTGTCGGCATCAATCTGAGGTGTGGCAGCGGGGCCCGAACCGATTTCAGATAGTTGGGGCCAAAAAGATCTGCTGGAAATACCTTGACTACATCGGTGCCCAGCTCCCACGCTTTCTGGATCTCCGTGGGAGTCAGTGCTCCACACATGACGGCCGTTTCATTATTAATGGCAGTCTCAATAATCTCTTTTTTAACAATGGGGCTCACCACAAAACTCGCTCCCGCATCAATCGTCCGGCTCACATCCTCCCCATTGAGAACGGTCCCGGTCCCGATAAGCATATCTTCCGGCAGCATGCGATCTGCCCGGGCGATCAGTTCCACCGCCGATGGGGTGGTTAATGTGATCTCCAGGATCCGGATACCCCCTTCGTATAGGGCTTCGCAAACCGGTTCAAAAAGAGATGCGTCAGGCAGGCGCAACACGGCAACTCCTTTATGCTTCTCAATGCTGTTTAAAACTTCACTCTTTGTCATGGTTTATACTGTTTCAATCTTTTATGGCCAGGGCCGTTTCCATCTTCTGTCTGATCTCTATCTGCCCGGTCTTTTCTGTCTGAATTGCTAAATCGTCATTGCTGTAAACCCGCCATCCACAGGTACAACTGCGCCGGTAACGAACGAGGAAGCCTTCTCAGAAGCGAGCCATAACAGGGCTCCTGAGAGTTCATCGGTTTCCCCGAAACGATGCATCGGTGTGTGATTGAAGATCGCCTCAGTTCTCTCTTTTGTCAAAATTTTTCGGTTTTGCTCTGCGGGGAAAAACCCTGGCAAGATTGCATTGACCCGGATGTTGTGAGGAGCCCACTCTCTGGCCAGAAATTTGGTCATATTGTTGATTCCGGCTTTGGAGATGCTGTAGGTAAATACTTTTGAGAGTGGAATTTCCGATGAGGCTGAAGAGATATTGATAATGCTGCCGGCCCTGCCCTCTTCTATCATCATCTCTGCTACAATCCGGCTAGAGAAGAACACCCCTTTTAGATTGATATCCATGATTCTGTCCCACTCCTCTTCTGTGATCTCCATTACCGGTGTAACCGAGTTGACTCCGGGAGCATTGACCAGAACATCGATCCCTCCCCACTTCTCTTTCACCAAATGGAAGGCTTTCTTCAGCTCCTGTTCATCTCTGGCATCAGCCTTGCAGATCATCGCTTCTCCGCCCATCTTTTCTATCGCTTCTTTATGTTCTTCCGCACCCTCCTGGTTTCCGCTGTAGAAAATTGCCACTCCGGCTCCGGCAGCTGCCAGCGTTCTGGCCATACCTCCGCCCAATACTCCGCTACCGCCAACGACAGCTGCCACTTTTCCATTTAAATCGAACCTGTCTGTATTTTGTTTCATTTTACTTTCTGAGATCAGGAAGTCTCCATTTCATTAATAATAATTTCTCTAAATAAACAAAGAGTAACTGAAAGAACGAAATCGGAATCCAATCTTTTTAGATGAAAGAACTGTTTCAGACTCCAAATATCTTTTCATTCCGAATGAGACTCTTCACCCGGACGCAGATTTTACCTTTGCTGTCACGAAGAAAATATTTGACAGAGGCGCTCTTCCCGGCAGGGTTGACAGAAACAATCCTTATCGTCAGCTTATAGTTTTCCTCAATGAACACCGGGCGTACAAAATGACACTCTTTCTGCAAAACGACCGTACCCGGGCCCGGAAAGCCTTCACGTGTAGTCGCAGAAAAGGAGGAGATCAGCAGATTGCCGTGAACGATGTTTCGCCCGAACTGCGACCTCTTTCCAAACTCCTCGTCGATATGAATGGGGTTGTCATCTCCAGTCAGCCGGGCGAACTCACTTACATCCTCCCGGGTGTACCATTTATCGCATTGAAAGGTATCACCCTGATTAAATGTCGGATAGTTCATCATGTCAGATTACTCATAATTTTTTGGAGACTAACGTTGAAGTGTACCCTCAACTAAATTCGTGTATTTCCCGGATACATTTCAAACCTCGACAATGTCAGCGATGTACATTCCGGACCAGGACACTCCCCCAGGAGAGTCCGACCCCGAATCCGCTCAGACAAAGAACTTCACCTCCTTTCAGCTGAGCCTTCAGAGTGGATACGATGGTAAGCGGAATGGATACCGAGGATGTATTTCCGTATTGATGCAGGGAGGATGGCACCCTGGACTCCTCCAGCTTTAGCTTCTTTCGTAAAAAATCATTGATCACCCTGCTCGCCTGATGAAACAGAAAATAATCGATCTGTGAGGGCCGGCACCCCGCATAAGACCACATTTTTTTAAGATCCTTTGGAACTTCCCGTGCCACAAATGAGAAGACATTTTCTCCATCCATAAATCCATGCTCATCACTCCGGATGTTGCCATAATCATCGACCACTTTTTCTCTTTTTGTCTCCTCACTTTCAGGATGCCGGTACCCCCCTGCTTTTATCTGTATCATCGATGCACCGGCTCCATTGGAATTGAGGGAGAAATAACACTTCCCATGCTCTCTCCCTTTCTCTATCAAGGTGGCACTGCCGGCTTCTACCGGTTATGATGAGTCTGGCACCCATTCGGGAGCACTCCACAGCCACACTTCTTCCAATACCGGAGGAAGCACCTGTAATAAAAATGGTCTTCCCTTTCAGGGTAAAAGGGTGATCACTCATTCACACGAGACTGGACGATTTCGAAAAGCTCAGTTACTGTTTTTGCATACCGAATGTCATCGCCGTTCAGCTCCACATCAAACTCCTCGTCAACCATGGCGATGGTCTCCAGGGCCATCATCGAATCCCACTCTTCGAGAGTTTTAAAATGTACAGATCCGTGAACTTCATGACGTGGAGTAACTTCAAACAGGGAGAAGAATTTTTCTTCAAATTTATATAGATCCATTATCTTCTTTTTCCCACCCAGCTCTTTCAAGAGTTTTTCTGCCGCTTCAAGGCAGAGGTCCGATGCGGTCTGTCCTTCTGATGCCACTCTCCGGCGTTCAACCCCTGTATGTAATGCAAACTTCTCATACTGTCCGAAGTTCTGAAACAGATCGAGGTGTTCGTTCTCCTCAATTTTGGAAGGAACGCACGCTGCAGCATATTTCAACATCACCTATTTCCTGTATCGCCATGGCAGGTCATTGTATTAACATTACCCGGTTATCACGAGAGGTGCCAGGGTCTCCGGCAATGAATCTTTTCACTTTTTGATGGTTCCCTATATCAAATTTCCAGTCTCGGGCACCATCCCATCCCTTACATACCTCGGTATAGAGATCAGCTGGAGGCCTGGTCTACGACACTTCGCCCTATATTTAGCCTGGTAATATAGGTAGTATAAATAATTTATCTTCAAAGATATTTTTCAAAAAGAGAGTTTTCAGGAATCACTGTTCATCACCTGAAAATGGGTTCAGGTGCTTATCAAAGTGGGATTCAAGATTCTTTTCATACAGAGTCTCGTGGCTGCTCAGGGCCTCCATCAGTTCACGCTTGAACCGGCTTGAGATCTCCCCCTGCCCGTGGAGAACCGAACCGTAGGCCACATGCAGTACCTGCCGAGTATCATCATCATCTAAAAGGGCCTCGATCTGCCCTGCTTCTCCGGGAGAAGGAACGGTGATATTTTCCGGCCGGCCACTGATCTGATAGCTCTTTCGATCCGTTTCAAACCGTTTCATTGAAAAATCCAAAATCTCCAGAAAGAGTTGCGGCCGAACCTCGGCGAGAGTACGCAGAGCCTCCAGATAGCTCGTCCCCGCAGTCTTGACATGAACGGACCCTCCGGAGACCGAACCGATCTGACGGTATACCGAAAACTTGTCACTTCCCGAATGAATACTGAGCTTGTATCCGCCAAACTTTTCAGAAATTGATAAGTGCCCGATATACTCACGCCGGAACTGATCCAGATCGCCCCGGAAATCCACCCCCTTCTCAAAATCCCCGCAGAACCGCGGAGCGAGGCTCACGAGCTCCACTCCCAGCCGTTTCAGCTCTGAAGCAATCAGATAGTGTTCGAAAAGAGTCGTGGTCTGATCGGTCTCATCCACCGACAGCTCCAGTTCAACCGGATAGTCCGGATAGGTTTTCGCAATATAGTCGGACATTTTTTTTGTGTGGGCGATGACAGCGCCATATTTAACCATTCCGGCATAGATCTCTCTGGTTTCCGGGGTGAGCCGGGTTCCGTCGGACAGTAGAATTTCCGTCTTCTCCCACGTATCCTTGAACAGATCCGGCTCCGAATGAATCTCTCTCCACGGCACAGACCCGAGTTCTCCGAGCAGCTCATCTACCGTCATGCCGGCCGCCTCATTCCGGACAAATTCACCAGGATCAATCGTAAACATGGTATAACCCGCATGTACCATCGTATCTATGTCTGCTGTGGTTTTCAGGTGATCTCCGTCTGCTCCGAAGCCGTCCGTGTAGCCCTCCCTGAATGCGGCGCAGCTGGCTGCATTCAGCACCTCTTCTGCAGTACGGCCTGTTCTCTCGAGCTCCCGGATCGACTGTTGGGCGAGCACCGGCCTGAATTTCGTTTTCCTGATCGCTTTCAGGTGCGCCGGCCCGGCATTTCCCAGCCGGTCGCCCAGTCCGAAGGAGTCTGATTTACCAATCAGCACCGGCCTGGTAAATGGAAATTGCTTCCTGAGCTCCCTGCAGTTTTCATCAGTTAAAAGACATTTCAGATAGGTTCTTCCTGAAACCTCAAGTTTTTCACCTTTGAACCCGAAGCCTGCGTCTCCATCTATGATAAGATATTGAGAAGCCCCCTGACGGATCATAAACAGGGCAGCGTTCTCCCTCCGGGTAATGGATGCATGATAAACCTTGCTGCCCGGAAATTTCTGTTGGAAGTGACGTGCAGATTCTTTTGCTATCTTCATTGGGTGTCAAATTGATTTATTTTGTGCCAAGTTTAAAAACTGTAAGGGTAGAAATCTGTCAAGAGCCGTCCACACTTCCTGATGGCCTCAAACAGGTGCGTTTTGTAAAAGGATGATACCTGCCATCAGAGATACACCGGTTCTGAACGCCTCCTCATCCACATTGTAACGCGGATGATGCCAGCTCCACCTGGAATCTGCTCTCCCGCATCCGCTACCGAGAAAGAAAAATGCACCGGGATACTCCTGCTGGTAAAATGCGAAATCTTCTGCAGCCATGATCGGCTTCTCCAATAGTTGGATACTCTCATGTGCAATCAACTTTTCAGCGCTATCCAGGATGCGCTTTGTACACAGACTGTCATTAACCACTGCAGGGTACCCTTCACGGAATTCAAATTGATAACCGGCACCGGCTGCCGACGTCACCCCACGCAACACATTCTCCATTTTCTGTTTAATGAGACCGCCCACTTCCGGGGAGAGTGCGCGAACCGTTCCGAACAGTTTCACCTCACCGGGAATAATATTATGCGCCGTTCCCCCCTCTATCCTGCCTACGGTAAGCACAGAAGGCTCAGCAGGGTCCAATGACCGGCTCACAATCGTTTGAAACTGCTGAAGCAGGTGGGCAGCCGTCACAATCGGATCTACAGTGGTATGGGGAGCAGCAGCATGTCCGCCGTTGCCTGTGACCACCAGATCGAATTCCGCAGTGGAGGCCATGAGTGCGCCTGCTTTCAGTGCAATCTCCCCAGTGCTGAAATCGGGGTTTGTATGGAGGCCGTAAACCTCCTCCACTCCCAGCTCCCGAAGAATTCCGCTCTTGCATACCAGACGTGCGCCCCCGGGAAGCTTTTCTTCAGCCGGCTGAAAAATCAGAACAACTTTCCCCCGGATCTCTTCTTTCAGATCCATCAGAATATGTGCAGCACCCAATAGGTTCGCTGTATGAAAATCATGGCCACAACAGTGAGCGGCGCCCGCTCGTTCGGAAAGGAATCCCTCCTTGGCTTCTCCCTCCTCGCTCATCGGCAGGGCATCAATATCTGCGCGCAGAGCAATTACCTTTCCGGGCAACTCTCCCTCTATGATTCCGATACACCCCGTCTCCAGAGGCTGTCTTGTTTCGATCCCTTTACTTTTCAGCTCATCAAGGATAAACTGCGTTGTATCATACTCCTTAAAGCTGACCTCAGGATTACGGTGCAGATGGCGACGGACCTCTACCATATAGTCGAAATACTCGTCTGCTTTATCCTTAATCCTCTGTATCAGTGTTGCCATTCTAAAATTTTCTTATGTGGAGCGTTTCCCATTCAGATTAAAATAGTCAACTGCTGAAACAATAGCTTTTCAAAATGCCTGCTTTATATTCAGAATATTTCCACGTTCCCATTACGGTTCAGCTTTACCTTCTTTCTCCCTATATTGCCTGTTGTGATACAAATAATCAGAAGCCAATAGGATGCCCGGCACTCCATTTTCGACTAATTTGAGACCGGAGAGGTGCTTTTCCAAACTGAATGGAGAGGTGACAGCGTCAACTAAAGAGCGAGATGTGTGGGTGAAGCAGTATCCCCTGTGGGAAGTCAACAGCTTCCGATCTGACCTGTGGCCGATTCCCGGAAACAGGGCAGTGGACAGAAAGTTGGAACAGACCGGCCCAAACGAGGTTATCTTGAGAATTACTCCGACCCTTTGTGAGTCATGAAACAACCAGAAATTCATATTACCAAGGATGGCTCCAGTACGCTATATTCGGAAGAGTACAACCAGTTCTACCACAATCCCAACGGAGCTGTGGCAGAGAGCCGCCATGTCTATTTTGAGCAATCCGGCCTCCTGGACGCTCTGGCAGAAAAAAGATCTCTCAGCATATTTGAAACGGGGTTCGGCAGCGGACTCAATCTTGCACTCTTGAAGAGTTATCTGGAAGCACAAGATATCACAACGGAGTTCCATTTTTTCAGTGTCGAAGCTTCTCCTCTTTCTGCCGGACAAGCGGGAAAGATTCAGTTTGGGGAGAACCCGGAACTAAACTCTTCACGGGAGCTGCTGGTGGAGATCTTCAGCCGGCTCAACCCCGGAATGAATGAATTTCAACTATCCCGTACACTCCGTGCAACCATCTATTACGGTTCATTCCACCAGTTGTTTGAAGAAGTATCTTTTGAGGATTCTTTTGACTTCTTTCTCCATGATCCGTTTTCCCCGGGGGTCAATGCAGAGCTCTGGACATCCGGAACATTCCATCACCTGGCCTCGGTGGCCAGTCCGGATGCCATGCTCTCCACTTACTGCGCTGCAACACCGGCCCGGGCAGCGATGGCAGTTGCGGGGTGGAAGCTATGCAGAAAAAAGGGTGCGTTAGGAAAGCGTGAAATGACTCTCGCATCCCGATCAGAAAAAAAACTGAAATCGTGTAAACGTCTGAATGAGAAACGTCTGGCAGAACGTTATCTTCAAAATGAATTCGGCATGGAGTAACATGGAGACTCCGGCAGCATCCGATAAGTATGAAGAGACTGTAGAGCGGAGCCGGGAGTTTCCGGAGATTATGTAAAGATCTTTTAATTTTCTTTTGTAAGGAATTCACTTTTTTTGGTTCATACATATAATGCACATATATTCAGTTGTTCTGTCTATTTAAATTCTTGCCCGAAGGGGTGACATGAACTGACAGTGCCGGTGGGTATATTTACTGAAAATGAACGTCAATATTAAAACTTTCTAAATTATGGCATCTCCACAAGATCAAAGACTCAAAGCAATTGACATTGCAATCGGCCAGATTGAAAAACAGCATGGCAAAGGAACGGTGATGCGCCTCGGCGATCATAATCCTAATGAAGTTCCGACCATCTCCACCGGATCCATTATGGTGGATTACGCACTGGGGGTGAATGGAATCCCCCGCGGGCGGATTACAGAAATCTATGGGCCGGAAGCCAGTGGTAAAACAACCCTCGCCCTTCAGGTCATTGCACAGGCACAAAAAGCAGGGGGTTACGCAGCATTTATTGATGCAGAACACGCCTTTGATGCCAAGTACGCCCGGGCTCTGGGAATTAATACCGATGAACTGCTCGTATCGCAGCCGGACAGTGGTGAACAGGCTCTTGAAATTACGGAAACCCTGGTCCGATCAGGTGCTTTGGATGTCATCGTCATCGACTCGGTGGCTGCCCTGGTACCCCGTGCAGAGCTCGAAGGAGAGATGGGGGATTCCCACATGGGCCTTCAGGCAAGGCTGATGTCCCAGGCACTCAGAAAAATTACAGGTGTAGTCAGCAAGACAAGAACGGCCTGTATATTTATCAACCAGGTGCGTGAAAAAATTGGTGTAATGTTTGGAAATCCAGAAACCACAACCGGTGGACGAGCACTGAAGTTCTACTCCTCGGTAAGAATTGATATTCGACGGATCGGTGCGATCAAGAAAGGAGATGAAGTCCTTGGAAACCGTACAAAAGTGAAAATTGCCAAGAACAAGGTGGCTCCTCCCTTCAAAGTGGTTGAATTCAACATTCTTTATGGCAAGGGAATTTCCAGGGTCTCAGAGATTCTGGATCTTGCTGTGGAGTACGATATCATCGAGAAAAGAGGGAGCTGGTACAGATATGACGGCGAACCGATCGGCCAGGGTACAGATGCTGCGATTCAGTTCCTGGAAGAGGATGAGGAGCTTTGCAGCCAAATTGAAAAGACAGTTCGTAACAGGCTGATGCCGGAAGAAGCGGCTGAGGAGAAGGCCGATGAGAAACAAGAAGCTGTCAAGGATGCATAACCGGAAAATTTCTGAGGGGGAGCCGCAGCCGGCCGACACCGTAAAGCATCTGCTCCCTCTTGAAATTACAGATCTGGTACCTCAGCAGCGAAACAGGGATCGCTTTTCACTTTTCCACAAGGAGACTTTTTTACTAGGAGTCAGTACAGACACACTCACCCGCTTTCAGATCGGCAGGGGAACGATCTGTACTGTACAGCTCTATGGGAAGCTGCTTGAAGCAGAAGAGTTCCACGCTATCAGGGCTGCAGCTCTCCGTTATCTTGGAAGACGGGCACACTCCACACGCGAACTTCGTCAGAAGCTTCAGAGGAAAGAGTTTCCATCTGAAAATATTGAGATCGTTCTGGATGAATTTACGCAGAAGGAGTGGCTCAGTGATGCCAAATTTGCGGAGGCATTTGCGCAGGAAAAAGCGAACCTGAACGGGTGGGGGCCCAATAAAATCAGAGGGGCCCTTTTCCAGAAAGGGGTTTCTTCTGAAATCGTAGAAAATTCCATCGAAAATCTGCTGAATAATTTGGACCTGCACCAGATTTGTGTAGATTTAGCCATGAAAAAGAGAAGCCGCTTCCTCAGAGAAAAAGATCTTCAGAAAAGAAACCAGAAGATCTACAGGTATTTAATGAGTAAGGGGTATCCTTCTCAGACAGTTACCTCGGTGCTTCCGGACATTTTGAACAGACTCGATGTTTAAAAATCTTACATTTGAAAGGCTCCTGAAGACCCTCCTTTTTGCAGGGGGAGCCGTGATCGTAGGGATGGTGCTGTTTAATTTCAGTAACCTGATTGCCTATGCCCTGATCGCACTCATCTTCAGCTACATCCTCGACCCTGTAGTGAATCGTCTGCAGGTGGCCGGCATGCACAGGACGCTTGCCATTTCACTTGTACTCGCGACCGTTCTGATAACCGTGGTCTGGATCTCCACCAGCGTCATCCCGATTATAGCCAATCAGATAGCGATCCTTACCCGGCAGCTGCAGACCGAGAACCTGATTCTCATCGCTTCTCAGATAGAAGCACATCTGCACGCAAACTTTGATTTTATACCAGAAGGGTACCTCCGGGATAACATCTCGATACTGGCAGACGATCTTTTTAACTTTGGACGTCTTTCCGATATTCTGGGAAATCTGATTGGCCTGTTCACCAACTTATTTGCTGCATTTCTGGTCATCCCCTTTGCCATCTTCTTCTTTTTGAAAGATGGTCACAAAATCAGGCGCGATCTTCTTCAGCTGGTCCCCAACGCATATTTCGAAACTACACTCACCCTGATCGACAAGATTGAAACGCGGCTGGGAAAGTATTTCAGAAGTGTCCTTCTCCAATGTTCGCTGGTCGGCCTGGTCTCATGGATCGCTCTCTCTATCGCAGGATTGAGTAACTCCGGAACGGTTGGGATCACTATTGGAATTGCGAACACCATTCCCTACTTCGGGCCCATACTCGGCTACCTTCTCTCTATTGTTATAGCCATTATTGAAACCGGGGATTTCTCACTGGTCGTCCCCTGTATCCTCGCCGTTCTCGTTGCGCAGGTTCTGGACAACGTCCTTTTCCAGCCGATGATTTTCTCAAAATCTGCTGACATTCACCCTGTTGCTATTCTGTTTATAATCATGATCGGAGCCCAGGTTGCCGGCATTCTGGGCATGCTGGTCGCCATACCTATCGCCACGGTCCTGAAAATTACAATTAACCAGATTTCCTGGAGCCTGAGTAACTACCATATCTTCCGGACCAGCGGTGGAAATGTGAAACAGTCTGACTGATTTTACTTTACAGAAAAGAGAATCTTTTCTAATAAACCGTTGCGGATTTCAGTATCTTTACGCCTCATAATTCAGAATAAAAGGTGATGTGTAAAAATCTGGTAATATTTGCTTCCGGATCCGGTTCCAATTTTCTATCAATCATTCATGCAATCAAGTCGGGAGACCTGTCAGCAACTATATCAGGACTGATCACAGACAACCCCGATGCAGGTGCTATTGAGCACGCTCGCAATCATGATATTCCGGTAAAGATCCTGGATGTTCAAAACAGCGATACCTTCACATCCCAAATTCATCAGACTCTGGAAAAGTGGAAACCGGATCTCATCGTCCTGGCCGGATTTCTTCGTATGATTCCCGGGTCGGTCGTAGACCGTTATCCGCAGCAGATCATCAATATCCACCCTTCCCTGCTACCCAAATATGGAGGCAAGGGATTTTATGGAATCAACGTGCACCGCGCTGTACTCAATGCAGGTGAACAGACTTCGGGCTGTACGGTACATTTTGTGAATAACGAATATGACAAAGGGGACATCATTGCTAAAGTTGAAGTTCCCGTTTTACCCGATGATACACCGGAAACACTGGCCGCCCGGGTTCTTAAACAAGAACACCGTCTCTTGCCGAAAATAATATCCCAACTTACTAACTCATAAACTTTTTTGTTTTGTCTTTAAAACCATTGGATACCCTCCCTGATACCCCACTCAAAATTAAACGGGCTCTTCTCTCTGTCACCGATAAAACAGGAATTGTTGAATTGGCACAATTTCTGCATCAGAACAATGTGGAGATTATCAGTACCGGGGGTACTGCACGTCAAATCCGGGAGGGTGGAATCCCTGTAAAGGATGTAAGTGAAATAACCCGTTTCCAGGAGTGTCTGGATGGCCGGGTAAAAACCCTCCACCCTGCGGTTCACGGAGGAATACTGGCCAGGACCAGCCATCAGCCAGATCTGGACGAACTGAACGAACTTGAAATCGCACCGATTGAACTGGTCGTTGTAAACCTCTACCCATTCAAGAAGATTGCGGCCGATCCGGATGTAACCCCGGCTATTGCAACGGAAAATATCGATATCGGCGGCCCCACCATGATCCGTGCAGGCGCCAAAAATTATGCTCATGTAGCCATCCTGACAGATCCGGAACAGTACACCGCCTTCATGGAGGAGTATCGAAAGGAGGCATCGGTCTCCTTTGCATCCAGACAATCTTTCGCAAGAGCGGCTTTTCAGCACACCGCCGATTACGACGCTGCCATCTCCAACTACTTCAATCAGCTCGATACTCCCGGTAACCCCGCTCAGCTGAACCTCTCCCTGCCGCTATCCGCTACGTTGCGATATGGTGAAAATCCCCATCAGCCAGCCTCTGTCTATGGAGAGCAGAGCAACTATATCGACTGTTTCCATGGCAAGGAGCTGAGTTACAACAACTACCTGGATATCGACAGTGCCCTGGAGTTGATGGCTGACCTGGGCGCGGATGTTCCGGCTGCTGCTATCTTCAAGCATACGGTCCCTTGTGGGGTCGCAATCGGAACCACGCTCAACGAAGCTTACAACCGCGCATTTGCAACGGATACGGTTTCCCCATTTGGTGGTATCGTGATTTTCAATCAGACTCTCGATATGGAAACGGCACGTTCTGTAGATTCCATTTTCACCGAAATTATTCTGGCACCGGATTATCAGGAGGGAGTAGCAGAATTTCTGAAAGAGAAAAAAAATCGCCGATTGATTAAAATTCTTCGCTATCCACAGTCGGAAAGCGCCGTGAAAGTGCGCACCATTTTTGGCGGTGCCCTCTATCAGCAGGCGGACAGCCACATTTTGCACACCTCTGATTTGAAAATTGTCACGGAGAGACAACCCACACAAGCTGAGCTGGAGGATATGCTTTTTGCATGGCGCATTGTGAAACATGTCAAATCCAATGCCATTGTGTATGCAAAAGGGAGAGCCACCTGCGGCATCGGTACCGGACAGACGAGCCGTGTAGACAGTTCAGTGATCGCTGTCCGAAAGGCGATGAAAGCTGAACTCTCCCTGAAGGGCAGTGTGATCGCTTCAGACGCCTTTTTCCCGTTTGCAGATGGCGTTATTGCTGCTGCCCAGTCGGGTGCCACTGCTGTAATTCAACCAGGTGGCAGTGTGCGTGATGAAGAAGTCATCCGGGCTGCCAACAAATATGGTATGACCATGGCATTTACCGGTGTGCGGCATTTTAAGCACTAATATTATTTGTCAACAAACCAAACAAAATTTTCGCAAATAGGCCTTTAATCCTGTATTTTTGGTCTCTTCCGCATTGTTAATTACTAAAGCTAATCACCTAATGTCGAGCAATTACACCACAACGCCTGTAAAATCAAAAAATAATCAAAAGAAAAAAGGGCTGTTTGACTTTCTCTATACAGATATCGCTATCGACCTCGGCACAGCCAATACACTTGTTTATGCCCGCGGACAAGGAATTGTATTGAATGAACCATCCATCGTTGCATTAAACAATCGCAATGAACCTGTGGCAACCGGCCACGAAGCCAGGCTGATGCATGAGAAGACTCACGGAAATATCCGTACGGTACGCCCCCTGCGGGATGGTGTGATTGCCGACTTTGAAGTCGCCGAACAGATGATTCGAAACATGATCAAAAAGGTGAAGATGAAGTGGTACTCCACGACCCGGCAGATGGTGGTTTGTGTACCCAGCGGAATCACAGAAGTAGAGCGGAGAGCGGTCCGTGATAGCGCTGAACATGCGGGTGCCAAGGAAGTGTATCTGGTCGATGAACCCATGGCCGCTGCCATCGGAATTGGCCTGAATGTACATGAACCGGTAGGAAACATGATTGTGGATATCGGGGGAGGTACCACTGAAATTGCGGTGATTGCACTCTCGGGAATTGTTCATGCGCAGTCGGTACGGCTTGGCGGAGATGAACTGAATGATGATATCGTCAACTATTTCCGAAGAAACCATAACCTGTTGATAGGGGAACGAACTTCAGAAAGAATCAAATGCGAAATCGGCTCCGCAACACCCCTTGACGAAGAGATCGAGATGATCACCAAGGGGCGGGATCTGGTTAACGGAGTGCCTCGTACCCGCCAGGTAACTTCTAAAGATGTGCGTGAAGCGATCTCTGAATCTGTCAACACGATTGTAGAAGCCATTACCAAATCTCTTGAGCAGACCCCTCCGGAACTTTCCGCGGATATCCTGGACCGGGGTATTATGCTTACGGGAGGGGGTGCACTTCTTAAGAACCTTGACCGACTGATCATGGAGACAACAGATCTGCCCGTACATATAGCGGAAGATCCATTAACAGCTGTTGTACGGGGTACCGGAGAAATACTTGAAGATCTGAATTACTACAGAACGGTAATTACCTGAAATAGCAGAGCCCTGTGAATGCGACGTTTATATGATGTTCGGGACTATATCATAGCCGCCATACTGCTGTTACTTTCCATTGGTATCATGGCAAAACGGCATGATGGCGGCCTCCAAAACATAAGAAAGGTGACCATCACACTGCTGAGTTATCTTGAGGAACCTCTCTCCAACATCCGCATTTATCGTCAGGCGATCTCTACCAATACCTATCTCCAGCGTCAGAACATCCTTTTGCAGGATGAGCTGAGCCAGTTGCGCTCCGTAGAGCAGCAAAACCGGGTTTTGAGGGAGTTGCTTGACCTTCGGGAAGAGTCGTCCTGGCCACTCATCCCGGTCAATATTGTGGCAAAAGATATCACCGGGATCAATAACTCTCTCACGGTGAATGCGGGAACCGAGGATAGTGTGAAGGTGGGCATGCCGGTACTCAATGCGGAGGGTATCGTGGGCCAGATCATCATTACGGATAAAAAATACTCCCAGGTTTTACCCTACTCTCATACTATGTTCAGGGTAAGTGCCGAGATCGAGGGAAGCCGTGCGTACGGTATTGTCACCTGGCCGGGCAGCTCCATGCGAGAACTGGTCATGCATTTTGTACCAGAGACAGTGGAGGTTGAAATTGGTGAAACCGTTGTCACCTCCCGCTTCAGCAACCGGTTCCCTTTCGGTATACCCATCGGGGAAGTTACCAGAATTGACAGAAGTCAGGGAGTGGAAACGCAGACCATTTACATTCGTGCATTTGCGGACCTTTCAACACTTGCAGAAGGGTTTGTAATGAATTTTACACCGGACAGTACAATTAAGAATCTGAACGAACTTCAACAGGAATTATTCTGATGAAAACGGGAAGCCTGCGTCTTTTTCTATACGGGATCTTACTGATTGCTATCCAGATCGTCTTGCTGCGACATCTTCAGATTTTTGGTGCTACAGCAGATCTGGTTCTCGTCTATATTGTATGGCTCTGTATCAGAAGGGATAAGACCCTCTGCCTCATTTATGCTGCTATTTTCGGCCTGTTGACGGATGCCTATACAGATCTCTGGGGCTTGCATATGTTCTCAAAAACCTTGCTGGTTTTTATACTACACGGCTATTTAAACCGTATAAAAGAGAAACAGCTCCTGTTGTGGCAGGTACTGGCCATCCTTTTTCTCAGTGCTCTTCTCCACAACACGATTTTTGCGGGTGTCACGATTTTCTCGGATCTTTATTCAACGGGATTTCTATATATGCAGTTTATTCTATATAGCTCAATTTATACAGCCATATTGGGTAGTCTGCTCCATCTGTCGCTGGAGGGGCGTATCCAATGAATACAGCAACAAACCTACAGGAGAAGCACAAGGCGTCTATCCGGGTCATGCAGTTTGTCATATTGATCGGGAGTATCATCCTGATCGGACGGATTTTTCATCTTCAAATCCTGGATTACGAAACCTACTCTCCGATGAGTATGCAAAATTCACTCCGAATGGAAGTGGTGAGTCCGGCCCGCGGGCTGATCTACGACCGCAACGGTGTCATTCTTGTGGAGAATGAACCGATCTACTCGGCAACAATTACCCCTTCAAAATTCGACAGCGAGAAAATTCCCCTGCTTGCTGAGATTCTGGATCTGCCTGA
>CALKWT010000080.1 GCA_938003885.1 uncultured Balneolaceae bacterium | reverse complement strand
CTGAAACTGGTGGAATTTGTACGATGCGTATCAGGGCTTGAACGGGAAGCTGTCGTTAAAGAGTTTGATCAGTTCCTGCAAGATAACCAGCTCAGCTCAATACAGATTCAGTTCATTGAGCAGATGATCGAATTTTATACCGAAAAAGGCCACTTGAAAGTGGCTAACCTCTATGAGCCTCCTTTTAATTTTATTGATGAGGACGGCGTAGAGGGTGCCTTTGCAAACAAAACCAAAGTAATTGAACTGCTGGTCGAGAAAGTGAGAAAACTGAATAAAATTAAAGTGAGTTAAGCTTTCTGTAAGATTTTAGAGTTATACATAAGACAACAATTAACGATTTGACCTCCCACTACTCAACACCCCCATCCCTCACCTGGCTGAACAGCCACTCCAGCATATAGGAATCGTTGTAGGCGGGGATCCAGGAGTCGTGAGCCACATCCGGATATTCTGTATACCCCGGCAGGCCTCCCGCTTCGCGAATGGCCGCTATCATATCACGGGAGTAGTGGGGTGCGACTACCTCATCTTTTGCCCCGTGGAAAGCCCAGATCGGCACGTCTTTAATGAGTGGAGCTTTTGAAACATCTCCGCCTGCACAGATGGGTACAGCCGCAGCAAACAGGCCAGGATACCGTACAATGAGGTCCCACGTACCAAACCCTCCCATCGACAATCCGGTTACATAGATTCTATTCTCATCAATTGGCTGCTCTTCGAGATAGGCGTTCAGAAGCTCATACACGGCCGCCAGAGGGCGTGTGGGTTCCTCAAGCAGGGCACTTCCCTCATCCCTCCAGACAGGATTAGCCCAGTACTCATTCTCCGGTGCCTGAGGTGCAATCACAATGGCCGGGTGCTTACTCCTGAACTCTTCCTCCGCAAACTTCAGTACTCCCCATTTCAACTGGGCGTTGTTATCATTCCCCCGTTCACCTGCGCCATGCAAAAAGAGAACAAGAGGATACTCGGTTCCCGGTTCCATTTCAGCCGGGTACATCACCCGGTAGAGGAGGGAATCCCCATCGGCGGTCAGGAATACTTTTGACTCAAACAGTTCCGCCTGGCTGTAAACTTCAGCTGCCGTCAACACAAAAGAGAGAAATAAAAGGATGGGGAAGATTAATGATCGTCGCATAGTCGTGGTATTCGTTATAATGTTTCTGGATAATGTTTCTGGATTTCAATCCCTGGAATTTCACCATTCTCTTAACCGGGAATCGGCGAAACCCATAGGGAGAAGCCGCAGAGAACCCATACTCCTTATCATTCTGTAGCTGTTATCCATTCCAGCAATAACCAATGTACAAATGTTATGCATGCCGAAAAATGGTTATCAACCCTGGTATTTCTGAGTTCCTGCCTTTCAAACCGCTCTTCATCCGAAAGATAGATCCCTCAACCGACATGGTTCTGAAAGCCACTTGAAGCCGGTTCGTAACCTAATAAAGTTTCGGATATCACCCATTTCCATTCGTAGAGGCATATCATTATATTAGTAATTTATAATTTAATTTACTTGTCTGGTAGTAGTAAATTTATATGCTATGTTCATCTCGGCAAGAGGGAACACGCCAGGTCTGCGAAGTCAATAGGAACCTGGCCATGTGCTGATATACCGGCCTTACCCCGGAAAACATTTCAACGTCGAAAGACGTATGAGGGAGTGCGGTATACTTGAGTTTTTGTGGTTTATTTATCTACCTGATTCATATTAGGGCTCTATATTGAGAAACAAGATTTTTTATTACGCAGCTTTTTTAGCAGTTTTCCTGCTGACTTCGAATGTATCTGTCGCGCAAAGATCTTCTGATCTGATGCAGGATCAGATACTGCAGAATATTCTGACGAGAATCGATTCGGTTAGTACGGAATCAGCTCTGAAGGATCCGGTCCGGTTTCATCCTTCTCTTCAGCCCGCTGTGGAACTATTTCAGATATTGGAAGATACCTCTTCCACCTACGGGGATGAATTGACGGAGGTTTATTACGAACGCAGAGCCGCTGAAAGGGAGACCGGATTAAGCTGGCAGACCTCCTACCGGGAAAATATCAAAGAGGGCCTGTTCAGTGATGGGGATATCTATTACAACCGGGCGTTCAGTACCGGCCTGCGCTGGGATCTGCTGGAGGGAGGGCTTCTGGGAAGTAATCAGAGAGCCAGAGAATTAAAAGTCCGGGAAAAAATCGTGAACCGCTCTCTTGAAATCGCTCGCGCCGGTGAGGTTTATGAGAAACGGTACAACCAGATCATCTATACTTTCAATATTCAGAAAGCCGTACTCGCGAAGCAGTATGCCGACGCCGCAGAGTTCGCTTTTGAACTAATACAACGACTGCACTACCTCGAACTCGCTCCCTGGGAGGATGTTCTCCAGACCGCCTCTCTCCGGACGCGTGCTGATGAACATAAACTAAGGACGGTACATCTCTACAATGAAGCTGTAAGGGCAGGAGCACCGGAAATTACACAGGCGATCGACGAAGCTGAAATTTTCAACCTCCCTCTTCCCGAACTGAATATCGAAGAGGTGCTGGAGGGCAGCCGGGCAGGGTTTGAGCAGCTCCAAATCGGCAGCGAGGATCTGCAGAAACTAAATTACCGTCCTCTGACCGATATTTCTCTCTCTTTATCAGCTGATTACAATATTTATGACGGGATCGGACGTGCTTTCAATCCGGATGATATCGGAGGCCGCGAATATTTTTCTGTAGGTGTGAACCTTTCGGTCCCTCTTCCGCTCAACGTTTCAGCTAAAAGCAGTATGGCGGAAGCACGGCAACTCCGCTACCTGAATGATCAGAAACGGGAATCTTATTCATGGCAAAAGGAGCTCCTCAATATTTATTACGACTACCGCTCTAAAATGCAGCTTTTTATAGAGTCGTATAAGGATTATCTGGTCCGTGAAGAAGAGATCCGGCGTCAGCGGACATTTCGCTATACCGGGGATTCGGGCTATAATATCTGGCGGCACTCTCATGCCGTACTTCAAAGATACGAAATCGCACTGGAGCTGCTCGAACTGCAGCAGCAGATCTATCTCAACCTGATTCAGTTCGACCGCTATCTGCCTGAAAGTTCCATACTGGAGTATGTACGGCCGGTTTCTGTAGAGAGTCTTCTCCCGATTACTACGGAGACGCCGCAGAACGGCATCTATATCTGGTCTCACTCCATTTCAGAGTACCCTGCGGAGCTCATCCTCCAGACCGTTGCCGATTACAATATCAATTCTGTGCTGATCTCAGCCGGAACGGATGAGGAGATCCACAAAAAGGCTTCAGTCCTGATCCAAAAGTTTAACGAAGCCGGACTCCATACCGAGCTGATGATCGGGAATAACAGCCTGATTCAACAGGATGAGCTGCCACAAAACCTCGAGGCGATCATTGCACTGGCAGGGAAACTCGGTGTCCATGCGGTACACCTGGATGTAGAACCCCACACTTTCGAAGATTGGCGGGAAAACAGGGAGGGTTACGAAAGAGATTATATCGACATGCTCCGCTACATCTATCCGATATTACAGGAACAAGGCATCAGCCTCTCCCTCTCTATTCCCCACTTTTATGACACCATCCTGGAAGAGATCAAACAGTACAGTGACCAAGTTGTGGTGATGGTCTATGAGACGGATCAGATCGATACGATTACACGGCGCCTGAGCAGTGAACAGAGGGTATTTGGCTCTTTGCTCAATACTGCCCTCCGCCCGGTCGATTTCAAGAATGATAAAGAGTTTCGTAAAACACTCGATACACTGCAAAGCGTACTTCCTATGAACAAAATCTATATCCACGACCTGAATGCGTTACTCAAAACTCAAACTCCCGAACGATGAAGAGTAAATACTTCTCTACTCGCTACCAGGCTTCCCAGATCAGGGGAACCCGGGAGAAGAGTGCGCCCAGAAAGACCAATTGGGATCGTATTGTCTATATGACCTTTCTCATTGGAGTTCTGATTTTTGTGGGCTACTATCTAACCCAACGCATCTTCTATATCAGTGGGGATGGGAGGGTGGTCATCGAGAAAGTTGTGATCCGCTCCCCGGGCGATATCCGTGTCGACCGCTTGTTTGCCGCAACAGGCAATCCTGTATCCCGCGGAGACACTCTTTTCAGTTTCAGCTTTCAGAACTGGGAATTGCAAAAAGAAGCACGGGAAGAGCTCCTTCGTGAAATCGAACGTATCAACCTCGACATTGCTTCTGTAGAGGATCAGATCCTCCTTAAGGAGCAGGAGATTGAATCCGCCCTGAACAGAATCAGCTACCTGGAAGAGTTGCAGCAAAACTACCAGGACCGTGTGCGTCTGGATCTGGCAACCCATCTCGAGTTGACGGAGGTCTCTACAGCACTCTTCGAAGCAAATGAAGCCCTGGTAACCTATCGGGCCGAACTCTCAGTACTCAGGGATAGCCGCAACAGGCAGGCAGGACGTATCAGTGCGGCGGAAGAACGGTTACAATTTATCCTGGAGGGCAGAGGGCCGGAGTCCTATACCTCGCCGGTTGCCGGAGTCGTACAGGAGCTCTGGTTGGGGGAGAGTCAGGAAGCATTTCGTACAGATGAGATCCTCTCCATCCTACCGAATGATGCAGATGTCTATATTCTTTCCTTGTTTAAAAGGAAAGATGCACCGGGATTGATGCCTGGTACCCTCATGGACATTCACTTCGATAGCGGTGAGAAGAGTTTCGGATTGATCCGGAAAACGTACGACCCGAGACAGAACAACGGCGATGAGATCAACCAGATGACAGAACTTCAGAATGATCACATGGTGGTAGAGCTGATCCCTGCCGATGAGTCCGCCCGTCGGCTCTGGCTGAAAATGGACCGGTCCGGCGTGGAGGTACGAAAGTCCCAATTTTCTCGCAAGCGGTCCGGAAAACCGTCAGATGAGCCCGGGGAAAACAATCCTTCTGCACTCCATAACCGGGAGAAGGAGGGGGATGTCAACCTAGCCACTCTCTCAACGAACAGGGCCGGGATTGGCCGTCTGCCAGGCAAGGTTGAGGAGACAGACGAGCAGTCAGGCCCGGGAATAGAGCAGGACGATACCGGCCTCACGCAGCCACGTGATGCGGAAGAAAAAGCTGGCAGTGATTCTCAGCAGCTCGGTGATGGTACTACTCCGGCAACACCTTCCCACCTTGAGAAAGGTGAGGCGCATGCCGCGTCAGAAAGTCAGCCGTACTCAGATTTTGGACTGTGCGGCGGACAATTTGCCGCAGGGGTGGATGGTTTTTCCATCATCGTCGCCAGCCTGAACAAGAAGGAACTTGCCGATGATACCGCCAGCCAGCTAAAAGAGGAGGGGTACAGGGTAGCCGTTGTTCCTGCAATGGTCAACGGCGTCCGGTATCACAGGGTGGCACTCGGACAGTTTGAGACCGAAAACTCAGCCCTGGAAGCGGCCGCCAGCATTCCACCGGCTCTGGCAGAAGATTACTATATTAGAAAAATGAATAAAACCGTAAGCGTACGATGAATCCTGAAATCATCCACTACAATCAATTACAGTTTTTAAAAGCGGAACCGACTGCACCTCTGGATCTGAATATTGTGGCAAAAGTGGATGCAGTGATCATAAACTATACCACGCACAGTGAGGTGTTCGAGCTGCTTCGGAAGATCCGCTCTCATCATGACCAAAAGGTCTATCTGACACCCTTCTTCCTCCATAATCTGACAGGAAATATGGATCAAGCCGTCATACAGCTTACAGACGGGGTGCTTACCAACCTTTCCAATCTGGACCCTGCGGTAATCGTCGTCGGTAAAATTCAATCCCGAATGTCCCAAACTGCTTCACAAAATTAGCCATGATATTAAACGCTCTTATCATTGACGACGATCCGGTTTTCAGAACCTACTTGCAGAAGCTGGTAGACAGCCACCAACATCTGCATCTGGCGGGAACTGCGGTAAACGGCAGCGAGGCCCGGGAACATATTCACTCCCTGCAGCCTGATCTGATATTTTTAGATATCAACATGCCCGACATGACTGGGTTTGAAGTTCTGGATACGGTCAAGCAGTCCGGGCCTGCCCAGGTCATTATCACCAGCAGCAGTACCGATCATGGAATCAAGGCCTTTGATTACGGCATCACAGATTATCTGGTAAAACCGTTTGACCAGGAGCGTTTTAACGAAGCGATTGAGCGGGTTGTCAGAAATGCCAGAAAAGGGGGGAAAGCTCTCTCGCTGGTAAACACCCTGGCCTTGAAAACCCTTCAATACATTCACTCCCGCGACCTTGACAGCTATCGTCCTATCCCCAGCCGGAGCTCAAAAGTGGGTTACGTCTATCCGATGTTAACGGAAAATCTGGATTTTAATCAGCAAGAGAAAGCGTTCGAAATCCTGGAAATTGCAGAGAAGGCGAGCCTGCTCACCTCCACCTTCATAGACAGCTTCTATGCCTGCAATGAGTGTTACAACAGCTATCTTTTATTCCGTGAGACTTGCCCGGCCTGCCAATCTTCCGATGTTTTTGAAGAAGAGATGATTCATCACTTTCCCTGTGCTTACGTCGGGCCCATCTCCGACTTTAAATCCACGGGCGATTTTCGAGATCTCATCTGCCCGAAATGTGACCGGGAACTGAAGCATATCGGAGTGGACTATGACAAGCCCTCCACCATTCTCACGTGCAACCGGTGTGATCATATCTTCCAGGATCCTGTCGTCAAGGCGAAATGCAACCATTGCAACACCGACCCCGCTGTCGAAAATCTGATTAAGATGGAGCTCAAATCGTATCATATTACCAACCTTGGACGAGATGCGGCCCTGGGCAATGTCATCATCGATATCGACGAAATGGAAGATTTGAGAGAGGTGATCGATAAAACCTCTTTCCAGAGATTGCTCTCCAAAGAGATCGAACGGATGAGGCATATACGGATAGAGAGTTCCATCGCCTACGTCACACTCGACAACATCACGGAGCTATACGGAGAGATCGGCACACAGAAAAGCCGCGGCCTCATGAAAGAGCTGCTCGAATTGGTTCAGTCGGAAATCAGGCGAACCGACGAAGTAGTCTTTCAAAATATGGTCACGGTCTGGTTCCTCTTCCCCGAAATGGATCGCGAGCAGGCCCTTCAAACACTCAGAAGGATTATGCAGCGGGTTAAGCTCCTGGTAGATGACAATTTTGAAGGCTTTAACCTGAAGCTTTCGGGCAGTGCACGACCCATCAATACTACTGAATCCGCAGATAAACAGTTATACGCCCTCTCCAACAACAATTAGTGCACAATGCAGGGATTCGTCGACTTTTGGGTAGGGCAGGGGCCGGAAGGGTTCATTCGGATTTTCTGGTTCTATTTTTTTCTGGAGCTCCCCCGTTATGTGTTACTGGATTATGTTTACCTGATTATCTACCGGTTAAAACAGTGTTTTAACAAGGAACAGTATAAAGAGGCCCGCCAGGCCCTCTGGGCAGAGCAGCCCCGGGTGACCATTCTCATCCCCGGGAAAAATGAAGGCAAGAACTACTACCGACTGATCCGCTCGCTGGAAGAGCAGACCTATCAGAATTTTCAGCTCATTATTGTAGATGACGGATCGGATGACGATTCCGTGATCATCGGGCAGAAAATGAAAGAGGAGGGGAAGATCGACCTCTTCCTGAGAAACGATCAGCGCGGTGGAAAAGCTTCAGCTGCAAACCTTGCCCTCCGCTATGCAACAGGGAAGTATGTAGTTCATCTGGATGCGGACAGCTCCTTCCACCGGGATGCTATTGAGCAGATTCTGATTCCGTTTTATCAGGAAGAGAACGTAGGTGCAGTGGGAGGGACCCTGGAAGTGAGAAATAAAGACCGGAGCCTGGTTACACGCTTTCAGGCCATTGAGTATCTTCTCAATTTCACCGTAGGCCGTCTGGTCTCCTCTTCACTTGGGATATTGCGCATCATCTCGGGGGCCTTCGGAGTCTTCAGAACCGATCTTCTGAAAGAGATCGGGGGATGGGATGTGGGGCCCGGCCTGGATGGGGATATCACTCTTAAGATGAGAAAAATGGGTTACAAGGTGGAGTTCACACCCCTGGCAGTCTGCCTGACCAGTGTTCCCGAAACTGCGAGACAGTTGATCCGGCAGAGACTCCGCTGGAGTCGGTCCCTGGTCCGGTTTCGGCTCAGAAAGCACCGGGACGTTCTCTTTCCTTCCCAACATTTTAATTTCAGGGATTTCTTCGCAGTTACCGAAAACATCTTTTATGAGCTCATATTGAATGTGCTCTGGTGGATCTACCTCTTTGAGGTCGCCTTTAATTTCACTCCCGATCTCGGCTACATCATGATCACCGGGTTTTTACTCTATACTATTTCCAAATATCTGGAATTTGCCCTGGTCCCTCTGCTTTCCGTTAATAAAACGGATCACATCCGGCTGCTTGCCTATATACCGGGGATGACAATCTATACCGGTTTGTTTATCCGGGCCATCCGCACAGTTGCCTATATCAGCGAGTTCTTCTTCAATCACTCTTACAAGGATGAGTGGAATCCGGAAAAGACCTCGAAAGCTGTGAAGGAGGTGGAGGATAACATTAAAACTGTGTTCCGAAGGAGAAAAAGAAGAGACAAGGTCTGAGGGGGTACCGGATGCTGGTTGTGCAAGGGGGGCAGGCCGGCTAGTTTGAATCTCGCCTGAGACTCCTGGCCAGATCAGAAGAGATGAATGTTCGCCTCATAGCAGATGGGGTTATTAGGAGGCCACAGGATCGCACCCCTCAAACAACCGGGGATGTACAGTCCGTTCTGCCTCCTTTGATTTCAGAGAACCCTAATGATTTCAGAGAACCCTAAACTCCCCTTCCAGCCATAATCCGCTTTATACGTCTTCTTCTCCGTTTTGAGATACCAATCACTACCACCGGAACCACGAAAAGAGTAAGGAGTGTGGAGAAGGCCAGGCCACCGATAACTGACCGGGCCAGCGGACTCCAGGTTTCGGCACCGGCGCCAAACTCCAGAGCAAGGGGCACCATGGAGCAGACGGTTGTCAGCGCTGTGAGAAGAATCGGACGCATTCTGCGCCGGCAGGCGAGCAGAAACCAATCCATGTAGGAACTGTCTTCCTCTTTGCCGCGTGTTGTCTGATGGATATAATCCAGCAGCACAATAGCGTTGTTTAAAGAGATGCCAATCAAGATCACGATG
>CALKWT010000079.1 GCA_938003885.1 uncultured Balneolaceae bacterium | reverse complement strand
GCCAGAGTCCCTGGAATGTGGGGCCAATCAGGTCAGTTCCATCAGATGAATGACAGGTTGCACAGGCATTGCGTGTAATGAGTTCCTGGCCCAGCTCAACCGGATCCATGCTGTCGTCAGCCGAACCGGCGCTGGCGAGCCATGTTACAAACTCTTCTTCTTCGTAGACATACGTGGTAGCGATCATATTGGAGTGGGCGGTACCGCAATACTCTGCACAGAAAATAGTGGATTCTCCAGGTTCAATTGCTTCAAACCAGAGTTGGGTGTAACGGTTTGGCAGAACATCCATTTTAACACGGAAGTCGGGAATATAGAGAGAGTGAATTACATCATCTGAACTCATGACAAGTTTTACAGGCCTTCCAGCCGGAACATGCAGTTCATTGATGCTGACATGACCGTTCGGGTAATGAAATTCCCAGAGCCAAGTTTTCCCTACCGCCCTGATTTCATAAGCATCATCCGGCGGGGTGATGTTATCAATATAACCAGTGAATCCTCGTCCAAATACAATAAGAACCAATACCAGTGGAATAACAGACCAGGTTATTTCCAGTTTACTGTTGTGGGCGATAACGGGTGTTACATCCTGATCGGAACGACGCCTGTACTTCCAGGAAAAATAGATGATGGCAATAGTGATGCCAACAAGAAAGATCAGGCTGGCAACGTTAATAAAATTGAATAATGCATCCGTTTCAGCCGCAAGAGTACTTTTGGCAGGAGGGAGCATGAAATCACTTAAATTGTTCATTTATCAATTTCAAATTTTGTGGTTTGTGTAGAGTCCTTATTTTTTTCACGCTTCCAGAAGATCGTGAGAAATATACCTAGAAATATAAGTGTAGCCAAACCTCCCAGCTTCATTATATTCATGGCTACGGGAACATAACTTTGGGATGACGGGTCGTACGTGAAACAATAAAGAAGTATTTGGTCAAGGGTTGATCCGATCGTCCCATCGGCTGCTTCGTACAAGGCATTCCGGAGGTCAAATTCCCGAAAAGAGGCCCCGTATAGGTATCTGGTTACCACCCCTTCCGGACTCAGCATCATGATGCTGGCGAGGTGGAGATATTCCCCGGTATTTTCATCGTATGTATAACGAAAACCAACCGCGTCGGTCAGAGCTTCAATGGACTTCTGATCTGAAGTCAGAAAGTACCATCCATCTTCTGCTCCGGGTTTATCCAAACGGCTTACGTACTGTTCTTTGTTGGTCTTTGCGATGGTATGATCTTCTTCAGGATCAATCGAGAAGGAGATAATGATATAATCTTCACCAGGGGTCCAGATCAGTTCGTTAACTACGTTAAATACACTTTCTACAACCAGGTTGCATAAAATAGGGCATTCGTAGTATAAAGGATTTAAAAGAACGGGTTTATCTTCTTCAAAAAGTTCCCTGAGAAGTACTGTCTTTCCATCGGACGTAACAAATTCAAGGTCCAGTGGTACGGTGTCTCCAAGCTTTTCATCGACACCAATCTGATTCAGAACTTCAGGCGGATGCTGATTTAGCTGGCCAAAAGCATTGTTGAAACAGAGAAACACTGAAACCATTAGCAGGATTTGCAGTGTATTTTTCATCATTGTGAGTTTTACTTCTTATCCTCATCAGGAATATTATTCGTTTACGATGATGTTGATAGCTTCATCGATGGGTATTCTGTAAATCCCGGCTTCCGGGTCTACTACACCATAAGAATCGAGTGTAGTCTGATCCAGTACTCTGCTGCGTTCGAGTTCGTAATACTCGCTCGCTTCATAACTTTGTTGCCAGGCAGATCCCTTTGTATAATTATAGATACCGATTACACTTAACACCAGGACGACCACCATAACAACTCCCACAACCGTCCAAAATGTAAGTCTTTTGTAGTTGATTTTATCTTTTACAGCTCCGTAATAGACTGAATCAATAAAAGCGTCATTGGCTTCCAGATATACCTTTTCATTTTCATGACCATATCCCAGAATTTCCGTTTCCGCTTTTCTTTCGGCTACAAAGGCCTTGCTTTCCTTCCTCCATTTGAGGATCTCATCCCTGGTGACTCCATATTTTTTGGCGATCGCATCCACTTCTTCCCGATCACTGCCAGAAGCTTCCTGAATAATGCTCAGCTTCTCGGAATCTGTAAATTGTCTTTTATTGTCACTCATAAAATTACGTATTACGAAAAATTATTGATGATACTGTTTGCTAAGGGATTCATTGAGTGTCGGGTCATTTACCGGAACAATCTGATGTTTGTTAAAACTGTTGAAAAAGAGTCCCATGAAGATACCGCCAAGCCCAAGGAGGGTGGTTATATCCAGCCAGCTGATTGAAAAACCTTCTGTATGTATTGCAGGCATGACAATCCAGTGCAGTTCGATAATGTGCATGGCTATCACAAGTACAGATGAGATTGTCAGAAGGGTGGTATTATGTTTACTGTCCCTGTTCAGGAGTAGCAGAAAAGGGATCACAAATCGGCCTATGAGAATCATATAGGTGATGACTGACCAGCTGCCTTCAAGCCTGTGGTAGTACCATAGGGTCTCTTCCGGCATGTTTGCATAGTAAATCAGTATAAACTGGCTGAATGCAATATAGGCATAAAATACAGTAAAGCCGAAGAACCATGAGGCCAGGTCATGAATATGCGGTTTGCGGATTGTATTTTCAAGAAGTCCGTTTCTGTGTAACCAGAAGGTCATCAGAATAAGTACCGGAAAGAGTGCCTGAAAGCTCATTGAAAAGAAATAGACACCGAACATGGTGGAAAACCAATGGGCATCGAGGGACATCAGCCAGTCAAAGCTGGCAAAAGCGACAGAAAGGGCGAAGAGAAGGATTCCGGGAGCACTTAATTTTCGAAGCAAGGAGGTAGCACCCCAGTCCCGGGTATGATCCATTTCAGTAGATACTTTATGTAGTCTGTATCCCAGAAAACCCCAAATCGCAAAGTAGATAAACTGACGAACTACAAAGAAGGGGATGTTGAGGAAAGGCACCTTCCCTTCCATGATTGGATCACCTGATACATACTCGGGATTAGCCCAGTTATACAGAGATGTCACTCCCAGAAGCACCGGGATAAGAAAGATGGCCCAGATCCAGATATTGGAGATGAAAGCCTCCGGTATTCTCCGGATCACTGTACCCCAGGATGATTTGGTTATGTGATGAATCATCACAAAGATCAGACAAGCCAAAGCGATACTTGTGTAGAAAGTAAAGCTGGTCAGGTAGGAGTGCAGAAACTGATCGCTGTTTAAGAAGTAGCCGACAAAACTGGCAATCAGACCTGCAATGCCTACAGCATAGAAGGTCTTTGACATGTTCAAATTAGCGGGTAACTGCAAGGAATCTGTTAATTTTGGACTGCTGGAAGCCATGAATTTAGTATTTAGCTCTTTGTTATTCGTCGGAAAGTGATTTTATATATTCAATGATGGATTGAATATCATCTTCTGAGAGAAAATCATAGGGAACCATAGCATTCTGGTAACCTTCAACAACTTTTGCAGAAGGATTTACAATTGATTCGTGTAAATACTCTTCATCAGCAATTGCGGAAGTTCCATCAGTGAAAGTCTGCTCTGAACCGTATAATCCGTTAAGTGGCGGGCCCACAAGAGAGGCACCCTCTACCGAGTGACAGGTTCCGCATGCGTTCTGTGTAAAAAGAGCCTCACCTCGTTCTGCAGAGACTTCACCACCTGATGCACTTTCCCTGGCTTCTGCAAGCTCTTCAAGCTTCTCTTGTTCTGCCTGGTGCTGCTGTTGCAGTTCTGCAAGATCTACGTCATACAGATGCATGTCCGACTCAGGTACATTCTGGCTCTGTTGCAGAGCCCGGATATATGCTACAATCGCCCATCTGTCTTCTACATTGATCTGAGATGCATAGGAGGGCATGGTTCGGATTCCATGTGTGATTGCTGAATAAAATTCACCATCAGGCATATTGTAACTTTCCGGTCGGTGAAATGTCGGTGCTGGTACGTAACCATAACCCCCCGTCATGATTACGCCCTGTCCGTTGCCGATCCCGCCGTGACATACCTGGCAGTAGACATCGTAACGATCCTGGCCACGGTAGAGAAAATCTCTTGTGAGCTCAAATGGAATTTCTGTTACAAACTCTCCATTCTCGTCTACACCTTCATAAATATCAGATTCCAGCCGAAGGTTTCCTCTGGCTACGGTCCCTTCCACAGGGAGTCTCATGGCCATGTTGTCATCAAAGAATGGATTTTCCTCCTGCGCATTGAACCGATCCTGGAAAACCATGTTGAAATGGTGACGAATCGGCGGCTTCTCCGTAGACTGGCCTCTGCACGAGAGTAGAAAAGCAGAGGCGAGAAGGATGAATGTGACGGGTTTAAGTGTCATGTGATTCATTTTTCAATTAAAAATCATTTAGTAATAACAAACAGTTACGATTCGTCGTAAATGGTTTCAATGGCTGTTGCTCCAACCTCTTTGAAAAGTTGTTCAATTTTAGCTTCGTCAAACTGCGGGTCATCTGCTTCGATACATACGAAGAAACCGTCGTCTGTTGCCTTTTGTGCAAAACTTTCGGACGAAAACAACGGATGGTTGAGTCTGGGTAATCCGTTTAAAAAGAACATCCCGTATACCGCTCCAAATGCAGAGAGAAGTATGGTCAGTTCAAAGATGACCGGAACCCAGGCCGGAAAGTTGGTAAAAGGCTTCCCGCCGATGATAAGAGGATAATCGACATTCATCATAAAATAGATCATGGAGAACCCACCTACAAGCCCGATTGTACCCATTGTGCCCACAATCCAGCCCAATTTGGATTTAGGCAGCTTCATCGCTTTGTCAATACCGTGAATAGGGAAGGGGCTGAAGGTATCATACTTTCTGTAACCCTGCTCTGTAACCGCAGAGGCAGCATCGATCAGTGCTTTCGGGTTCTTGAATTCTGCAAGAATTCCATAGAGTTTATGTTCTGTGAGTTCTTTATTCATGAATTTTCCCGATGTGTTGTTTTATTATAGATTGGTTCAGGAACAGTAACACGGGGAGGTACGTACTCGCCGGTTTCTTCATCATAATTATGTGGATCAGCCTGAGGCATCACTCCTTTCACTTCGGCTATGGCAATGACAGGCATGAATCGCAAGAACAGAAGGAATAGAGTGAAAAAGAGTCCGAAGGTTCCGATATAGGTTGAAACGTCCCAGATGGTTGGAGAGTAATAGCCCCAGGAGGAGGGGAGATAATCTGTTGAAAGTGATGAAATCACAATAACAAACCGCTCAAACCACATTCCTATATTAACTACAATAGAGATTACAAAGGTAAAGGCCACATTGCGGCGCAGTTTTTTGGACCAGAAGAATTGGGGCGACAATACGTTACACGCAATCATAATCCAGTAGGCCCATGCGTAGGGCCCGGTTGCCCGGAGGATGAAGATCGCTTTTTCGTACTCCACGCCACTATACCAGGCGATGAAGAACTCCATCAGATAAGTAAATCCTACCATTGTTCCGGTAACGAGGATGATGATATTCATCTTCTCGATATGGTCATCCGTCATGATATCTTCAAGCCCGTAAATTTTCCGGGTAATGATCATGAGGGTAAGCACCATTGCAAATCCAGAAAAGACAGCACCGGCAACGAAATAGGGGGGAAAGATGGTGGTGTGCCATCCTGGAATGACGGATACTGCAAAGTCAAAAGAAACAATAGTATGAACGGAGAGGACCAGAGGTGTGGCCAGTCCTGCAAGTGTCATGTATGACTTTTCATAGTTCCACCAGTGACGGTTACTGCCCCTCCAGCCCAGAGCAAACGTTCCGTAGATCAATTTGCCCGCTTTGCTTTTAACCTTGTCCCGGAGGGTGGCAAAGTCAGGTACAAGACCTACATACCAGAAGAGCAGAGAGACTGTAAAATAGGTCGCTACAGCAAACACATCCCAGAGAAGCGGGCTGTTGAAGTTAGGCCAGAGGGCCATGGAATTCGGGAGCGGAAACATCCAGTAAACAACCCAGATCCGACCTACGTGGATGGCCGGGAAAAGTCCGGCACACATGACCGCGAAGATGGTCATGGCCTCGGCAAAGCGGTTAATGGCTGTTCTCCATCCCTGCCGGAACAGGAAAAGAATAGCGGAAATAAGCGTACCCGCATGGCCAATACCGACCCACCACACAAAGTTAATAATGGCCCAGCCCCATCCGACTGGCTGATTCAGACCCCAGATACCGGTTCCTTCCCAAAAGAGATACCCTACGGAAACAAGCAGTACAAGCAGTAGTAGATTAGCTATCCCAAAGGCAATGTACCAGGGCTTGGGTGTAGGACGAAGGCTGATATCAGTTACCATCGCCGTGATATCTGCGAAATTGTGATTCCCTTTCACAAGAGCGGGCTCAGGAACGTATTCGTACGTTTTACTCATGTTTCTTTGTTACAGTTGATTTCTATTTATTGGATTTACGCCAACAATTCCGGGTTGTTGTTTGTCAGTCTGGCAAGATAAGAGGTCCGGGGCCGAACATTAAGTTCTTCCAGCATGACATAGTTTCTGTCGTTTCGTTTGTTTACCGAAACGTTGCTGTTTTGATCTGTCAAATCACCAAAGGAGATAGCATTGGCCGGGCATGCCTGCTGACATGCTGTTTGAACAGTGCCATCTGCAGGTTTTCTGGATCCTGTTTCCTTTTTGGCAGCGATCTTACCGCGGTTGATTCGCTGTACACAGTAGGTGCACTTTTCCATCACTCCACGGAATCGGATGGTTACATCCGGGTTCATTGCCATCTGGATGATTTCGGGATCGTCACCAGTCGTCAAATACTCTTTTGCGTAATTGAAGAAGTTGAAGCGACGTACTTTAAAAGGACAGTTGTTTGAGCAGTATCTTGTTCCGATGCATCGGTTGTAGGTCATCTGGTTCAAACCATCTTCACTGTGTGTGGTGGCAACTACAGGGCAGACCTCCTCACACGGTGCAAGTTCACACTGCATACAGGGAACGGGCTGATGATAGGCTCGTGGATTGTTCTGGTCACCTTCGAAGTAACGGTCTACCCGAATCCAATGCATAATACGCCGCCTGCTGACTTCCCGCTTTCCTACAACAGGAATGTTGTTTTCAGCCTGGCAGGCAATGGTACATACACCGCAACCAAAACAGGAGTTGAGATCGATCGTCATCCCCCACTGCGGCTGGTCTGAAGGCCCGTAGGTTTCATTAAATAGTGAAACCGGCCCCCGCTCATCGCCTTCCTCCAGTGCTTCTGCAATACCGGGTACTTCAAAACCGTGTACACTGGAAAAATGAGCAAATCGGGGATTCTCACGGTACTCGTCCAGTGAAGCTGCTCGTACCATATCCCGGCCTTCCAGGCTGTGATGGTCCTGTGTACAGGCAATCTCAAAGGTGTTCCCCGTGGGGCTTACTTCAGCCACCTGATAGAAAGGTGCATTGCTGTTTAGAAGTGGGTAGACATCGACACCCACACCATCAGCCACTCTTCCGAGAGACTCGCGGCCATAACCAGCTGTCAGCGTAATAGAATTGTCCGCATGTCCTGGTTCAACCCAGGCGGCGATCTCAATAACCTCTGATCCTGTATCGATACGGACGACAGGAACGTCGTTGTGCCTGAAACTTCTCTTTGTATCAATTCCGATAGCTTCTGCTGTCGCAGGGCTCATCAGGGCGACGTTGTCCCACGTCACCTTGGTCATCGGGTCTGGCAGCTCCTGCAGCCAGCTGATATTGGAAAAGCGGCCGTCAAATAGTTTTGGATCAGGTTTAACGGCAATTTCAATGCCTTCAAGGGGTTGCTGCTGAAGGGCCCCGGAAATCTCTGTACCCAAAGATGCGGCAATTGTAACCTGTGCAGCGGAATAGCCAGCATTCGCAGAAATTCCGTCGTGGAGGATCTGCTGCCAGATCCGCTCAAAATTGTCCGAATTATCACTATTCCAGGTCTCCCGTACAACCTCGTATCCTTCTCTTCGCTCGCCATCATTAATGGAGGCCAGAACTTCTATAGCACTTGTACCTTCATGAAGAGGCAGAATCTGAGGTTGGATAATGGATTGTTCGCCGGTATAAGCCCTGCCGTCTCCCCAGGCTTCAAGGAAGTGCGCCTGATTTGCATGCCAGTTGCAGAGCTTGGCTGTTTCATCATAGTAACTGCCCAGATGGATTTTAGTCTCGATATTTCCCAATATCGATTCGATATCGAGATCCGCTGGTGCGTTGTATTTAAGATTAGCGCCCAGTATCACGATGGTATCATAATTTCCGGCAGCTGCTCCATTCATAGCTTCAACAAAGGCAGCTCGCTCATCCCTGTCATTCAGAAAAGGAACTTCCAGATATGTGACGGTATTTCCTGCATTCTGAAGGGCGGCATTCATCGCAGCTACTGCTGCATGTACCTCTTTAGAGTGTTGATAGCCAGCCGTAATAATGGCGTTTCCACTCTGAGCTATCAGCTCATTAGCCAGATTTTCCACCCACTCATGGGATGTAAAAGCGTTGCTTACCCCGGAAAATGCTTCAAGGCCGCTGACTCTGTCAGAGAGACGGGCTGCCAGTGCAAAAGTGAAAGGCGCAATTTCGGAGGATTTCAGGCGGAGCCTGTGATCCGCGTAGGATCCGGTGTTCGTAAAGGTATTTTCTATACTGTAAATTCGGGACATGTCGTCATTCGTCGAAGTGACACGTCTTCTGTTGGTAAGCTCGATAGAGTTTTCAACACTGTTCTTATCGCCCTGAGGACTCATGAAGTCGTGATCAATGGCAACCACCAAATTGGCTTCTCCGTAATGGTTGAGCGTACGAAGCCTTCTGCCGAAGGCCATGTTGATTCCCTCAATCACATTAAAATCTGAGAAGGGTTCGTAGGTGACCCACTCTGCATTTGCAAACGTGTTGACTATCTCACCCTTGAGTCTGTGATAGGTGGGAGAAGAAGACTGCTCATCCACAAAAAGGACGGATCTGTCTCTGTTTTCAAAATGGTTAACTAAAAAGTCATAGAATTCATAAATCGAAACAGAGTCCCCGTTGTGCCTTGCAGAGCGGGAACGGTCGGGGTCGTAGAGTTCCAGAATACTCGCCTGGTTGTAAATACTGGTACGGCCCTGGCTGGATGGATGATCAGGATTCCCTTCTATCTTGGTAGGCCGGCCTTCATTATTGGTGACCAGCAATCCTGTCTGGGTGTCCTGGAAAGGCATTGCGGTAGCATAGAAATTTGGCTCTCCCAGAACAAGGTCTTCTGGCTGCCGGGAGTAGGTTATTATTTTTTGAACAGGTTTACGGCACGATGCCAATCCCGCCAGAGCGACAGACGCTCCCATTACACGAAGGAAACTTCTGCGGGAGACCTGATCGGTTAATTCTGAAGCGTTTTCGGTGAATTCACGTTGTTCAAACTTCTGGTATTCTTCGTTTTGAGCGAGTTCATTTAAACTTTTCCAGTAAGTTGTTTGATTTGTCTGATCACTCATTTTAAGAGAATTATTTTATTTAAAAACAATGTATTTAATAAAATACGCGGGAGCCGGCATTAGAAATGGCAACTCTGACAATATGTAGGTGCGTTGATATTGTGTTTGGCAACGAGTTCGAGACCTAGCTCAAGCTGGTTTTCTGCCTGATAACCCATGGTGGTCACTTCCGAGACAGGCCTCACGTGTTTCTCAGGTTCCCGGTGACAGTCGAGGCACCAGCTCATGCTGAGCGGCTCTTCCTGTCTTACAACATCCATCCTGTCTATTCTGCCATGGCAGGATTCACAACCGACACCCACATTTACGTGAGCAGAGTGATTGAAATAGGCATAATCTGGGAGCATATGAACACGGATCCACTCGATGGGTTCTCCTGTCTCCCAGCTCTGCCGGACGAGTTCCAGATTTTCATTATCTGTTTCAATCTGATTGTGGCAGTTCATACAGGTTTGAGTGGCGGGGATATTGGCATGTCTGGAGTCGAAAACCTGAGTGTGACAATATTGGCAATCCATTCCGAGCTGGCCAGCGTGGGTTTTGTGGCTGAACGGGACCGGTTGCTCCGGTGCGTAACCTACATCCAGATATTCCGGGGAACCGAAATACCAGAAACCAAAAACCACAGCATTTAAAACAACTATTAAACCGACGAGAATTCTGCGTGGAGCTTCGTTCGTCCACTTAGGGAAAATCTGAGCCATAAATTCTGTAAAATTTTTCCAATTTTTGTGTGGGCAAATCTACCCGGTATCTAACCCGAAAAGGTACTGAAATAATCGAAGATCTGCCTACCTGGCAGAGTAGTTCGGTCATATTTAAAATGATTCTAAATAGCGGCGGATTTCTTCCTTTATCGGGGCTATATCATAGAATTGCGCCAAGATAAGGCACTCGGCAATCAAATGCTTCTGAATTCACATTCATCCTGGTCAATCTGTTTTAAGAAATAGTATGAATACCCTTCTGTTATGACCCGCCGGGCGGTTAACGGGATCGTCTTATTCCGCTAAAATACTTTCCCATCTATAGATTACAAAGGGGGTGGCATCCCGCTCAGGTAGTTCCGGCCTGTTTTCCGGCTGGCCGCCCCTATTCCAGGCCCGTTGGCACAGTGCCCCGGCCGTGGTCTTGTCGGTGCGGGTTGGTCTATTAGAGAAATCGATTCATACAGTTTTTCTATCGTTTATAATTCGTAGCTGTAACTCTTATAAAAGAAGATTTGTTCATCGTCCCCGATAACTTCATTATTGAAAAGTATGATCCTATGGTGGGTGAATTACTACTGGCAGACCAGATGGAAATATTCAATTTCAACTTCATAAAGAAATTATATAGCTGAAGTAATCTACACCCTTTAATCGCATTGGAACCCTTTCAT
>CALKWT010000078.1 GCA_938003885.1 uncultured Balneolaceae bacterium | reverse complement strand
CCCAAAACGGGGGAGTTGCAGCAGGATAAAAAAACGATGAGTGTTCAGTCGGATTCGCCCTTGTTATCTGAAATCATGTCAACCGCCCTTCTTGTCGCAGATGAGGCGGTTGCCGAAAAGATCATAGAGCTGTACCCCGGCATGCGGGCGATGAAAGCAGAATACACCAACGATCAAAGAACAATAACAGAATGGGGGTTTTGCAACACCGGAAATTTTAGTTGATTTCGGCGCCGGAGAGAAATAAAACCACACCAAAGTGCAACTGTTGGGGGATTTTATCTTCAGCGGTACGATAGAAATCAGTTAAAAACGTTCATTTTCAGGCGTGGAGCAGCTGTAAAATCTCCGGAATGAGGGTTAATGGAAAAGAGGATGATGAATCGAAAAACATTTCTTGAACTGACATCGAGTCTGGCGGGCTCTGCGGTGATGGCCGCACACATGCCGTGGTTCTCTATTTTTAACAATCCGGCACCAGATGGGAAAGGTGCATCCGATCGCGTGAGGATCGGAGTGATTGGTGTGGGTTCCAGGGGAAGTGCGCTCACGAGGAATTTGCTGGAGCTTTCGAACCGTATGAATCTGGAGGTTACAGCGGTGTGCGATACCTATCCGCCTCATCTGGAACGGGCGCAAAGTCTGGTGCCCGGGGCATCTGCGTACAGCGATTACCGCAGGCTGCTCGACAGGGAAGAGCTGGATGGCGTGATCATTGCCACTCCGCTGCATGAACATGCACATATCACGATCGATTGCATGAAGGCAGGCCTGCATGTGTTTTGCGAAAAATCGATGGCACGTACCCTGGAGGATGTGAAAGCGATGTACGATACTCACCTGGAAGAAGGCCGCATCCTGCTGATAGGCCACCAACGCCTGTTTAATCCGTCGTACCTGCAGGCGATGGAGAACATAGCGAATGGAGATATCGGAAAAATCACCATGTTGCGCGGCTGGTGGCACAGGAATACCGACTGGGTCTTTTACAGGGACACGGGTGGGCGGGGAACTGCGCTGGACAAGCAGCGAAACTGGAGGTTCTACGATGAGTTTTCAGCCGGAATGATCACCGAGTTGGGATCCCATCATTTTCAGGTGGCCAACTGGGTTCTGGGGGCCACTCCCGAATCGGTCGTGGGACACGGAAGCATCAACTTTTTTGATGATGGAAGAGAAGTGTACGATAATTTTGCTCTGGTATTCAAATATCCGAACGGGATCCACTTTTCGTACGACTGCATCACCAGTAACAAGATCAACGGAATGCAGGTACAGGTACTCGGGAATGAGGGCACCATTGAGCTTGAGTCAAATCAGTGGTTCGAGGAATTTCCTGAAGATCCGCCGGTCATTTCCGACCTGCTGGAACAGCTTCGGCTTGGGGAGAACGAAACCATACCGATTGGAGGGGCCACCTGGCGGCTCGATACCCCGCTGCGTCTTGGCGGACACTATATATCGCCCGACTACGAGCTGAATGATACACTGCTCTATCTGGAAGGGTTTGTCAACTTCGTAAAGAATGGCGAGGCACCTGAAAAACTCACCACAGAAGGGTACAATGCATCAATCTGGACACTATTGGCGGAACAGGCCACGAAGACGGAACAGCCGGTTACCCTGCCGGAGATATACCGGCTGACTTAAGATGAATCCGTTCAGAAATATGTGCCAGACGCTCTTCGCTGATAAAGAAGCGGATACAAAAGCGAAATAAAATGATTACATTCGGGAACGACTGGCAATCAGGTAAATCAGGATGATTTGATTGCTTTTCACTGATCAGGAAACGTCATTTCGAATAGGAAATTTCTACATGAGATCTGTCTATAAAGCTGGTTTCCATGGTGCGTATACCTTACCCGCACTGCTTGTGCTCGCTCTCCTGCTTCTTTCCGGCTGTTCGGAAGAAGAACGTGCTGGACCGACAGCCGTTATCTGGATCCCGAAGCAGGTAAACGCCCGCCCCGATACGGCCCCCTTTACTCACCAGATGATTACCGATGAGCTGACCATCCCCTGGCAGCTCGACTTTGTGCCAGACGGACGCATACTAATCACAGAACGAAATGGCCTGGTTCGGGTCGTTCGGGATGGCCGGCTGGAGGAGACCCCCTGGCTGGATCTCCGGGATTCGCTGAGAACCACGTATGGGCCGACAGTGGGAAATAGCGGGCTTTTGGGCATCGCTCTGGATCCTGATTTCTCAGCGAACGGATATGTGTATGTCGGATACAGTTATGGTGTACCCGGAGAAGCTTACGATTACAACCGGCTGGTACGCTACAGGGAAGACCCGGCAAGCGGACTCGCCGCGGAGGGGCACATTCTGCTGGATAAGATCAAAGGAAGAAGCATGCACAACAGCGGGCCCATAAAGTTCGGGCCCGACGGAAAACTCTACTGGTCTGTTGGTGACCGAGGGGAGCCGGAGAAGGCTCAGGATCCGGGGGATGAGGCAGGAACCATACTCAGGCTCAACCGGGATGGCAGCATTCCGGTTGACAATCCCTTCCCGGGATCTCCGGTGTATGCCTATGGTTTGAGAAACACCCAGGGATTTGACTGGCATCCGGATTCAGGCATTATGGTTGCGACAGATCATGGCCCATCCAGCGAAATAGCCAGTTTTTGCTGCAGAGATGAAATTAACCAGATCGAAGCCGGAGGCAATTACGGGTGGCCGGCCATTATGGGAGACGAACAATCACCCGGTATGAGTCAGCCCGTACTTCACAGCGGATCGGGCATTTCCATTGAGGATCATACCTGGGCTCCAGCCGGCGCTGCTTTTATCCGCTCGGGGCCATGGAAAGGTTCATTTCTATTTGCCGGGCTGCGCAGCCAGAGATTGTGGCGGCTGACCGGCAGTGATGATCAGCAATCCCTTGAGTTACGACATCTGCTCCATCAGGAGTACGGGCGGATACGATCGGTGGCACAAGCTCCATCCGGAAAAATTTATATCCTTACCAGCAATCTGGATAACAGCCCGCAGGGAAGTGATCGTTTCAGCAATGACTTTCTGATTGAAATTATTCCGGAGGTTGCAGAAAATTAAATACGCGGCTCCCATCCTGGTTCATAATCCCTGCTCCACATCGACATCGCTTCGGAATCTCCGATAATGCGTCCGGATTGAGGATTAATATTTAGAGTTCTGCCCACATATTGCGAGATATTTCCCAGATGCAGGGCAATCACGCTCTTTTGACCTTCACGGATCGGAGAGTTGAGCTTCTCACCCTCCCGGATGGCGTTGGCAAAATTAAGGACATGGTAATCGGTCAGATCTCCGCCGCCCACTGTATCGAGGCTGTCCTGTTCGGAATCGCGGACTACTTTTTTGATCTCTTCATTGTCCAGATTGTAGGCCGTATAGCCGCCCCGATCCATCATCATGGTTCCTTTGGTACCCGTGATAACAGATCCCCTGCCTTTGTTCCAGAACCCATATCCGTTACAGCTTCGGCCTTCCCAGTTGATCGATTTGCCACCCGGAAACTCAAAATTCACATTCTGCGTGTCATAAAACTCCCAGTCATCATCAAAGTGAAAGCGTCCGCCGGAGGAGGAGATTCTGTTTGGCAGATCCACGCCAAGCGCCCACCGGCAAATATCATATTCGTGGGTGCCGTTATTCAGCAGTTCTCCGGTTCCCCATTTCCAGAACCAGTGCCAGTTATAGTGAATCACATTGTCCCGATAAGGGGTACGTGGTGCCGGGCCTTGCCAGAGCTCATAGTTGAGCCAGTCAGGCACATCTGCAATGGATCCGTTTCCGATGGGCCCGCGCTTGTTCGCATAGAAACATTTGGCATAATAGACATCCCCGATCAACCCATCCCGGATATCCTGCATCGCCTGCTGAGATTCGGGCGAAGAGCGCTGCTGATTTCCCATCTGTACAACCTTTCCATATCTCTGCTGAGCCTGCACAACCAGTCTGGCTTCAGCGGGATTATGACTCCCCGGCTTTTCTACATAGACATGCTTGCCTGCCTGTAACGCCATAATAGTGGCTGCGGTATGCCAGTGGTCAGGGGCGGCAATAACGAGCGCATCAATATCCGGATCGTCCAGCGCGTGGCGAAAATCTGTTCCCGTTTCAGGTTTCTGCCCCTGGATTTCACCAATCTTTGTAGCTAATTCTTCGAGAGGGCGGTGATCCACATCAAAAATAGATTTTACCTGAGTGGCCCGGCTTCTTGCAAATACTTCTGAAAGAAAACCGGCTCTTCCCCTGGCTCCCATGATGGCTACAGTAACGATTTCGTTGGGTGAGGCAGCACCCCGGGCAAAAACAAAGGGTCCGCTCAAACCGATTGCGGCCGTTGAGAGTGCAGATGTGCGTAGAAATTTTCGGCGATTCATGTTCTGGCTGTTAATTATATTAGAAGTTGCAATCTTACAGCATGAGATTGATATTAGGTGAACTTATATAAACCAAACATTTTATACAAAAAGCCATTACCATTTAAATATATTTCTCTACGATTTATCTTAAAATTACTGTTCATACTTATGTTGGCTGTAATTTTCTAAAGACTTTAGAGTCTGAGATCAATCGATTCAGAAAGCAACATCAACGCTTTATAAAGAGGATCAAACCCTCTTCACTCTGCTGCCTTGCTGGGCGCCGGATCTGGCATGAATTGCCATTGAGTGCGACTGCCCGGTGAGGAGAAGTTTTGAAAAGCTGCACAAGGGCCAAATCAATCTGTTGAATGAAACCTGTCTCCCGGTAGGCGGAAGCCTGAAACAGACTGAAGGCCCGGTTAAACCAGGCCCATGGGACGGATGCTCCTGATACTGATATAATAAGATGGTAATGACTGAAAAACAAAGGAAGGTAAAGATCAGATATGGAAAAACTTGAACAAACCTGGCGTTGGTTTGGCACCTCCGACCCGGTATCACTTTCAGATGTCCGGCAGGCGGGAGCAACCGGTATCGTTTCGGCGCTGCATCATCTACCAAATGGTGTGGTCTGGACGAAAGAGGAGATTCAGAAGCATAAAAGCTTGATCGAAGATGCAGGGCTGAGGTGGTCGGTCGTGGAGAGTATTCCGGTTCATGAGGAGATCAAACAGAAAGGAGCGGCTGCTGAACAGCTGATTGAAAACTACAAGGCATCCATTCGCAATCTTGCTGCCTGCGGCGTTACGACGGTATGCTACAATTTTATGCCCGTACTCGACTGGACCCGTACAGATCTGCATCACCCGTTTTCAGATGGAGCGACCGGACTTCGGTTTGATGAAATTTCACTGGCCGCTTTTGACATATTTCTGCTAAAGAGGGATGGAGCCGAAGAAGATTATACGGAACCTGTCTGTGAGCAGGCGGAAGAACTTTTTCAGAAACTGACCTCGGGCGAGAAGCAATCATTGATTGAAACCATTCTGGCAGGCCTGCCGGGGTCGGAAGAGGGGTATACACTGGATCAGTTCAGGGAAGCCCTCGGAAAATACAGGGAGATATCAGAAGAGAAGCTTCGCCAGCATCTTCACCAGTTTGTACAGGAAATAGCTCCGGCTGCAGAAGAAGCGGGCGTGAAATTGGCTATTCATCCGGATGACCCGCCATTTCCGCTGTTTGGATTGCCGCGGGTAGTCAGTACGGAAAAGGATGTTCGCATGCTGTTTGAAGCCGCACCGTTTCAGGCGAACGGCTTAACCTTCTGCACAGGTTCGTTTGGGGTGAGGGCGGACAACGATTTGCCGGAAATGGTGAAAAATCTGGGAGAGCGGATACACTTTGTTCACCTTAGAAATGTTCAGCGGGAGGACGGAAACCGCTCTTTCCACGAAGCAGCGCATCTGAATGGGAGCACAGATATGGCTGCCGTGATGAGACAACTAATTGAGGAGCAGATCCGCCGAAGAGATGCGGGCAGAGAGGATATCCGAATTCCTTTTCGTCCGGATCACGGGCACAGAATGATGAGTGATTTTCTATCAGAATCCAATCCGGGGTATCCGGGTATCGGACGAATGCGCGGCCTTGCAGAGCTACGAGATCGGAAGAGCGTCGTGTAGGGAAAGAGTGTAGATCTCGGTGGTCGC
>CALKWT010000077.1 GCA_938003885.1 uncultured Balneolaceae bacterium | reverse complement strand
GATCGTAAACAAGGAGGGCAGGGTCGTTGATGAAGTGCTTGCCACACTGTTTCGTTCTCCGAAGTCGTATACAGGAGAAGATACCGTAGAGATCTCGTGTCACGGGGGTGTGCTGGTGACCCAGGCCGTCCTGGAAACTGTTCTGGAGCAGGGTGTGCGTGCGGCCGAACCGGGCGAATTTACCCAACGTGCCTTTCTGAATGGCAAGCTCGATCTGGATCAGGCAGAGGCAGTGGCGGATCTGATTCATGCCAAGAGCATGAAAGCGATGGATGCGGCGCATCAGCAGCTTGAAGGGAGGCTGGGGCAGCATGTGAAGCAGTTTCGCCAGCAAATCATCGATGCAACAGCGATGGTTGAGCTGGAACTCGATTTTATCGAAGAGGATGTGGAATTCGCAAATAAAGATCAGCTGAGGAGTTTTCTGACGGAGGTGAATGAAGAGATCTCCCGTCTACTGGACACCTACGAAACGGGCAGGCTGGTGAAAGATGGTGTAAAGACCGTATTTATCGGCCGTCCAAATGCGGGAAAGTCCACACTGCTCAATACCCTGATCGGGAGTGAGCGTGCGATTGTAACCGATATAGCGGGTACCACACGAGATACCATAGATGCGGATTGGAGCTACGAGGGATTGTTATTTAAGTTGATTGACACAGCGGGATTGCGGGAAACCGACGATGTGGTTGAGGCGGAAGGTGTGAGGCGATCACAACAAGCCTTCGAACAGGCGGATCTGGTGGTCTATTTAAAAGATCTGTCACTGTCCTTTACTCCCGAAGAGCGTCAGGAGATTGCCGAATTTCAGCAACGTGCAGGAGAGACTCCATTTCTGCTGATCGGTACGAAACTTGATCTGGAGAGGGCCGAAGAGGAGGAGCGGATCCATTACGACCTGAAAGTATCGGCTCCCAATGAAGAGAATATTGACAAATTAAAAGATCTAATGAAATTGCGTGCTCTGGAGAGCAAGGATTACGACACCTCCAGTCTTCTGGTCACATCATCCCGCCACCGCGACGGCCTTCAAAAAGCGAAGGAACATGTGCAGCATGCCCTGGATGCTCTCGATCAGGGGTTGACAGGTGATTTTCTTTCGATTGATCTGCGCGCAGCCCTCAATGAGCTAGGAACCATTACCGGCGAAATCACCAATGAACACGTACTCGACTCGATTTTCTCGCGGTTTTGTATTGGAAAGTGAGGGGGGAAAGAGATTGGATCATTTATAATAAGTTGTCATCACCGTGAAAGAGCGTAACTCAAATTCAGATAACTCTATAGGTGACGTAGCTGGCATACTGTCAGATCAATAATACAAGAATATTTCTAAGGGCAAGATTTTTTGGTCAAATATAATTTTATCAGCAATACAGAAATTTAGCTACCAAGTAAAAAATCAGATAGAATAGAACAGTCTAATTTGTTCGACTTACAATTATTGGTGTGCCTTGATAAGGTGTGTCGGATTCGTACTTGGCTGGACAAAAACACAAACTGAATTGTCTTTCTACCCTCAATAAACTACATTAGAGCTCTTAACCAAATCAAAGGGCTTTTAGGGATGTATTGGGATTAGGGCCTGAAATATCATTAAATGTAGGAAGATAGTACCATGTCTGACCAGAACAGTTATACCAGGAAGAAATTTCTAGGAACAGCAGGCGCAGCACTTGGAGGATCCCTGTTAACAGGCCCCATCCTGAAGGCCGCTGATAGAAAGCCTCAACGAAAACCACAAAATGGCAAGATGAGAGTGGCGGTTGTGGGAATGGGAGTCCGGGGCGTCTCTATGTATGGCAGAAACCTGGTTAGTCGCTATCCGGATCATATAGAGATGGTGGGAATTTGCGATACCAACCCCGGGCGTCTGAAATACGCTTCTGAATATGTGGGGGCGGGGTGCCCGACCTTCACCCGGCTGGATGAGATGCTTCAGCAGACCCGGCCCGACCGACTTGTCGTTACCACCTGGGACTGGGAGCACCATAACTGTATCATCACTGCTCTGGAGCACGGCGTGGATGTCGTCTGCGAAAAGCCGCTCACCATCGATGAGGAGAAGTGTCAGATGATTATTGACGCGGACAAAAAATATCCCGATAACAACATCTATGTCACCTTTAACTACCGCTACCCTCCCCACCGATCCAAGGTAAAGGAACTATTGATGGAAGGTGCCATTGGGGATATCCGATCGGTCGATTTTCATTGGAATATCAACCACGGACACCAGAGAGCGTATATGCAGCGGTGGCACGGTGAGAGCAAAAGAGGCGGAACACTCTGGGTTCATAAAAACACTCACCATTTTGATATGCTCAACTGGTTCCTCGATTCAGACCCTGTGGAAGTATATGCTCAGAATGCGCTTGAAATGTTCGGATCCAGTGGGCCTTTTCGCTCCACCAATTGCAGAAGATGTCCATATACTCAGGAGTGTGAGCACTACTGGGATATCAATGCGAATGATCATCTCCGTCAGATGTATGCCGACAATGAACATTACGACGGATACATTCGTGACAATTGCGTCTATCGTCATAATATCGACTCACACGACAAGCATGCAGCGCTTATTACCTATGCGAATGGTGCGTTTGTGAACTATTCTCTCACCTCCGACACCGATCATTCGGGGTACTGGATTGCGTTTAATGGGACAAAAGGACGCCTGGAAGGACGTGAAGGCGGATGGCCTGCATCGGATGAACATCAGGAATGGATATTAACGCCACGTGGAAAGGATCCGCAGAGGATTGTGGTTCCATTCAGCGATGGCGGACACTGGGGCGGCGATCCGCTGCTGCTGGACCGGTTATTTAAGGATCCGGATATGCCTGATCCGCTCCATCAACTGGCAGGCACGCGGGATGGGGTGATGTCTGTTCTGACAGGTATTGCGGCTCGTAAAAGCGCCGCTTCCGGCAAACCGGTAAGAATAGAGAGCTTGACCTCTCTGAAGCCCCATGCGAAGCGTCCGGCTGAACTTATTTAAGGATAGAGATAGATTCATTAAGATCTTCTTCTTGATACTCTCTCTAAAACGTTTATCTTTGATGAGTTACATGTTTTAACCTTCGATAGATTTCCTTCAATTATGAAACGATCATCCCTGCTGACCACGCTGCTGGCACTTCTATTGCTGTCTGCGTGTTCAGACGCCGATTCACAAAATAATTCAGCTCAAACTTTCTCTCTCTTTAATGGCACTGACCTTACCGGGTGGCATTACGACATCCCCGCAATGGATGAAAACCCCGATACAACCAATGCTTTTATTGTGCGGGATGGCATGCTGGTGAGTCTGGGTGTTCCTCTGGGGCATCTGATTACGGATGAAACCTATTCGGATTATCGTCTCGTAGCTGAATATCGTTTTCCCGGAGAACCCGGAAACTGCGGTATCCTGGTTCACGCCTCCGATAAAAGGGAGCTCTATGGCATGTTCCCAAAATCGATAGAAGTGCAAATGATGCACGAAAATGCAGGTGATTTCTGGGTGATTGGCGAAGATATCACCGTTCCCGATATGGTGGAGCGGCGCGGGCCGGAAGAGTCGTGGAGTATGTACTCAGATGGAAACCGGCGCATCTTAAACCTGACCGACGGCTCTGAAAATCCGCTGGGAGAGTGGAATGAGATGATTATCGAAGCGCTGGGCGATTCCATCAAAGTATGGGTAAACGGGGATCTGGTAAATTTCGGTTACGATGCCACAGTGAGCAGCGGTCAGATCGCTATTCAGGCAGAAGGAGCCGAAGTGGAATTCAGAAAACTGGAGCTTACGCCGATTACAGAATTGAGTGAGTAAGCGTTTCCTCTGTATCAAAGCCCGAAAATTAAAAGCTTCCTGAGCTTTTCGGTGCCAATACAGCCGGTGGAAAATCGGTAGTAAGAATTGCTATGTGAAGTTCTACGGTGTAGAGGCTCGCACTCCAAGCAATTTTTCAGGAATCAATCATTGGAAGTTGCCATGAATTCCCCCTATCTTGTCTGTTCAACAACAAGGTTGGGGGTGCTTGCACTGCGGGCTGAGATCATACCCTGATAACCTGAACCGGATAATACCGGCGTAGGAAAACCTGTTTACCGCACAGATACGCAAGTTAACCCCTCCATTCACATACGTTTTAAATGGAGGATTCATGTTTTATTCCAAATCTGGTACACCGTTTTTTACGGTTTCCATTCTATTTCTTTCCCTTCTGCTATCACCCTCTCTACATGCCCAAACCGTGACGGGTAGAGTGTATGATGCGCAATCTGAAGAGCCCCTTCAGGATGCTGCGATCTATCAGAGGGGGACAACACGCGGAGTTACATCTGCAGAAGACGGCTCCTTTGAAATCCAGCTTCTGGATAACGAAGAGGAGATCCTTATCGTTACGTTTTTGGGTTATGAAAGTCAGCTGATCGAGCTGGATGGCCTCTATCAGGATCTGGAGATTTTTCTGAACAGAGCCACCTACATTGGCAGCGATGTATTTGTAAGTGCCACCCGGGTGGATGAAACCACACCGGTAACCTACACCAATATCAGCCGCGAAGAGATTGAAGCACACAACCTCGGACAAGATATTCCCTATCTGCTACAAAACACCCCTTCTGTTGTCACCACATCCGATGCCGGTGCAGGTATCGGCTATACGGGGATCAGTATTCGTGGCGTGGATCCGAACCGCATCAATGTTACCATCAATGGGATTCCTGTAAATAATCCTGAATCGCACGGGGCCTTCTGGGTAAACCTGCCCGATCTCTCCTCATCCACAGAAAACATTCAGATCCAGAGAGGGGTGGGTACCTCAACAAATGGTGCGGGTGCGTTTGGCGCAACCATCAATTTGCAGACGAGCGCCGCCGCGGCAGACCCCTTTGGTGAGATCAATACCGGTTTCGGTTCTTTCAACACCCGAAAATACAATGTAAAGCTGGGGTCGGGGTTGATGGAAAATGGCTGGCAATTTGAAGGACGCCTCTCAAAAATCGATACAGATGGATACATCGATCGGGCCTTCTCTGACCTGGGATCGTATTTCCTGTCAGCCTCCCATCACGGGGAGCGTAGTCTGCTGCAAGCGGATGTTTTTTCAGGGCGGGAGCAGACATACCAGGCCTGGTATGGGATTGAGGAGAGTATGCTCAAAGAGAACCGAACATATAACGAGGCAGGTAGTGAGAAAGCGGGGGAGCCGTACGATAATCAGACGGATAACTATCAGCAAAATTACTATCAACTGCACTACTCCTATCAGCTATTGGACCAATGGATTGGGAATATATCTCTCTTCTATACCCGCGGTTTTGGATATTATGAGGAGTACAAAGCGGATCAGACGTTGGCAGATTACGGGATAGAGGCGGGGATGCGTGAAATGCCCGATCGTTCGGATCTGATTCGAAGGCGATGGTTGGATAACGATTTCTACGGCGCCATCTTCTCCACCCGATACGACCATTCCGATATCTGGAATGTAACGGTTGGGGGTGGGTACAACTATTATAAAGGCGGACATTTCGGGGAAGTGATCTGGGCAAGACATGCCGGGAATAGCGAAATGGAAGATCGCTACTATGACAACGACGGAATCAAGCACGATGCAAATATCTATACAAAATTTCAGTATCAGCTGAGTGGCCGCCTCAACACGTACCTCGATCTTCAAGTCAGAAATGTGACGTACGACTTTCAGGGAAGTGGCTTTATCCGAAGCAGTTCGGCCAGTACAGAACGGGACAGCCTGGTTACCGTCCAGCAGACAGAAAACTTGACTTTCTTTAATCCGAAAGCAGGAGTGGTCTATGACCTCCCCAACAGCCAGAGGCTCTACGCCTCCGTTGGTATCGGCAGCAAAGAACCGACTCGTGACGAATATGTGCACTCTACGCCCGAAAGCCGGCCAAATCCGGAAAAGCTTTATAACGCAGAAATGGGGTATCGCGGAGATTTCTCAACCTGGTATGTGGGTGCAAATATTTATGGAATGTACTACAAGGATCAGCTGGTGCCTACGGGTGCCATCAACGATACCGGGGAGATTGTCCGGGAGAATGTGCCCGATAGTTACAGAGTGGGGCTTGAACTGCAGGCGGGAGTCAGTCTCGGTAGAAATTTCAGCCTCTCTGCAAATGCCACCTTTAGTGAAAACAAGATTGTGCGATATACACAGTATACAGACATGTATGATGCAGACTTCAACTACCTGGGGCAGCAGGCAACGGAGTATAAAAGGAGCGATATCGCATTTTCACCTTCGCTTACGGCGAATGGTATCATCGGTTATCAAGCCGGCCGGCTGAATGCAGAGCTCAGTTCCAGGTATGTGTCACGCCAGTATCTGGACGGCACCCAGACGAAGATCCGCTCTCTGGATCCCTGGTTTGTGAATGATTTACGCCTGAGTTATTCGCTGGATCAGCTCACCCTGTTTGATGGCATTACAGCGACTCTCATGGTGAACAATCTGTTCAACCGCCTGTATGAATCGAACGGATATACCTATGGGTGGGTAGAGGATGGAGAGCCCGTTCATTACAACTACTACTTTCCTCAGGCGGGACGGAATGTACTTGTTCAGCTGACCTGGTCGTTTTAAGGGATCCTGCCCGGGTAGCGAACTGCTTAAGGGTAGCGTCTATCGGCTGGCGGATAGAAGAAGACGCAGGACATTAGCGGCGGTCCTCTGGAGTGAACATCCGGGGGCTGCCGCTTTTTTTATGAGTCGGATGAATCCAGAACGTTCTGCGTGGATTGGAAAGGCTTAAAGTTTTTACGGTACAGTGGGAGAGAACGATTTGGTTAAAGAATCGAAGGGGCAATTTTTTAAGAGTGAGATCAAAAACTCTGCTAAGAGTGGATAGAAGAACTTCCAATATTGAAATACCTTCGATTTTTTAAAAGATCTCGTCTTTAATCCTCAAAGTTGGCTGTCTTACATTGATATTAGTAAGGCATTAAGTTTCAATATCAGTGTTTGTCAAACATTATTTATACATTACCTATCTATACTAAAATAAGTTTGTTCCGTATAGGGTATTCTGCCTATATTAATAGTGTTACTCAAAAATCAGAGCGCCTTTCCTACCGGGTAACGGATCCAATATTTACTTCCTAACCGGATCTGTGTCAGATATTTTCATCAGAAGCTATAGACTTGTAGAGTGGAGTACCGCGACAAGACTTCTCCGATCAGCTGAACATTCTGCAACCCTCGTTTCTACTACCCGCCTCTCAAATGTGA
>CALKWT010000076.1 GCA_938003885.1 uncultured Balneolaceae bacterium | reverse complement strand
GGGGGTAAAAGGGGTGATTGCAGGGACAGAACCTTATACTGAAAACGTTCTGGCGAACCTGCCTGACTTGAAAATTATCTCACGATGCGGTATCGCCACAGATAATATTGATCTCCGGGCCGCCAGGGAGCGCGGTATTGAAATATATAACACCCCTGATCTTCATGTGGATGCTGTCGCTGAGTTGGCACTTGCAGGGACTTTGACCCTGATGAGAAAGTTATCGGTCTGTGACAAGGATATCCGCACCGGACAGTGGAAAAAGAAGATGGGCAGGTCGCTTTACCAAAAGAAAATCGGACTAATCGGATATGGAAATGTAGCCCGGCGTTTTGAGCAATTACTCTCACCATTTACACGATCGATCAGTTATTATGACCCTTTTATAGAGCAGCCGGAGAGCAGTGCCTCCAGATTTACAGATTTGGATGAACTGCTTGCCATTTCAGATCTGATCTCTGTACATATCCCATTTTCAAAAGAGAATGAACACCTTCTCGATGCAGATGCCTTTAAAAAAATGAAACGGGATGTTGTATTTGTCAATACGTCCAGAGGGGGGTTGGTTGATGAGGATGCCCTTTACACCTTTCTTCAAAATCATCCTGAAGCAGCAGCCTACCTGGATGTCTTCCGGGAAGAGCCCTACTCAGGAAGGCTGACCGAACTTGAGAATGTTTTGATGTCCCCACATATTGCAACAACAACGAAAGAGACACGGGAAGAGATGGAGTATCAGGCGTGTGTAAATCTTTTAAACAATCTAATAAATGGGTAAACGTGTACTTGTGACAGGAGCCTCAGGTTTCCTGGGTAGCCATGTAGCTGATGAACTCTCCGAACGAGGCTACAAGGTAACGCTCATGGATGTCAGGGAGTCCAGGTGGCGGAGAGATGACCAGAGAATGGTGGTGGGTGACATCAATAACACGGACGATCTGGATGAAGCGATGAAGGATCAGGATATTGTTTATCACCTCGCGGCACTCGCTGATCTAAATGCTGCCAAAGTCAGGCCTGTTGAAACAGCAGTTACCAATGTGATGGGAACGGTACAGTTATTAAACAGCGCTGTCCGGAATAATATTGAAAGGCTTGTGTTTGCAAGTACTGTCTATGTGTACAGCCGTGAAGGCGGTTTTTACAGATGCAGCAAACAAGCGTGCGAAAACTATATAGAAGAGTTCAGGTGTATGTATGGCCTGAATTACACCATTCTCAGGTATGGCAGCCTCTATGGCCCCAGAGCAGATGAGTCCAATGGAATTTACAGGCTCCTGAAGGAGGCCTTGACAAAAGGAACCGTCTCACACAGGGGCACCTCCAATGACAGACGTGAGTATATTCATGTAAAAGATGCGGCGAAGCTCTCTGTGGATATACTGGCAGATGACTTCGTTAACTCTCATTTTGTGTTGACGGGAAATGAAACCCTCAGGATAGAAGACCTTTTCTACATGTTTTCAGAAATTTTGGGAAGGGAGCTCGAACAAACATTTATTGAAGGCAATGAACAGGATGGGCATTACCGGGTGACTCCCTATACGTTTACACCCAAAGTGGGGAAAAAGTTAACGGCTCAACCTTATGTCGACATGGGGCAAGGGATTCTGCAGGTAATCGAAGAGATCTACCACTCGTCTGATAAGCACTGAATCAACGCAATAATTTCCGAATGAATCTTTTCAGGTAGGAGTGGTTCTGCCTCTTATCGGAATTTTTGGCCACCTGTTCCGATCTGGACTCCAATATTGCACGGGTGAGATGCAAGACAGCCTTGTCTGCGGTAAGACCCTCATACGGACTGATGTCATATTCTCCAGGTTTCAGGGGGGAGAAAAGGGTTCCTGATTTGTCCTGAAGATACTTACAAGCTACTCTTGCATTAGACTCCATGTAATTGTTCAAGAACTCCTTTCGTTGAGAAATATTGAAAAACGAATACTTTTCATATAAATCTTTGGAGCCTACCTTTCTCAGTAAATCACGAAGATATTTTTTCTCCTGTTTGTCCAGATAATTATTCGCAATTCTTTCAATTTCAAGAGTGTCTCGTATAAACCCGCTGTTATGTATCTTCGTTTCACTGTAGTTTTTTAAAAAGCTGCTGCCTACAGAATCTCCGAAGAGATTAATGAGACTATCTTTGTGAGGCAGGAAGTTTTGATCATAACGATGAACGATAACATTGGAAGGTCCAAAGTAATCTGCATAGCTGTCGACCAGTTCATCCCAGTGGAAATGGGAGGTGTCAAAGTTTTTAAAAAACTCTTCAAATGTTAATGTTGAACCGCTGTAAATCCGTTGTGCGTAGGTAGATTCCAGAAAGTCATCCTGTCTTCGCAGAAAAACGATAATTTTAACGTTCACATCCAGAGGTTCAAGTGCTTTGAATACGGTTTCAGCAATGACTGGTGTATTCTTATATCCCACCATCTTATCTCCTGCAAACTTTTCATTGCTCAGTATATAATTGCCGGAAAAAGATTCATCACCCATCTCTTCTTTTATCTGCTGGCGGAGAGTATGGATGATGGCGGGATCGTGCTCCTCCATCACTCTTATCTTCCTGGCCAGTACAGGAAGCCTGCCAAGATATTTAATCTTCTCCTTTTCCAGTTCTTTAATGTTTTGTTGAAGAATCTGCTGTATCGTTGTGGAGCCGGTTTTTTGTATGCCGATATGAAGGAAAAATGTTGAGTCTGACAATATTATGATATTTTTTGATATGGGAAGTACGTATAACAGGATACCGATCTGTTCCGTCATATAAATTTCGGTAATCCATATTCCATTGTCAAAGAAACAGTACCAACCTGAAGGGTCAGATCCATAATTTTCTGTGGGGGCGTCAGATAAATAGCTTTGTTGGGTTATTATGTTGTGCAGTAGGTAGATGGTCCCGTAAAGTAGCAGACTTCTGAAAGAAAATGTATCTTCTGCCTGCAGAAAGAGTTTGACACTGAGCTGAATCATTCAGAAAAGATTGAAGGCTGATTGTCGCACATTTAGCGATAACTAACATTTATAACCAGAATAATCATTTATGGCAACCACTCATACTAAAGGTTTTATTTTTGATTTTGATGGGGTGATATTGGATTCTGCTACCATTAAGACGGAAGCCTTTCTGGAGCTCTTCAGTCAGTACCCGGGGCATCTGCCGGCTATTGAATCATATCATATCCAACATCAGGGAATTACAAGATTTAAAAAATTTGAGTGGATCTACCGTGACCTTCTCAGGAGCGAATATACGGGAGAAATTGCGGAAGAGTTGAGCGAGCGATTTTCCGATATTGTGTTGGGCAAGATGCGCGCTGCAGATTACCTCCCGGGTGCAATGGAGCTGCTGACCTACCTGAGAGAGCATGATATTCCTGCCTTTATTTCTTCCGGCACCCCCGATGAAGAACTTCAGGCAATTATCGAGCAAAGAGAGCTTCAACCTTTTTTCCATACTGTTTACGGTTCCGATCGTACCAAGGCAGAAGCGATTGATCTGATCAAAGAGGATTTTGGATTTAAGAGTGGGGAATTGATCTTTATAGGAGATGCCATCACGGATTATGAAGCAGCTAATTCGAGGGGAGTGCCCTTTATAGCAGTTTATTCAGAGGTGATGGAGGGTTTCTGGCGGGAGAAAGAGATCGAGCCGGTTCACCATTTAATGGAAATAACAGAGAGGGTGCAAGTACATCTGGTTTAGGGTAGGCTCTCTGCAGAGTTTGTCCTGCACCTTACATATTGTAACATTGAAAATTGGAGATTTTGATCGTCTGTCTGTGAGAGTAAATTTCAGGGAAGGTTTATCAGGCCGAATACTCTTTTGATTACAATGGTAGTGAA
>CALKWT010000075.1 GCA_938003885.1 uncultured Balneolaceae bacterium | reverse complement strand
GTCGATATCGATATGAATCTTTCTGGAATTTTGAGAAAAACCATCGAGCCTTCCTGTTACGCGATCATCAAACCGGGCACCCACAGCGAGAAGAACATCGCACTCTGTCATGCTCATGTTGGCGCTCCATGTTCCATGCATTCCCAGCATACCGACCGATTGCGGCTTGCTTTCGGGGAAGGCTCCGAGTCCCATCAGGGTAGTGGTGACCGGAATATTCATTCGCTCTGCAAATGCAGTGAGCTCTTCCCATGCTTCTGCGGCAATGACCCCGCCTCCAGCATAGATCAGAGGCCTTTTCGCCTCACTCAGCATTCGTGCGGCTTTAGCCACCTGGGGCTGATGCCCGTGGAGGGTCGGCTTGAAGGTGGGTATTTCAACTTTTTTCATCCCTGTATAATGCCCCTTCGTGTTCAGCATATCTTTGGGGAGGTCTACCAATACCGGGCCGGGGCGGCCGTTGGTTGCAATATGAAACGCTTCGCGCAGAACACTTTCCAGTTCATTTACATCCCGTACCAGATAGTTCTGTTTGGTAATCGGACGGGTGATACCTACGATATCCGCTTCCTGAAAAGCATCATTTCCGATGACTCCGCTGGGAACCTGCCCGGTGAGTACAACCATCGGGATGGAGTCCATCATGGCCGTGGCGATTCCGGTAACTGTATTGGTTCCGCCGGGGCCTGAGGTGACCAGTACCACTCCCGGTTTTCCCGTAGCCCGGGCATAGCCGTCTGCAGCGTGGGTACCTGCCTGCTCATGACGAATCAGTACGTGTTTCAGGGAAACATCATTGAAAAGTGCATCATAAACCGGAAGCACAGCTCCTCCCGGATAACCAAAGAGGGTATCAACGCCAAGATCAGCCAAGGTTTTGATCAGGATCTCGGAACCGGAATAAGCAGCTTGTGGCTTGTCCTGGCTCGGCTTAACAGCGTGCAAAGAGGGTTTGGACTCGAAAGGTGTTGCTCTGTGTGCGGATTTTTTTGGTTTCATGATTCCTCACGGATGGTTTATTACACCCGGAGGCCAAAAAAGAAATCTGCAAAATGTGATTTGGTTTCTAACCTCCGGAAGCTCTATTAGCTTAGAATTAGAATTAGGTTTAGAATGCCGGAAATTAGAATACTGGAGAGAATAACAGAAATGATAAGCGTGCTGTCTATTTTAGCCGCAATTGTGGAATTGTCGGAGTACTCAGAAAAAAACAGAGAGTATACAGTAATAGCCAGTCCACCCGAGGCGAGTATGCTTCGGGGAGCGGTCACCTGAAAAACAGGTGAAAATCGGTTGCTATTTGACTTGTTATACAATTTGTGATCTGATTAAAATAAACGCTTGCAAAAAACATAGAGATAGATACATCTTGTGTCAAGGTTTATTTGAAAATTTTTTAACAGAAAGTTGACTTTAAACTGCATATTTGTTAGAAGCGCTTCCAAAAGCCATCAAATGGCAGGTTAAGGCAATTAGAATTAATAATATATAAGATATCATACACAATGGTTAAATTGAACAAATTCAGCTCGCGGCTGACAGAAAACGTGGCCCAGGTCGGGGCAAAAGCGATGCTCTACGCTGCGGGTTTGAGCGAGAAAGACATGAAAAAGGCTCAGATCGGAATTGCCAGTACCGGTTGGGACGGCAATCCATGTAACATGCATCTGAACGATCTGGCGGCGATCATTAAAAAAAGTGTATGGGCAAATGATCTGGTAGGCTTTGTGTTTCACTCTATCGGGGTGAGTGACGGGATCTCCATGGGAACCCAGGGCATGAAATTTTCACTGCCTTCCAGAGATATCATTGCAGACTCCATAGAAACGGTGATGAGTGCCCAGTGGTATGACGGAAATATCTCGGTGGTGGGCTGCGATAAAAACATGCCGGGGTCGGTGATGGCCATGGCACGGGTGAACCGTCCATCGATCATGGTGTACGGGGGAACGATTCGTCCCGGCAATCTGAATGGACAGAAACTGGATATTGTATCTGCCTTTGAATCGTATGGAAAATATCTTTCGAAGGAGATCGGAAAGGGCGAGATGGACCATGTGCTCCGGCACGCTTGTCCCGGTGCAGGAGCCTGCGGAGGGATGTATACAGCCAACACCATGGCCTCTGCCATCGAGACGCTCGGAATGAGCCTTCCGTACAGTTCATCCATTCCGGCCACACATCAGGAAAAATTGAAAGAGTGTGAAGAAGCGGGCCGGGCAATTCGCGTCCTTCTTGAAGAGGATATTAAGCCCCGGGATATTATTACCAAAAAATCTCTCGAAAATGCAGTCACCATGACGGTGGCCCTTGGAGGTTCTACCAATGCAGTGATGCATATCATGGCCATTGCACGGGCGGCGGAAGTGGACTTTACCATTGATGATTTCCAGAGAGTGAGTGAAAGAACACCGCTGCTGGCAGATCTCAAGCCGAGCGGCAAATATGTGATGGAGGATCTCTACAATGTTGGGGGAGTCCCTGCCGTTCAAAAATACCTCTTCGAAAAAGGGTACTTGCATGAGGGCTGCATGACAGTGACGGGGAAAACCCTTGAGGAGAATGTGGAAGATCTGCCGGGCTTGCTTGAAGAGCAGAACGTTATCTTTCCCGTTGAACAGCCGATTAAAAAGACAGGGCACCTCCAGATACTTTACGGTAACCTCTCACCCGAGGGCAGCGTATCGAAAGTCACAGGCAAGGAGGGTACCCGCTTCTCCGGGCCTGCGAAAGTGTTCGATTCAGAAGAGGAGTGCTTAAAAGGAATTGAAGGTGGTGAGGTTAAAAAGGGGGATGTGGTCGTGATCCGCTACGAAGGGCCCAAAGGGGGGCCGGGCATGCGGGAGATGCTTTCAATCACCGCTGCCATCATGGGCGCCGGCCTGGGCAATGATGTAGCCCTGATTACAGACGGTCGTTTCTCAGGCGGAACGCATGGATTTGTGATCGGCCACGTAACCCCGGAAGCTCAGCTTGGAGGTATGATTGGCCTGCTTAAGAACGGAGATACCATCGTGATCGATGCAGATGAGCGAATTCTGAATGTGGAGCTAAGTGAGGAGGAGATTGAGCAGCGACGCAACTCGTGGAAGGCTCCCGATCTGAAAGCGACACGGGGAGCGCTCTACAAATATGCCAGGGCGGTCTCTACGGCTTCGGAAGGGTGTGTTACCGATCTGTAACGTCCACCAGGTAGTGAGGCAGAAAAGGGTGGCTCGTGACGGCTTTGCCAGAAAGGAGTCACCCGATACTGCAAGAAACGGGGGCTTATCTATTTTACGAAGAGTCCTCTGAAGAGATTGAGAGCTTGAAGAAGCTTATTTATTCATCCGTCAGACGGAGATAGACATTTTCGGGCCGGTCATTGGAATTAGATCGCGTCGCCAGGGTGTCGCCCCGTATTCCCCACTCTACATTGTGAAGAAAACTTTCAAGAGGTTCCGTTGTGCGGATGGTGTCGTCCTGTACAATTTCAATTTCCTGATTCTCGGAAATGAACAACACTTTTCGGATACCTGTGCTGGCCGGGGTATCCGTCTCCGGTATACCGTCAATCGTTTCAAACCGGGTAGTCCGGATCCAGTCCCATGCACCGGGCAGCTCATTCAGCTCCTGCTCATACTTTGAAAAATCGATCGTTCCCCTGAACTCCGGCCCCGTTGAACCGCTGGGTTCCGGTATGCATGAAACAGAGGTCAGTGAGAGACAGGCCAGTAAAACTGCTGCCCGGAATGGAAATCTAAGGCTGTTCATAAATAGCTGTGAAAATTATTTTGCCTAATCTACTTTTTACTGCGGAGCATCATCTCCTGAATCACGGTGTCGAGCGGAATGCCTCTTTCAACCA
>CALKWT010000074.1 GCA_938003885.1 uncultured Balneolaceae bacterium | reverse complement strand
TCTCTCTCGCCTGACTGGATATAGGCATCTGCTAAAAATTGTACAAATACAGAATTTCCTTCGTAATTATCGAGTGCTTCTTCAGAGAGGTCGATGGCCTTGTCGTACCGATTGTCGTAAAGGTAGAGGCTGATCAGATATTCATAATCGCTCTCGGCTGGTTCTTCCAGCATATCCATGGCGGTTTCGTAGGTAGTGATCGCCTGATCGACATTGTTCAGCTGAAAGTGGGTGGAAGAGATCACCTGATAGGTCATCGCACTATCAGGATTGATCGTCACTGCGTTTTCAAGGTGATCCAGTGAGACCTGATAGGGTTCGGGAGTGGCATTAAACAAACTGTCGTCATTCTGATAATTTACGGCCATATTGTATTCGTCTGCCCAATATGAAACGATGGTCTCATTAAGCTCTTCCAGTTCATCCGGTGTTTCCTCTTGCGCTTCCATCAGCTCTCTGGCCCTCTCAAGGGATTCTCTTGCCTGTGCATAGACATCTTTTCTGGCAGAAGCTGGCTCCATTTCATAAGCCTGTGAACTTAAAACCACGCCTTTGTAGTAATGGGCGATGTAGTTGTCCGGGTTTATCTCAATGGCATTATTAACCGTTTCAAGAGCTGTTTCATAGTCTCCGGTGAATAAACTTATCTGTACTTCATTGACGAGAGGATCAGTAGTTTCACACGACCATAAAAAACTTAAAAAGAGAATTATTAGAAGTATTGGTGTGTAACGTTTCATATTTGGTAGGAATGTCATTCTGTTGTTGTTTAATTAGCCTTACAAAAGTAAACATATATCTATCTATCCGCAATAAAGTGTTGCAGGAGTATAGAAGTTTAAGAGAGATTAGGCTTCTTTCTGATACGTATAACAGGGCTCTGTCAATTTTATTTTGATAGATTCTTAAAACCTTTTCACTATTCTTTTAAAAGACAGCAGGTTTGGCCTAAATTTCCGGAGAGTAAAAGCTCCCCAAAATTTTCAGTTTAACTGATCTTCTCTATATATTCCAAAACACTGTTTACTCTGCAAAATCTCCACCGTAATTATTAAGGGAAGTTCATGTTTACATTGAACAGTTGCCCTGTACAGCGGATGTTACCCAGCCCGGTAACCTGACGGATGTCGGCAGTACCGAGGAGTAAAGGGTGTCTGGCATACGTAAGTAACTACAAATAGATAAAAGGTTCCGTACTGATGAAAAGAATTGTATCTACAGAGAAAGCACCCAAAGCAATTGGACCCTATAGTCAGGCTGTATCTGCCGGGGGATTTCTGTTCTGTTCAGGGCAGATACCAATCGACCCGAAGACCGGAGAGGTCCTGCAGGGAGATATAACTGAGCAGACGCAGTGTGTGATGAATCACCTCAAGGCCGTTTTGGAGGCGGGAGACAGCAGTTTCAACAATGTTGTCAAATGCACGATCTTTCTGGCAGATATGCAGGATTTTAAAGCGGTAAATGAGGTTTACAAAACCTATTTTGATGAGGAACCTCCAGCCAGAGAGGCGGTCGCGGTAAAGGAGCTGCCGCGCGGAGTGGGGGTGGAGATCAGCTGTATCGCCCTGGTGTGATGCCGGAGCTGACCCCCTGAGACGTCTGTCAGGGGGAGTACCTGAAGGATGCACTCTTTTCGGACCGGTTTCCTGCTCCGTCGTACACAACGATTTCAACGGAGTTGACCTTTTCGGGCTGGAAGCCGGGCCGGTAGAAATAGAGATAGTTTTTGTCAGGATCGTAGCCGGTCAGCCCCGGTGTATTATTTACCACGATCCGTGACCTCCGGTGGTCGATTCCTGACTCGGAATCACGAACAGGGATGATAATTTTGAAGTTTCCTGCCAGATCTTTCCCCACTCTTACATTTCCGATCCACGGTTTATCGTTGTCCGTGGTGATATAGAGAGATGTAATTTCACGAAGCTCAGCAGTCAGGATTCCCTCGGATACTTCGGAAGAGCGATAAAGTTTTCTGTTCCTGAAATTATCCACGGAGTAGAGAACAGGATTTCCTCTGCTATGGAAAGAGTCGGGCAGTAGGTAACGAAGGGTAAAGGGGTGCCGGACCGGCAGCCTGTCGGGTTCGAACCGGATATGGATTCCATCCTCGGTCTCTTTCAGTTCCATCTGAAGACGGAGGGTGTCGTAAAGTGACGCAGTGGGAAACTCAAGCCAGAGCTTGTTGTCTTTTGAGCTGAATGTGGTTTTCTTGCCGGGGAACAGTTTACGCTGAATCGTATAGTTCTGGGAGATCCGGTAGGGGATGTAATGCTTTTCAACAGGCTGATCCCCGCCCGGAGCGGAAGAGGACTGGAGTGGATTGCTCAGATAATATCCGGTAATGGTCGTATAGAACGCTTGAAAATCTTCATCCGGCAATTCAGGTATGGAGGGGTAGGCCGGTACACTGCGGACGGCAAAGTCTCTGGGTGCCGTGTTTCGGAAATTCAGAGTGACACGGGCGACCGAACGGTTACCGTAGATATCTTCAGCGACAATTCGCAGCGGCACCCTTTCTCCCGGTGAGAAGAGAATCCCTCTGTTTTTATGTTGACCGTAAAACGGGAGGTTATTTCCATTCACCTGATACAGTCGTTGAAAACCAGCACGGGTTTCAGCCAGGATTGGATACGATCGGTCTACGAGCATTTTACGTCTGGCATCATCTTGAAAATAGTTGGCTTCAGAATGAAAGAGTGTATCGGAGTTATGAATCATTGTCAGACGATAGACAGCGTAGATATTGGGTGTGGAGTCTGCACGGTCGTGAACATTTACGGCAAGTCCAACCGGGCCGTTTACAGAAATTTCTCCGAAATCATAGACGCCTCTGCGGTCCGTGGCATTGTGGATCGTATGGGAGAGAGGGTGCAGGGTTGCACTGTTCTTGTGCTCAACGGCCAGTTGCCGAAATACAGGAGGGAGGGTGTCGGGGACGCGAATATTCGTCAGTAAAGGGTTGAAAGGGTGGAAATCAGGGGTCCGGAGTTCAAAATGGAGGTGGGGCGGGCCAATTCCCGTAGAACCAGTAAAAGCAATCAGATCCCCCTGTCTGTATGAAATTTGGTGCTCCTCCAGCTCCACATCAAGGTCAAAGGAGTAATTTATAAAACGGAGGGAGTCCACGAACTGCTGAAGCCCG
>CALKWT010000073.1 GCA_938003885.1 uncultured Balneolaceae bacterium | reverse complement strand
AGAACCTGACCCGATGGCAGCGTGTCCAGCTGGCCCGCCACCCTCTGCGTCCCTATACCCTCGACTACATCGATCGGATCACCGATGACTTTATAGAACTACACGGAGATCGTTACTACTCAGATGATAAAGCGATGGTAGGAGGCCTGGCAAAAATTGATGGCCAGTCTGTGATGATCATCGGCCATCAGAAAGGAAGAGACACAAAGGATCGCCAATACCGTAATTTTGGTATGGCAAACCCGGAAGGGTACCGGAAAGCGTACCGCCTGATGAAAATGGCAGAAAAGTTCGGCATACCTGTCGTAACTCTGCTCGATACGCCCGGCGCCTATCCGGGACTGGAAGCAGAAGAGAGGGGGCAAGCTGAGGCGATAGCCAAAAACTTGAAAATGATGGCCCTTCTGGAGGTCCCGATCGTATCCATTGTCATTGGAGAAGGTGCAAGTGGGGGTGCCATCGGGATTGGTATGGGAAATGAGCTTTATATGATGGAGTATACCTGGTATTCTGTGATCGCTCCGGAATCGTGCTCTTCCATCTTGTGGAAGACCTGGGAATACAAGGAGCAGGCCGCTTCTGCTCTAAAATTAACCGCCAATGATCTCCTGGAGTTAAAAATAATCGACGGGATCATCAAGGAACCGGCCGGAGGAGCACACCGGGACTATGCAAAAAGTGCAGAAGCTGTTAAAAATCAGATTAATCAGAGTCTGAAAAGATTGTCCGGGATGGATGCAGACGATCTGATTGACCAGAGGATAGAAAAATATACCTCCATGGGAGTTTGGGAGACGATGAAATCGTAACATCCCGGAGCCTCCGAAAAACAGGCATTCAAGATGGTTAACACTCCTGACAAGGAACCGATCTACAGCTATACATATACTCTCCGCAGCCGTTACGGTGAAACGGATCAGATGGGATATGTCTATTATGGCAGATATCTGGACTATTTTGAAGTGGCCAGGACCGAGATGATCCGGGACCTGGGGGTCTCATACTCCAAGCTTGAGGAGGAGGGGTTTATGTTGCCGGTCATCTACGCACAGATCTCTTACAAAAGCCCGATTTATTATGACGAGGAGATGAATATTACGGTTCTCCTCTTCAGGAAACCGAGGGTCAAGCTGGAAACTTTTTATGAAATCCGGACGTCCCGGGGGAGTGCACCCCGGGCATCGGGACAGGTAAATCTCTGTTTTGTTGACAAAGAGACGCGCAAACCCTGTATGGGCCCCGACTATTTTTTGCGGCTTTTTGACCACACTTAGCATCTTATGGAGAACAGACGAATCTATTTCGGAATTCTGTTCGCAGTCACTGCCATGGTGTTATTTTCACTGGGCGGAGGGTTGTGGGGTGCCGAACAGACTCTCGGCCACTGGACCGGGAAAATGTTTCAACCTGTTTGTCATCAGAACCCGGAAAGATCTTTCTATTTTTTGGGATCTCAAATGGCTGTAAATACGAGATGTTTCGGTATTTTTAGCGGAATCTGGGTCGGCTGGATGCTCATACCCTTTTATCTAAGGGCTGGTGGCGGGAATAGGTCGGTAATCATCCTGCTGTTAGTTGCAGCAGTTGCCCAAATCATCGATTTTGGGGGTAACCTGTTTTCTTACTGGACCAATACGAATATGTCAAGATTTATACTTGGCTCGGTACTGGGTACCGCAACAGCTCTATACATCGGCGACCTATTTAAATCATCAACCAAACATTAGGGAATCAGATTATGGAAGAACAAGATAGCACAGCAGAAAGAAATTACTCTTTTGGGGAGTACCTCCCCTCAGCGGGTATTGTCGGGGTGATATTTGCCCTTTTAACATTTGCAATCGGGATCTTTTTTGGATATCAGCAGATCAACGCGGAACCGACAGGGTCTTATTTCAGTCCCTCCATGCTGAGCGGTGTGATCATCTGCCTTGTTTCTGCGTTTGCAGGAATGGTGGCAGTATGGCACTTCACCAAAGAGGTCTCGCCGGTAATGAAACTGGGACAGGGGGCTGTGCTCGGTTTCCTGACTGGTGCAGTGATCATCATCCTGAGTGTGTTACTGAATGAGATCTGGACCGGCCTGATCGATGCAACATATACTGAGAAGATCATTGATGCTACCATTGCCAATATAGAAGCGATGGATATTCCTGAATCTGCCAAAAATGATGCGATCGACGGCATTGCCCAATCGATGGAGGCGGGCAATTCAATCTGGAGCCAGATCTTTTGGGGGATTCCGATCACGGGCCTGGTAAATCTGCTGACCGCGCTGATCGGAGTTAAAATTTTTGCCAAAAAACCTGAAGAAACTTTTTAATGACCGAAACGGAGAATAGGCCCGAAGAGACAACCGTACCCCCTGTTCGTGTACGGCCTGAACGAAGCAAGTATTCCCATGCGGTCGCTGCCATGATCTGGCTGGTAGCCGTGCTGATTCTTTTTCAAGTAGTGGCAGCGCTCTTTCTGGTTGGAGTGCTCACCCTGACGGGCAATGTAGATGAGATGATGGATATCGCATCCCTGCTGACGGATCGGATCGATCTGGTCTTCATCGGAAACTCCATCGGGCAGATTCTGTTTATCGGGCTGGCTACATTCTTCGTCGTATCATGGCATACAGAGCGGAAATACACGCTCTCCTTTCTACGCCTGAAATGGTATAACAACACCTTTTTATATATCCTGCTGGGCAGCCTGCTGATGCTTGCCGTTCAACCGCTTGTCGTCTATCTGGGTTATTGGAACTCACTGATTCCGATCCCCGATTATCTTACCGATATGCAACTCTCCCAGGCGGAGATGATTCAGAACTTCCTCACTACAGACGGGATTCTGCTTTTCGGGCTTCTGCATGTTGCAGTTGTGCCTGCAATTTGTGAGGAGATTCTCTTCCGCGGTTATATTCTTCGGGCCTTTGAAAAGAGCTGGGGTATTCTCACAGCAATTATCGTGTCCGGTGTGATCTTTGGCCTGTTTCATCTGCAGCTGGGCAATCTGATACCGCTGGCCGCACTCGGCATCATCCTGGCTGTGATGACCTGGTTGAGCGGGTCCATCTGGCCGGCCGTCGTGGCCCATTTTCTTAATAACGGGTCGGCTGTCGTATTGGGAGTCAACTATCCCGAAATGATGTTTACAGATGTCACGGCGGAGACCCTGCCACCACTCTGGCTGTTATGGGTGAGCATTGCAGCAACAGTAGCCGTTATTTACGCAATGTATGCTTTCTACCGGCAAAAAGAGGTGTCGTATGCTTAGAGGGTCCCAACCTACTAAATTTGAGAACTGGGTCTGTGTAATGGAGCGGGGCACAGAGTACGAAATACGTCTCACACATAACTACCTTGCCCATCTGGAAATTCCCTCGAATGTACTTTCAAAAAGAGACTCCTCCTACAGCCTGAATCACGGCGAGATGTCGATGGTCTACCTCTATGTACCGAAGGAGTACGAAATGGATGCACGGGCTGCCATAAATGAGTTTCTCGATGAGAGCCGGGAGCTGCCGGACGATCCGGAAGCCGATAACGGCGGAGATGGATCATGACTGAACTGACACGACGAACTCTCTTCGCAATACCAGCAGCTGTCCTTTTCCTCTGGGTTACCTGGCTGGGCGGGGTCTACTTTGAAGCGATGATCGGGCTGATTGCCCTGTTGGTCATATGGGAAACCAGCAGGATGTTGGATAAAGCCGGGATGCCGGTCATCCTCCCTCTTTCGTTAGGGATTGCCGTCTATATCTGGTTTCTTACGGCACTTCCCTGGATGGTGACCTTAGCCATAACCACCATCCTGCTACTGGCTGGTTTGGTCTCTGTTACGGGAAGGAGAACAGAGGTGAAGCAACGCTATCTCTCCTCCCTGTTCGCCGGAGTTTATGCTGTATTTGGTTTTATGATGATTGTACAAATCAGGGAACTGGGTAGTGGCCAGGATGGCTTTTGGCTGGCGATCTCCCTCTTTCTGATGATATGGGGGAACGATGTATTTGCCTATTTTGGGGGACGGGCTTTTGGCAAACGAAAATTGGCTCCTGTTCTCAGCCCCAACAAAACGTGGGAAGGGTTTTATTCGGGCATTGCAGGTGCCGCGATCGGTTTTCTGATCGCCTGGATCTCTGCTGATCTGTTCCCTTTACCGCTGTGGGTAGTGATTCCAGCCTCTCTGTTGGTAAGTGTTCTGGGCCCGCTGGGAGATATTACCGAAAGCGGCCTGAAGCGTATGGTTGGTGTAAAAGATTCATCGAATCTGATACCTGGCCACGGAGGCTTTTTTGATCGTTTCGATTCGATGATTTTGGCGGCCCCATTTATATACTTCCTCTATTACTTTCTGATCGTCTGAAGGCACTGAAAGAGGGCCTGTCACCGGTCAGAAGGGAGATGGGCGTTCATCTTGCCGGCTGACAGGACAGGTGGTACAGCTCCCTCTGCTTAAATAAACCTGCAGGGTGGAACTTAAAAGAGAAAAATACTTGTTTTGTGGATATGAACAGTAAAAAGTTTTTAATAAGTGGCGGGACCGGATTTGTTGGTCAATATCTCACCCGGGCACTGTTGCGGGATGGGCATTATGTAACGATCATCACCCGATCTCCCGAAAAATATAGTGAGAAACAAGCAAAAAACCGTTCGTATGTCGGTTGGGATGAGGCCCTTGCTGAAGTTTCCAGTGGCCAGGATGTGGTCATTAACCTCGCGGGAGAAAGCCTGTTCGGGCAGCGGTGGACCAGGGAAGTGAAAGAGAGGATCTACAACAGCCGGGTAGAGAGCAC
>CALKWT010000072.1 GCA_938003885.1 uncultured Balneolaceae bacterium | reverse complement strand
ATCCGGATGAAAAAACGGGACAGCTGCCCCGCCCTGTAACCCGGTTGATCAAGGACCATACAAAAAACGTAATTTCTGTTAACAACAGCCCGGATATCCCTTTTGATGTCAGCCTGAACCCTTACCGGGGGTGTGAACACGGATGTGTCTACTGTTATGCCCGCCCGACCCACGAATTTTTAGGAATGAGTGCAGGGCTGGACTTTGAATCTAAAATCGTCGTCAAATACGATGCGCCACGGCTACTGAAGGAGACACTTTCCAGTGAGAAATGGAAGCCAAAAACCCTTGTCATGAGCGGGGTGACCGATCCGTATCAACCGATTGAAAAAAAACTCAAGATTACCCGCCGCTGTATTGAGGTCTTAGCGGAATGTCTGCATCCGCTTGCGATCATCACCAAAAACTATCTGGTGACCCGCGATATTGATCAGCTTCAAAGGCTGGCAGAGGTAAATTCTGTAAAGGTAACGGTTTCGTTGACCTCCCTGGATAAGTCAATCACGTCAACGATGGAACCCCGCACTTCAAGGCCGGCAAAAAGATTGAAAGCGATCGAGGAGTTGACGCGTGCCGGAATTCCTGTGCATATAAACCTGGCCCCTCTGATTCCGGGCCTTACGGATGATGAGATGGTGCCTCTGCTAACGGCAGCCGCAGATGCAGGAGCGATATCCGCAAGTTATATCATTCTGAGACTTCCTTACGGAGTCAAAGATCTCTTTATCAAATGGCTGGAAGAGCACTATCCCGACAGAAAAAAGAAAGTACTAAACCGGTTGCTGAATCTGAAGGGAGGTGTTCTGAACAGAAAAGAATTTAATGAACGATTCCAGAGTATGGGCCCATATGATGAACAGTATCGTCAGCTTTTTACAATTCACTCGAAGAGACTGGGGTTAGACGGCAGCCGTCAAGCTCTGGAAACACAACATTTCAGGCGCCCTGGTGATGCCCAGCTAACTCTGTTTTGAATCGAGACGCACTGTTTAAGTTATATTTAAATAAAAATTATTAATTATCCTGCTGATTCTGTATAATCAAGCATTAAATTATTTTAATATTTAGTATCGGGTAGTGCTCAAAGACCCGATTGAGCGAACCAGTTCGTAGGATATGAATTGGGATTTGTGGTGTAGTTTCGGAAAATAATGGTTGCAGGGCAGGGTGGAAGTACATTTGGGAGTGATCATCGCAGAGGAACCCCGCCAGCGAATTCGGAAAGATTCAGGTCACTCAGCAGTAACGTATTAACGAAGTTTGAAAAAAACGGCTAACTGGAGAAGATAACATGAACAAGGAAGCGAAAAGTATCAATCATCGGCAGGATCATCCTCATGAAGTTCATCCAATGTTTGATCAATACTCTCAATTAATAGTTGAAGCAAGTGTCTCTTTACCTCGGGATTCAAGGGTCGTTTTTTTAAAAAATCTGAGAAGCGCTTTACTTCAGCAATTATCTGAGCTTCCTTCCGGGAAAGATGGGTAGCATCCGGGTCATCGGAACCGGAATCAAGAGGATTTCCACGGTTAGACCCGGATACTGAACTCTCCCGCAGCATCGGCCCTCTCCCAAAATAGAGCCACTCTTCACAGAAGTTGCTGCCATATTTGCTATATATTTTATCCAGATAGGAGACCGGGACATCCGTGCCCGGCTGCTCATACCTGTTCTGTGTAGACTGACTCACCCCTCCGGTATCTCCAAACTCCTGCTGAGTTGCATTCAGATACTTTCGCATTTCATATAGTCGCCTGTTTATCGTACTCATATTTGTTATTACATCTAGCTGTCGGACCCACAGATGCCGATATGTTAAAAGGTTATTGAGGTTTCAGAAACTTTAATTCACAACATCTGATAAATAAGATAGTATTTTTTGAATCTAATTTAATATTCATTATTGAATACTGAAGATCCTTCCACATTAGGGGGAGGCCCTACTTCATTTAAAACACAAGGGCTTCTATCTTTATATGGGTGAAATGTTTCTAACTGACTTCATCAGAAATATTACTTATTGAATTCCCCAGATCTGATGTCTGTTCATCAGTACCGAACGGATGCCGGACGATTCCGAATGATTTGCAAAAAAAAGCGTATTTTGTACCCGACGACGAATTTATAAGTTTTAATGAACAATTAAAACAGTAAAATTATTTAAGATCCAGAATTATGGCTGCAGTTAATTCAACCATGTTACCATTAGGAACCCGGGCTCCTGACTTTACTTTGGTCGAACCACGTACGGGAAAGATGGTATCATCCGACGATTTTAGAGACGCTATGGGTTTACTTGTCATGTTTATCTGTAATCACTGTCCATATGTTAAACTGATCAAGGAGGAGCTGGTGCGTTATAGTGAAGAGTATAAAGATAAGGGGATTGCAGTAGTTGCAATCAACTCCAATGACGCCAGGGCTTATCCGCAGGACAGCCCTGAAGAGATGGCCCAGGATGCAGAACAGTTCCGATATCCCTTTCCTTATCTGTATGATGAAACTCAGGAAATTGCAAAGAGATACAAAGCGGCCTGTACGCCTGATCTGTTTCTCTTTGATGAATCCAGGAAGCTCTATTACAGAGGGCAATTTGACAGCTCCCGCCCCCGGAATGAAATCATTCCGACAGGAGAGGATCTCAGAAATGCTACCGACCGGCTGCTGGAAGGAGAACCCGCACCTGTTGATCAGATACCAAGTATCGGGTGTAATATTAAATGGAAAAAAGGGAATGAACCTTCGTATTTTGGATAAAAAAGGATGGATACAAAAATTGCGCCACTCCGTGAAAACTATACTAAGGACGGACTGCCTGACGTCAACCTTCCTGATGAACCGGTAACTCTTTTTAGAAAGTGGTTTGATGAGGCGATGGCGGCACAGGTCAGCGAGCCGAATGCGATGACCCTCGCCACCGTCGACAAAAAGGGGAATCCGAACGCGCGAATGGTCCTGATGAAAGGGATTGGGGAGGATGCCATTCGGTTTTTTACCAATTACGAAAGTACAAAAGCCAGGGAGCTGGATAACAATCCACATGTTGCCTGCGTGTTTTGGTGGCCTGAACTGGAGAGGCAGATCCGCATAAGAGGGTCTGTAAAGAAGATCGGCAGTGAGGAGAGTGCGGAGTATTTCTCCGTCAGGCCCGCCGACAGCCAGATTGGGGCCTGGGCTTCCCGGCAGAGCCAGCCTGTTAGCAGCAGACACGAGCTGGAGCAGGCTTTTAACCAGGCCCGGCGACAGTTCAGCGGGAAACCTATTCCAAAACCTGCAAACTGGGGCGGCTATGATTTGAGTATAACGGAGATCGAATTTTGGCAGGGCCGGCCGGGAAGATTGCATGACCGGATTGTTTTCAGAAAAAAACTTCACACCTGGAAACGGGAGAGGCTTTCGCCCTGACCGGATCTGTTAAAAAAGTAGGGAAATCGAGGATCTCCGGTTCGGCAGGATTGTATATATTGAACCATCAGAAGTTGACCGTTCAGAAAGAATGCTCAAACAGCGGTAGGGCGGGTTCCGCTTTTTCATAAAATTTAGAGGCATCATGATCCGGCAGAGAAGAATCGAAGCCATTTAAGAATAAAATCAGGAAAAGGAGGCAGATTATGGAATCACTCATTCAGACAGCGGCATTTTTTCAACATCTGCCCGGTTGGATTGCCTGGGGCTCTATTGTTCTGGTCTTCCTGGTATTGGGCTATTTCGGATTTCCTTTATGGGTATGGGCTGCTGCTGGCCTGGCTGCACTGATCGGCCTGGGCGTACCGGCCTGGGCTCTTGCACTTTATCTTTTTCTGGTACTCGTTTTCAACATCACCCCGGTGCGGCGCCTGCTTCTGACGGGCCCCCTGATGAAGCTGCTTGACAGACTCCACATTCTGCCTGTGATTTCAGAAACAGAGCAGACCGCCATTGACTCGGGAACTGTTTGGATTGAAGGTGAATTTTTTAAAGGAAAGCCCGATCTGAAGAGGCTTAGAGAGGAACGTTATCCGGAGCTTACAGAAAAAGAGCGCGCTTTTATTGAAGGGCCTGTTGAAGAGCTGTGTGCCATGGTGAATGATTGGGATGTCTTTCAAAAAAGAGATTTACCCGAGGAGGTGTGGAACTATATCAAGGTGAACCGGTTTTTTGGTCTCATCATCCCTGAGAAGTATGGTGGCTACGGTTTTTCGGCAAATGCACACAGCATCATCGTAGCCAAACTGGCATCGCGCTGCGGTCCGCTTGCAACAACAGTGATGGTTCCGAACTCCCTTGGTCCGGCAGAACTTTTGATGCACTACGGTACGGAACATCAGAAAAATCACTACTTGCCCAGGCTTGCAGCGGGGGAGGAAATTCCGTGTTTTGCCCTGACTGAGCCGACGGCAGGATCGGACGCCGGCGGGATGCAGAGCAGGGGTAAGGTTTTCAGGGGGGAGGATGGTAAAATCTATCTGAGATTGAATTGGGCAAAAAGATACATCACACTGGCTTCCATCTCTACACTAATCGGGCTGGCTTTCAAGCTTCACGATCCTGAGAATCTGTTGGGAAGGGGAGTGAACCCCGGAATCACAGCGGCTCTGGTTCCATCCGGTACAAAAGGTGTGGAAATCGGCAAGAGACACGATCCGCTCGGTGTTCCCTTCTATAACTGTCCGACACGTGGTGTCGATGTTGTAGTTTCGGTAAATGCGATTATTGGCGGGCCCGGAGGAGCCGGGAACGGGTGGCGTATGCTGATGGAATCGCTGGCTGTAGGACGAGGAATTTCCCTGCCCGCCCAGGCAATCGGAGGTGCGAAACTGGCAACAAGAGGAATCGGGGCTTACGCCCTTATCCGCCAGCAGTTCGGGCTAAATATCGGAAAGTTTGAGGGGATTGAAGAGGCGATGGCCCGAATCGGGGGGTACACCTATCTGATGGATGCAGCCAGAGGGTATGTATGCGGTGCGCTGGACAGCGGGGCGAAACCAGCAGTGATCACTGCGATTGCAAAATATAATTTTACTGAGCTTGGGCGACAGGTCATTAACGATGCGATGGATATTTCGGGAGGTGCCGGTATTTCACTGGGCCCCAGGAACCTCTTTGCCCACAACTACATGGCAGCACCGATCGGGATCACGGTAGAAGGGGCGAATATTCTGACGCGTACTCTGATGATATTCGGGCAGGGAGCGATCCGGAGTCATCCCTATCTGCTGAAGGAGATCGAAGCCCTGATGAACCGGGATATAAATCAGTTCGATACTTTTTTCACCAAGCATGTGGGGCATCTCTTCCAAAATATGATCCGGTCCATGCTTCTCACCCTCTCCAGAGGGAAACTGGTGCGTTCACCGGCAAGGGGCCCGGCTGCAAAATATTACAAAAAACTGGCCTGGTCTTCAGCATCCTTTGCATTTATGGCTGATCTGGCATTGGGTTCCTATGGCGGAGCACTGAAGATGAAAGAGAAGCTTTCTGGCCGTTATGCGGACATTCTGAGCTGGATGTTTCTCGCTGCTGCCACCCTTAAAAGGTTTGAAGAAGAGGGAAAAATGGAGGAGGATCGTGATTTTTTTGAATGGTCCATGCAACATGCATTCTGGAAAATTCAGACGGCTTTTGATGAGATCTACGCAGAGATTGAGGTTCCGGGGCTGAGCTGGTGTTTCAGAGGTCCGGTTGTCCTCTGTTCTCGGATCAACCGGATTGGGAAAAAACCATCTGACCGGCTGGGGCAGCAGATCGCCCGTGCAATGCAGCAAACCGGGGAGCAACGCGATCGGATCACCCGGTTTATCTACATTCCGAAGAGTAAGGATGAGCCGCTGGGCTGTTATGAATACAACATGCGCCTGGTGGAAGAGTCAGCCCCGATCTATAAAAAACTCAGAAATGCAGTGAAAAAGAAAATATTGGAGAGAGGCCCTGTTACTGACCAGCTCTCTGAAGCAGTTAAAAGAGAGATCATCAGCCCTGAACAGGCAGAGATGGTTCGAAAGACGGAGAAGGCACGCTCTGAGGCGATCACGGTTGATGAGTTCACGCAAGAGGAATATATGAGTAAGGCTTCTCCGTTCTGAGGCTATTTCTCTCAGTACAGCTTACCGGCTTTCTCCGCAGAGTGTAAGATCCCCTGTATCAGTGCAGAGCTGAACCCGCCGTGCTCCATTCGGTTGAGTCCTGAAATTGTACACCCTTTCGGTGTGGTAACCCTGTCTATCTCATGTTCCGGGTGGTTGTTTGAGGCACTCAGTAAAGATGCAGCCCCTTTTGCAGTCTGGGTAGCCATCTTAAGGGCCTCCTGAGAACTGAATCCGATCTCAATTCCACCCTGGGAAGCCGCACGGATCGCCCTCAGAAAGAAAGCTATACCGCATGCACAGAGAGCCGTTGCGGAAGACATCTGCTCTTCGTGGATTATCTGAGTGTGGCCTACTGTGTCAAAGATCGATGTGGCGATTTCAGCGGCTGCCCGGTCCTCTTCATCTGAACAGATACAGGTCATCGATTCCCGGATCGAGATCGCCGTGTTCGGCATCGCCCGTACGAC
>CALKWT010000071.1 GCA_938003885.1 uncultured Balneolaceae bacterium | reverse complement strand
CCAATAAAGGAATAGGTTTCTCTGTCGTAGACAGCTAAAAAGTAGTTGCGGGTAAGGGAGTCCCGTGTTTCAATAAATTCTGTGGTATTGTTGAAAAAGGATGTGATTACATAATGCTCGTTGTGGGAGACGATCCTATTTGTACTTTGCTCATCACGCCGGAATTCCTGGTGTACTCCCAAATTGATTATTCCGTACAAGAACAGAGGTTTCACCAACTCTTCATCTAAAAATATGTAAAAATGATCTCTTGCTTGAAAGATTTTAGGTACCTTCTTTTCCAAATACCATTCAATTAAAGCCTTATTTAAATGAAGCAAAATGTTACATATCCTTCTATATGGGGGATGATGCTTTTCTGTGTAGTTATACTATTTGGGGAACATGTAAATGCCCAGGCTAACTTCGAACTGGCCGAGCGGTTTACAGCTGATAACATGCAGAATATGACGGGCAGTACGTTCCTGCGTGCGAACTGGATTGAAGATGAAGACAATTTCTGGTACGAATGGGAAGACGGAGACGGGAAACGGTGGGTCTATGTGGATGCAGCCCGGCAAAACCGTCGTCCGCTCTTTGACAACAACAAGATGGCGGCGCAGCTAAGCGAAACGTTTAATCGGGGCTTTAACGCTAAAGATCTGGATTTGAGAGGGTTTGATTATGATACCGATCGCGGACTCTTCACCTTTCATGTAGACAGCATCGAGTTTACCTATCATATTGACAGGGATGAACTGGTGAAAGGGGATTCTCTGGAGGCAGAAGAGCGGGAGCGCTGGGCAACCTACTCTCCTGATAGCACCTATATCGCATTTGCCAGGGAGCACGATCTCTATTTGATGAGAACGGATGATCCCGATAGTACAGAGATACGCCTCACACACGATGGCGAGAGGTGGTATAGCTTTCAGGCGGATCACGGGGATACTACCACCACAGAACGACTGCGTTCCCGTGCTGTTTGGTTTGAAGATTCTGAAAAATTGTATGTAAAAAGACAAGACTGGCGGGATGTGGATGAGCTTTGGGTCATCAACACCATAGCCAAACGACCGGAGCTGGAGACGTACAAATACAACATGCCGGGGGATGAAAATCACTATCAGGATGAAATTCTGGTCTTTGATATTGAAACAAGAAGTCAGGTGCGTCTGGATTTGGACAAATGGCCGGACCAATCTCTGGGAGGGGTCTATTTCAATCAGGGTGGAATCTTTACGTCAGATAAGTCCGATTATCTCTGGATATTACGTCGCAACCGGACATGGGATGAGGTTGATGTTGTAAAAGCCAATACGACAACGGGTGAGGCAGAAGTGCTCTGGTCTGAAAAAAGTGAGCCTTACCACAATACACGCTATTCCCAGCTGGGGATCATCAATAATGGTGAGGAGTATATCTGGTGGAGTGAACGCACAGGTTGGGGTCAGTTATACCGTTATGATGGGGAAGGAAATCTGCAGAACAGGATCACCGAAGGCTATTTTATGGTGGGAGATATTGCAGCCATCGATACGACCGCCCAAACCATTTATTTTGAAGGATATGGGAATGAAGAAGAGGTAAATCCTTTTTATTCACATCATTACAAAGTGCGATTTGATGGAAGCCGCCAGCAGCTTCTGACTCCGGAAGAAGCGAACCACTCGATCAGCATGAGTGACACTAGAAATTACTTTGTTCAAAACTATTCGCGTCCGGATCTCCCTACCACCGCTGTCCTCAGAGATAAGGATGGTGATATCGTCATGGAACTGGAAGAAGTGGATCTCACAAGAATGTATGAGGCCGGTTACAATCTACCGGAGAATTTTACAGTCAAAGCAAAAGACGGGGTGACTGATCTGTACGGAGTAATGTGGAAGCCGGCCGATTTCGACCCCGAAAAGAAATATCCTATCATCTCTTATGTTTATCCGGGACCACAGGTTGAGCCCTATCCCACTTCGTTTTCGATCGGGGGAACCGCTGCCCGCGCCCACTCCTTGTCGCAAGTAGGTTTTGTGGTGATTGCCATGGGCAACCGGGGCGGGAGTCCGCTGAGGGATAAGTGGTATCATACCTATGGGTATGGCAATTTGCGGGATTATGCACTGGCTGATAATCGATATGGAATTGAACAACTGGCTGCACGAAGGCCGTACATCGATCTGGATAAAGTTGGTATTTACGGCCATTCAGGTGGAGGCTTTATGAGTACAGCTGCTCTTCTCACCTATCCCGATTTCTATAAAGTAGCCGTTTCATCGGCCGGAAACCACGACAATAACATCTACAACATCTGGTGGAGTGAGGTCCATCATGGGGTAGATGCCAAGACGGATACCGTAAAAGTGGAAAACGAAAATGGAGAAGAGGTAGAAGAAGAAAAAACAACCTTCACCTCCAGAATTCCGTCAAATGCTGAGCTGGTCTCCAATCTCCGTGGGCGTCTGTTGCTCGTTCACGGAGAGATGGACAACAACGTGCATCCGGCAAATACCTATCGGGTAGCGGATGCCTTGCAACGAGCCGGAAAACGGTTTGATATGATGATTTTCCCGGAATCCAGACACGGATTCGGAAGATATACCGATTACTTTGAACGAATGCTATGGGACTACTTCGCAGAACACCTGCTCGGTTTTTATCCCGAGGATGTGGATTACAACCTGCCGGAGTAACCACGGATTCAATGCTTTCGTATACTGATCTGAGTCTGATGTAAAAGATCACTATGTATGACTCGTCTTCCCCACAAGACGATGATGAATAGAAAAAAAGCGCACAGTTTGCAGGCAGTGCGCTTTTTACATTTGATTAAAAGTTTACGATAAGACCCTCTGCTACCCGGCCCGTTTAAAAAGGCTTACGATAAACAACAATACAATAGCGCCTATTGTTGCTACCACCAGGTTCCAGATAATTCCGCCGGTTGTGCTAAATCCAAGTGCGCTGAAGATCCAGCCTCCCAAAAACGCCCCAACCACTCCAACAACCAAGTTTACGAGCAGGCCAAAACCACCACCTTTCATGATTTTTCCAGCCAGCCACCCTGCTATGATTCCGATGATTAAAAACCAGAATAAACCGATTCCTTCCATAATCCCCTCTCACTATGTTTGTTATGATTAAAACACGAATACGTGTTCGTTCAATACTATTGTAATAAATAGCATTCAATTAAACTACTTTAAGAGGAATAAAGAATTTTCAACATAAAAATTTGTTGTATATCAGCCCGACTCTTTTTTAATTAGATATAATCAGAAGAAAGTTCGATAAAGTTTTCCGATTATGAAAAATAACCTGTTTCTGCTTTTTATTTCAATACTCTTGTTTTTTACTGCTGAGTGTAGTAATGAAACACATCCTGAGCCGGAATCAGACCTTGCAGAAGAAATCTCTGTAAATACACTTGGCCATATTGAAATAGAGGATGAAGGCCTTGAACAAATTTTAAACACACAAGCCACTCCTGAAATAATAGGGGAAGGGTTTAGCTGGTCTGAAGGGCCGGTTTGGGTGGAAGAATACAACTTTCTTCTGTTTTCTGATGTACCCGAAAACAGAGTATATAAATGGACAGAAGAAAACGGTGTTGAAATATATCTCGAACCTTCCGGGTTTACAGATGCCGCGGAAAGAGGCGGAGAGTCAGGTTCCAACGGATTGATTATTGATGAGGAAGGAACACTTATTCTATGCCAGCACGGCGATCGCCGGGTTGCCCGTATGAATGCCCCGCTGGACCAGCCTGTACCCGAATTCGTATCGATAGCCGATCAATACAATGGCGCGAGGTTCAACAGCCCGAATGATGTCGTCCAACACAGCAGCGGAAGTTTCTATTTTACGGATCCCCCATATGGCCTGGAAGGTTATGTGAATGATCCCGCCAGGGAGCTGGATGTTCAGGGCGTGTACCGAGCTGATCCCGACGGCACGGTCACCCTGCTTACAGACGAATTGAGCCGGCCAAATGGGCTTGCGTTTTCTCCGGACGAAAACCTGCTTTATATAGCCAACTCCGATAATAGCCGCGCCATCTGGATGGTATATGATGTAACGGAGTATGGAGATATTGAAAACGGCCGGGTTTTTTATGATGCAACTGAATTTGTGGGAGAAGAGCCCGGTATGCCGGATGGAATGAAAGTACGAAGCGACGGAACCATCTTTGCAACAGGGCCTGGCGGTATCTGGATTTTTACCACTGGGGCGGAGCTGCTCGGAAAAATCAAAACCGGAGAATTTATTTCCAACATCGCCTTTGATGATACAGAAGAAACCATCTACATGACTGCAGACAACTATCTGCTGAAGCTCGATCTCCGATAATATAATTTTTACTCTTCTCCGGTCTTAAATGTGAGAATTTGAAGAATGGGATTGCTGTTGTCCGTTAACTGCTGGCCTAACTGTACCAG
>CALKWT010000070.1 GCA_938003885.1 uncultured Balneolaceae bacterium | reverse complement strand
CGTTGTCCTGAACCTGCCCTGCTTAAATAACGAAAACGGACAGGCCGGGTTCAGGTGTCTACCCGTTCATAGCGGATGGTATCCTCGCCATACTTTACCTTTCTTCTGGCATATCTGGAGGCATAGAATGCAACAATTCCGGTGGCGAGAAGGCTTAGAAGTGCCACAGATATATTGACAAGGATCACCTTTTTTTGCAACTCATAGACCGGCATGATCACAATTTCACGGAATGAGGAGGGCAGATAGCGAACAGGCAGCATTTCTGAATCCATAATCACCTGTGCAAATTGAACCGGCAGAGAGAGTTTTTGCTGTACTTCTGTACCCTCCGAATCGGTAAATCGGACTACTACATATCCGTTGGTCTGTGCGGCGATCTGCTTGACATCGAAGTCGACGACAGAAGCTACATAGCTTTCGCCATTTGCATAGGTGTTTTGTACACTGTAGTAGTTTAATGTCTGGTACCCGAACTGCACTACAAAATAGGCGGGGAGCAGCCAAAAGAAGTGGATATAAGAATATTTATTCATGAGTTGCCCTTTGTTTCTAATTGATTGAGCGGTTGATAGCCAGTCTCATCTGTTCATCCATGGCCGGGTCGTAAATCAGCCTCTGCATAAAATCCTGATGCATGTGGCTTCCCGATGCATGAAACCAGAATCCGATCGGCAGCTGGTCAAGAAAGAGAGCCTGAACCAGCGTCTCACCCGTATAGGCGGAAGTTCCTAAAGTAATACCTGCCAATAACCCCATCCGGTTGTCATAAATCGCACTGAACTGTGTAAAATCATCATTAATATAGTTTTGATCCAGCATCCCTGGCCAGCTCATCCAGCGTTTGATGGCAACACTTCCCTCACGGCTGACCAGTTCATCGCGGGAGAGTTCTTTCAGAATTTCTGTCATTTTGTGTGTCGTGATCTTAGGAAAAAGAGCCAGCCCGTCCCGTTCCTCCATAAAAGTGATACCCAAACGGTTATCACGGAGAAACGTGTTTACTGAATCTCTGAAGGATTCAGAGTGAATATAATCAAATGATATCTTTTTGATTTGATTCCACCACTCTTCATCATCCATACGGTTTCGTTCTTCGACTTTACGACTCAACCTCTCCTCGTTACCGGCTGAAGCCATGGCCAGATAGAGTCCCGAATAGGGGAGCGGCATATTCGAGTACGATAGATCGAGTGTATCGATCAGCCAGTTCCAGGTCTCCTCCTCCACATTCCACCAGAGGAAGTCTGCAATAGTGGGCTCGTTGAACTCTGTCAGAATCATCAGAAGATGATCCAGGGAGATTGTACCATTCTGAACATAACCCCGCTCTTCTGCGGCTCTGAACGCATCGTTGTAAAGAGATTGGCCCAGGTTCCCCGTGCGATAGGGTTGCAGCTCCTCCATGGTTGCGCTCTCGGAGGGATTT
>CALKWT010000069.1 GCA_938003885.1 uncultured Balneolaceae bacterium | reverse complement strand
ACGGCTGACAGCCGACAGCTCGCTGTTACGATCCTTACCAATAACTATACTATACCGACTTCAAATGTAGACTTGACCCACCAGAAGATTCTTGAATACTTGTACCAGTCATATTAAATAACGTTGTTTTGAACAGTAAGCAGACAATTTTAATTACGGATGATGAGAAGAGTATCAGAAATGCACTGAGGGAAATTCTTGAATTTGAAGATTACCGGATTCTGGAAGCTGAAAATGGTGAGACTGCACTGGATATCATCTCTGAGCAACCGGTCGATCTGATCATTCTGGATATCAAAATGAAGGGTATGGATGGCATGGAAGTGTTGTCCAGATTGAAAGAGAATCAAAGTGAAGTGCCCGTTATCATGATTTCTGGCCATGGTACGATCAAAATTGCCGTGGAAGCGACCAAACTGGGTGCCTATGATTTTCTGGAGAAACCACCGGATCTGAACCGGCTGCTTATCAGTGTGCGGAATGCTCTGAAAAATCATGCACTACAGAGAGAAAACAGGCAGATTCGGACTCAGCTTACGGAAGCTTATGAAATCATTGGGGAGAGTCCGGCGATCAAGCATATAAAATCTGTGGTTGAGAAAGTTGCTAACAGCAACAGCCGTGTTCTCATTACCGGTGAAAATGGAACAGGAAAGGAGCTGATTGCCCGGGCACTGCACAGCAATAGTCGAAGAATTACAGGTAAATTTGTTGATGTGAATTGTGCCGCCATACCGGCTGAGTTACTGGAGAGTGAACTTTTCGGCCATGAGAAAGGAGCTTTTACAGGAGCTACAAAACAGAGGATTGGCAAGTTTGAACAAGCAGACGGTGGAACGCTTTTTCTGGATGAAATCGGTGATATGTCTCCCGACTCCCAGGCGAAAGTACTTCGCGCTCTTCAGGAGAATGAGATTGTTCGCGTGGGAGGCAATGAATCGATCCCTGTCGATGTACGTGTGATCTCAGCAACCAATAAAGATCTCCAGGCTGAAATTGAAGAAGGAAACTTCCGGGAAGACCTTTTCCATCGTCTCAATGTCATTCCGGTACATCTGCCTCCCCTTCGTGAACGAAGGGAGGATATCGCCCTGCTCACAAATAGTTTTCTTGAGAAACTTTCTGAAAAAGAAATTTTCTATTCAGGAAAATTCTTTTCGGAGGAAGCTATTGAAGCTTTGAAAAATCAGGATTGGCCTGGAAATATTCGGGAACTTCAGAATGCGATTGAGAGGTTGCTCCTTCTGTCACCTGAGGATGAAATTACGGCCGGGGATGTAGAACAGTTTGTAACAAGGAAGAGGTCTTCCAGAAAACAGCTGGAGCGTCTGGTTGATGAGATAGAATCTTTTCACGTCTTTAAGGAAGAGTCGGAAAAGCTGTTTCTCATAAAAAAACTTGAGAAGTATGACTGGAATATATCTGCAACTGCCGATGCCATTCAAATTCAGCGGAGTCATATGTACAATAAAATTAAAAAGTATGATATGGAAAAAGGGGATAGCTGATGACCCGGGTAAACTGGGGAGCACGTCATTAACATGTATTACTTTAACACAAATCTAACTTTGAATGTCAGCAAAAATAATTGATGGAAAAAAAGTAGCAGATCTTACGATAGCAAATCTGCGAAAAGATGTAGAGCAGTGGGTGGAAAGAGGCAACCGCAGGCCATTTCTGAAAGTGGTCCAGGTAGGTAATGACCCGGCTTCTTCCGCCTATATCGGATCGAAAACAAATGCCTGTAAAAAGGTAGGCATCGATACCGATACCACACATCTGCCCGATACCGTTTCAGCGAAAGATCTTAAAAAAAGTATCATACAGTTTAATAACGATGATAGCATAGACGGAATTCTGGTACAACTGCCTCTTCCATCTCATCTCTCTTCCCATGATGTGATTGAGAGTATCGATTACAGAAAGGATGTGGATGGCTTTCATCCGATGAATATCGGCCGGCTGTCTGTCGATCAACCCACATTCAAATCGTGTACACCAGCGGGGATTCTTGAGCTATTTAATTATTATAGCATCCCTGTGAAAAGCAAACATGCAGTAGTGGTAGGCGCCAGTAATATTGTAGGTTCTCCCATGGCCGTTATGTTGTCGCGTGAAAACAACACAGGTAAAGCTACCACTACGATCTGCCACAAATTTACAAGGGATCTTACAACACACACGATCTCTGCAGATATTCTGATCGTAGCTGCAGGCCATCCCAATCTTATCAAAGCGGAAATGGTCAAGGAGGGGGCAGTCGTCATCGATGTGGGTATCAACCGTGTGGCAGATGAGACCAGTGAAAGAGGGTACAAACTTGTAGGAGACTGCGATTTTGATGCGATCCGGGAGAAAGCGAGCTGGATCACACCTGTACCGGGCGGAGTAGGGCCGATGACCGTAG
>CALKWT010000068.1 GCA_938003885.1 uncultured Balneolaceae bacterium | reverse complement strand
TCCATGGCACCTGCCGGGCTGATATAATCTGGCAGACGAGGCTCAGCGCCACTTCCATAAAGGGGTGAAGATGGTTGCTGCCCTGTATTTTTTGCAACCAGCCACTCCAGTTGAGCATGCTCCAGGGGACTGGCTATATTCCACGGGTTGCCGTGATGTTTGGGGGTTTCATAACCGACATAGGTATCGAAGGAGACGTTCAGTCCCGGACGGCCTTTCTTCGTAGTGACAATGATCACCCCGTTTGAGGCACGTGAACCGTAAATGGAGGCTGCAGAGGCATCTTTCAGCACCTGAAGGGACTCCACATCATTGGGGTTCAGATCCCGGATACTGCTGGTGGGAACCCCATCCACTACGTAGAGCGGATTCACATTGCCAAAGTTGCCGACACCCCGAATACGGATAGCGGGCTCATCCCCCGGCTGGCCCGACTGAGCCACAGAGACCCCGGACACCTGGCCCTGCAACTGCTTGGTGACTGAGGATTCAGCAATTCTCTGCATATTATCGACATCGGCCACACTGATGGATCCGGTGAGGTCCACTCTTCGCTGAACCGAATAACCGGTAACAATCAGGTCGGAACCCAGAATTGCGGAAGCCTGCATCTCCACATTAATCACGCTCCTGTCATTGAGGGCGATGATCAACGTTTCGTAACCAACATAAGAGAATTGTAGTTGTGTAACGGTGTCGGGCAGAGCTATTGAGTAGTTACCGGACATGTCGGTTGTCGTTCCGATGGTTGTTCCGGGCACAACGATGTTAACGCCAATAAGGGTTTCATCTGTAAATGCATCGGTGACGGTACCCGAAACTTCTTTTTGCTGTGCGATGGCTGATGAGCTCAGCAGCAGCACAAAAAATATGGAAGTTACAAACATCTGCAACTTGCTAATCCGCAACTTCCGGAATAAAAGTTTATAGTAAAGTACTTTAATCATTTTATACCTCCTGTTAGTGGGTTAGTTGTTTACAAGAGAGCATAAAAATCTGTGATAGGACAGTACCTCCGGAACAAATTCCGCTATAAAAAACATACTCAAATTCAGTTCAAAAGGCGTAATCCGGGCTGCCTTTTAGTTGAAATGAGTCCGTTATCGTCCTGGAGGATACAAATGTAACTATACTGACAGAGTTTATGTTTTCGGAATTTTCCCCCAAAGCAAATCCCTGATCCTGTAAACGTTTATGAGTCCTTTCGAAGCAACTTCATCATATGATAAGAAAGCGCTTTGAATTAAAAAAGTTGTAAACAGAAAAAACTTTAACAATAGCTTAACATGATTATTTTAATCACAAAACTGTCCAAGTTAGTCTCCATTGCCTCTTTTTGAATAAAATTTCAGCCATAAATAATAAGGACTTGATACTCCCTCCTGGCAATTTTGAGAATCAGATCAGAACGTTATATTGACAGATATTTATTTATTGTGCCTGTGTGTTTATTTTACAAAATAAAACGCAGCCCAGATGGGATGTAGCGGACTTTGAAATTGTATAATGCTCAGAGATCTTCCGACAGGCCAAACGTATGAACCAAGATCGATTTCGAATGACGAGAAAAAACCACTCCAGACGCTCCTTTTTAAAGAAAGCAGGCATCAGTGCGGCAGGAATAGCCCTGCTTCCTGTAGCCGCACGTTCAGCCACACCAGAAGAGGCCCTCACCTTCAGAGACCGTGGCCAGAAAAAGTATTCCGCCAACGATCGCATCCGTGTGGCTCTGATCGGAACTGGAGGGATGGGGATCGGAGATGCACAGACGGCCCTGCAGGTGAGCGGCATTGAGCTGGTCGCGGCATGCGATCTCTATTCGGGACGGCGCCTCAGGGCGAAAGAACTCTTTGGTGATCATATTCAGACGACGGCTGACTACAGGGAGATACTGAACCGCTCTGATGTGGATGCGATTATTAATGCCACGACCGATCATTGGCATGAGAAGATCAATATCGATGCGATGAATGCGGGGAAGCATGTCTATTGTGAAAAACCGATGGTACAGAAAGTGGAGGAGGGCCATCGTGTAATCGATGTTCAGAAACAGACCGGGGTTGTTTTTCAGGTGGGAAGTCAGTACACCAGTTCCCTGCTGAGCGCCAAAGCCAAAGAGCTTATCAAGGAAGGACAGATCGGTGAGATCAACTTTGTAGAGGCGATCATTGACCGCCACAGCGCCCTGGGTGCGTGGCAATACTCCATTCCGCCGGATGCCTCTCCCGAAACTGTCGATTGGGAAACTTATCAGCGAGGAGTTACAGATCTGCCCTGGGATCCCAAGCGGTTTTTCCGATGGAGAAATTATCGTGATTACGGAACAGGGCAGGCCGGAGACCTCTATGTTCACATGCTCTCCATGCTTCACTTTATCACAGATTCACTCGGCCCTGTCCGGGCCTATTCTACCGGGGGGCTGCGCTATTGGAAAGATGGCCGCGATGTGCCTGATATTCATCTGGGACTTTACGATTATCCGGAAGCCGAACAGCATCCGGCATTTAACCTGGCACTTCGTACAAACTTTGTCAGCGGTGATGGCGGGCAGTTTCAATTCAGAATCGTGGGTTCAGAAGGTGATATTACCATTGGCTGGTCATCGCTGGTTCTCCGGAGAAATGTGATGCCGGAGGCTCCCGGCATGTCGATCGACTCTTTCTCCAGGGAGATTCGGGAAGCATTCATCGCCGAGTATCAGAAGGCCTATCCGGAAAATCCTAAACTTCAGGAGCCGGGCGAGTTCATTTACAGAGATCCGGACAACTACAAAGGAATGCGGTATGATCACTTTGTGAACTTTTTTGATTCCATCCGGAACGGTACACCGGTTGTTCAGGACGCTGTTTTTGGCCTGCGTGCAGCGGGCCCTACGTTTGCAGGCAATCAGAGTTATTATGAACAGACCATTGTCAAATGGGATCCGGAAGAGATGAGAACAGTGTCCTGATTTTCGGGGTAAAGAAATCATTCTTCCGGGTATGATCCTTCTTTTATAGAGGACGATTGAAATTGCCAATAAAAGAAGAAACGATCTGAGGCCAGTGATCGTGGAGGCGATGAAGGAAGGGCCTGGAAGAACTGCTGTCTGAATTGAAGAGGCCGATGTGGAACGTGCCCGGAACAGCCCAAGGAGATTGATCCGCTCCGGGCAACCGATGGAGAAGTGATCATCAGCTTCAGAGAACCAAATCAACTTGCCGGGGTTGATTTGCTGGGAAAAGTACTATTCAGTGTCCAGCCATCCACGCCCTCCTCAGAACCCCTATTCCTGCAATAACCGCACCGCATTGAATGCAGACTGTAATACCAGCGGAATACCGCCGCCGGGATGGGTACTACCCCCGACCATATAGAGATTATCCAGGTGGCGATACTTATTGCGCGGCCTGATAAAGGCAGAGGTGATCCGGTTGGATGAGGTTCCGTAAATGCCGCCCTGATTCGTGCGGTAGGTTTCTTTAAAATGAACCGGATCCAGCATCTTGTAAAATTGAAGATGTTGGCGCAGGCCATACAGCCCGCTCTTTTCCAGCTTCTCAAACACCTTTCGGGGGTAACTTTCTGAAATTTCCTTCCAATTCTGCTCCCCATGAACAGAGGGGGCGTTGACCAGAATAAAGAGATTGGAGCTGCCGGATGGCGCATCGCGGGGATCCGTAACAGAACTGTTGGTTACATAGATTGTCGGGTCCTCCGGCATTCGTTTCTTTTGAAAAATCGTATCAAATTCCTCTTCATAATTCTCTGAAAAGAAGAGGTTATGGTGCGACAGCACGGGCCACTGTTTCCTGACGGCAGCCAGGATAACAAAGGCGGAAGAGGAGGGTTCTGTGCTGCGCTGTCGATACCGTTCGACAGGGGGAACGGCTTCAGCCGGGAGCAGTTTCAAAACGGTTTCTGCAGAATCTGCATTTGAAAAGATCAGATCACACGCTATCTCCGTAGAATCCTTCAGAATACAGGAGGTGGCTGTTTTGCCGGAGATCGTGATCCGGCTGACTTCGCTCTGAAATTTAAACCGAACTCCCATCTTCACAGCGATCTGGTGCAGGGATTCCGCAATTTTCCACAATCCACCGTGTACGTAGTAGCCACCCTGATTTAGCTCTACGTGCGGGATCACATTCAGGGTAGCCGGCGCCTGAAACGGAGAAGAGCCGTTGTAGGTAGAGAACCTTTTGAAAAACTGTCTCAGATAAGTAGACGTGACATAGCTGTCCACTTTTTGTGAAACAGTTAAAAACGGATTGATTTTCAGAAGGTTTCTAAATTTTAAACCTGAAAAATCGCTCAGGCTGTAGAGTGGATTGAAGATGAAAGCGTCGGCTGTCATCCGGTAGAGATCTTCAGAGTAATTCAGAAACCGGATGTAGTTCTCTTCATCCTCCGGTGCAATTCTGCGGATCTCCTCTCTGGTTTTTTGACGATCTGGCCAGGTATCAAAACGGGTGCCGTCGGGGTAGGTATATCTGCAGAGCAGGGGGAGCTCAGTAAGGGTGAGGTATTCATGCATGGAGAAGCTGCACGTTTCAAAGAGTCTTTCAAGCAGAAAGGGCATGGTTAGCAGAGACGGCCCCGTATCAAACCGGAAGCCATCGCGGCTATACTGTTGCATCTTTCCTCCGGGTGTCTGGTTTTTTTCCAGAACCGTTACCCGGTATCCCGATCTGGCAAGCAGGCAGGCCGAGGCGAGTCCGCCGATCCCTGCTCCAATGATGATGACATGCTGCTTCTGCATTCCGCTTCGGAGTAGTATGTGGTTTTAATTTCGTAAATCTGCTATTCGTTACAGCACGGTACCATAGGATTATGTGCCGCTGCCTGACTTTTTAAACAGGTGGCCCGGAAGCCTGCGATATGGAGGCTGCCCGGCCTGCCGTTTCAGATCTGTGCAGAGCCAGAGAGATGGAACATGCGTGAACTGTCCTGTTTATGTCCGTTCGGAGCCATTCGGTACGCGGTATATCGTGCCCTATCCAACTTTCCGCATCCCTTGAAGCCCATCTACCGGACTCACTTTCTTGTAAGTTTGGCTACAGCTTCAATATGGTAGGTCTGGGGAAACATATCGACCGGCTGGATCGTCTCCACCTCATACACCGATTTCAGAACCTCCAGATCCCTTGCCATGGTCGAAGGGTTGCAACTGACATACACCAGGCGGTTAACTGCCAGTTCATACAACTTCTCCACCACGGAAGGGTGCATGCCGGCTCTCGGGGGATCGGTGATAATGCAGTCCGGTTTCCCGTACTCCTCCAGAAACGCATCGTTAAAGGTATCCTTCATATCTCCTGTTACAAACTGCGCATTGGTAATGCCATTCTCTCTGGCATTGAAACGGGCATTCTCAATCGCTGGCTCCACCATCTCAACGCCGGTCACCCGCTCCACGATATCCGCCATATAGAGCGAGAGCGTCCCTACGCCGCAGTAAAGATCCATCAGATGATGAATAGACTCCCCGCGGCAGAATTCCCTGGCAACAGAGTAGAGCTTTTCAGCCTGTTGGGTGTTGGTTTGGAAAAATGTGTTGGCGTGGATCTTGAACGTCAGATTTCCAATTTTATCGATGATAAATCCCGGGCCGTACAGTACCTTCTCAATCCGGCCTACAGCGGTAGGATTCGGCTGGTCATTTATGTTATTCACCACCGTCGTGATCTGCGGAAATTCCTGAAGCAGGCTTTCTGTCAGCTTCCCGATGACTTCGGGCTGATCTTCGTACGTCACGAGGTTCACCATCAGATCGTCTGTATGAAACGAGTTCCGGATCACCAGGTGCCGGATAAAGCCCTCCTTTTTAAAAGTATCGAATGCGGGGATGTCGTTTGTGAT
>CALKWT010000067.1 GCA_938003885.1 uncultured Balneolaceae bacterium | reverse complement strand
ACATTGGGATGGATTATTTTTTCAATGAGGCCACGGGTGGAGAATCGCCGGCTTACACTGGTCAAGTCAGGGCCGATATTTCCACCATAGACATCGAAACGGTGACAGGATGCACAGGATGATGAGAAGAAGGCGCTTCGGCCCTGTTCGAAATCCCTATTGCTTCCGTGGTTCAGCTGGCCTGAAAGGGTACGCATGGCTTCATCCACAGTCCAGTTTCGTGCCGGGCCCGATGGCGGCGAGATCTCAAAGTCAAGTTCACGTGCCAGGCTGATGCCGGTAATGTCCGCGACCGCATCTTGCTCTTCGGGGGCGGAGTTTCGGAGTGCTTCTGCCCTCATATCTTCAAGAAAGCCTGAGTAACTGAGCCCGCCAAACCTGTCGGCAGCATCGTTTATAAAAGTAAAATAGGCTCTCCGCTGGTCAATGGTCCATCCATCCCGCAGCGAACGCAGCATAAATGCATATCCCAGTTCTTGTACCGGCGGCGGATTTTCAATCATCTCCCTGATCACTCCACCGTAATCTTCATTCCGTTCCAGCAGTGCGATGCTCCAGTCCGGCCGCTGATTCTCCTGCTCGTTCTGCATTAACACAAGGGCGTCTTCAATCACTCGGGCATCCCTTAGATAAACCAGCAATCGTATCAACTCACTATTGACTCTGGCATCTTCATCAGGTAGCATCCCCGCTAACAGGTCGGCAGCCTCCGCTTGTTCATCCAGTGTGGCATCCCCCAACCGCATAAAGATGAGGGCGAGTGCCCGTAACGAACCCAGTTTTTGTTCGGCGTTCAATTCCTGATTCAGAATCTCGAGTGTAGACTGTATAGCAGGAGAGCGGTGCTCCGCAGAACCGTTGCGCGCCAGGGCTACCAGAGCCGCAATTCTGGCCGTAGGATTCTTCTCTTTAAGTGCACGATCAACCCACTGCTCCACAGGCTGAGCTTCCACAGCGACTCTGGCAGCATGCCGGATAAAACGGTCAGAGCTGGAGAGGTGGGGCCAGGCTGTATCCAGAGCTTCGGGGTGTACTATACCGTGAAAGACTTCCAATGAACGTCTTAATTTATGCTCTGGAGTGAGATTCCGGGGAGCCGCAGGAGTGACGGGTTCATCTCCTTTGTAAACCACACGATAGAGCTGGGAGTTCTGATTTCGGCCACCGGTTACAAAGTAAAGTGCACCGTCAGATCCTATCGTTCCGTCTGTTACCGGAAGAGGGCTTCCCGACAGGAACTCTTCAGCTTCCGCCCGGTAGGTGCCTCCTTCCGGTTCCAGGTGAACCGCATAGATTGTCCCGAACGTCCAGTCGAAAGCGTAAAGCGCACGCTGATATTTTTCCGGGAAGGCTGCACCGGTTCCAAACTCCACACCGGTGGGCGATCCCGGACCTATATTCAGCATGGCGGGCAGGCTGTCTTCATAATAATCAGGCCATTTGCCGCTTCCGCTTCGCCAGCCGAAATCACTTCCGCTTACCACGTGCATCAGCCGTGTGGGGCGGTACCACGGCATCCCCATATCCCACTCCATATCCGAGTCGTAGGTGAACAGGTCTCCATGCTCATTCAGATCGGCATCAAACTGATTCCGGTATCCGATACTGAACATCTCCCACTCCGTTGCGTCGGGTTTGATTTTTGCAAAATAACCTCCGGGTGCAAGGACACCTCGTGCGTGTCCCCGAGCATCCCACTCCCTGGGCAAAAGCTGATCTTCTTCCCAGTTGGACAGGCGGCTCTTTGCCAGATTTGAAGGGGGAGGGGTGTGGTTTCCAGCTATATAGAAAAGCCCTTCGCCATCCGGGGTAGCCAGTACGGAATGGTTACCATGCTCTCCACGATAGGTGGGGCCACCCAGAAATTCCATCAGATTCAGTTCACCATCTCCATTTTCATCTCTTAACCTGAAAAGTCCCGTACCGTTAACATTTGCGTAGAGATGATCAAAAGCCCAGGTCATTCCAAAAGTCCCGGTAATGGGCATGACAAGTTTGGATACACTGACAGAAGGTTGATCCGGATCCCCGCTGATTTGGATTTTATAACTTCCCTGGCCGCCCTGATCGGAAGCGATCAAAGAGCCGTCAGGAAGAGTGGTCAGAGATACCCAGGATCCCTGTTGCTCCAGAGGCACGTCATAGAGGTGCTGTACTTCAAATCCGTCTATGGAAAAGGTGACATTGGAGGTAGAGTCCGGGGCTGTCACCGAGGTAGTAATGGATGAAATATCCGGTATCCCGGGACTGGAGCCGGGATTTATGGAGGTGGAAAGTGCCGGCCTGCACAAGAGCAGGAAGGTGAGAAGACCTGCTAATTTATAGAAACGATGGGAAATCATAGATGTTTGGTTAAAAATTGAATGTAAGAATGTTAATCAATCGGGCCCGGAGATCAAAAAGAGTCACTCTGTTGCGTATCACTTTTTTCTGAACCCCTTACTTTTTCGTAGTTGTTCAACCGGGGCAGAGAACGATCTGTTGATCGGATAGATGTTTATGGTGAGACAAAGTATTAAAAATTTATATCACTTTTTTTTAATTCCTCAAAATATCGTTCAATGATCCTTCTGTACTCCTCGGAGAAGGATGTGTAGTCCGGATCTTGAAGGCGGGCCCGAATCTGCTGTTCCAGTTCTTCGAGTGTAATTTCAGGGGGTGGAATCCGCTCGAAATCCAGGCTCGGTGTGCCTTCTCTTTCGTCCTGCTCACCTCGCTGCTGCAGTGATTCGCTGGCAGAAAGCATGCGGGAGAGTATGTTCTGCTGTCGCTCCACCATCAGAGGGTCGGTCACCCCACCCCGCAAATCCATGATAGACTCCTCCATTTCATCGAGCATCCGCTGAAGGTCGCTGAACACCCGGTCTCTCTGACTCAGTGCGCTTTCATTCCGAAGCTCCTGAAGCTGTCTGCGGATTTCATTTTGCTGACGCGCCATCTGGTCCAGGCGTTCCGATTGCTCCTGAGTGAGCCTGTCGCCCTGTATATCATTCACCATATTCTGTAATTGCTGATTCAGCTGCTGCTGATCTCCCGACATATCCTGCAGCTGATCTACCATCTGCTGGAGACTCATTCCCCCGCCACCCCCATTATTCTGCTCCAGCAGCATCTGGGCGAACCGCGCGCCCATCGCCGGGGCGGTCTGGATGCGCACGGTCGTGCCCGCGAAGCCGGGCAACCGGCTGTCGATGAGTGATGCCACCATGGATGCCAGATCATTCACTCCTCCCAACGCTTCTCTTGATGCGATCAAAGCACCGCGCTGATTTCTGTCAGACATCTGATTCACTGCACCCTGCAATGTCCGCTCAACATCTAATTTCTTTTTATTGATCTGATTCGGCACGCCGGGTAGTTCAGCGGATATTTGAAAGAGGGTATCGGAGACGGAAGAGAACTGTCTCCGCAGGTTGTCCTGGAGTCGTGCCAGCTCTACAAAACCCTGGCTTTGACTTCTTATGAACTGGGTGTTACCTGCCAGAAGCTCCTGCAATTCTGAGATTTCCAGCAGTGTGTAGAGAACCCGCTGAAGTGCGGTCAAATTGACCTGGAGCTGCTGGCTCCCCATTTCACTGATTGCACTGCGGAAATTTTGCGCATCCTGTTGGAGTTTCTCACTCAGACTCTTCCTTTTCTGCGAAGTACTTTGAGAGGGAGGGGGGTCCCCATCCGCTGGCGTCTCCAGCTCTTCTTGCAGATCCTGAAGTTCATCCCGGATAGATGAAAGGTTCTCTTCAGCCCGCTCTCTGATATTTTCGATCTGAGAGGCCGATCGTTGGGGTGGATTCTTATCCAGTTCCCGCAGCTGTTCTTCCGCCGAGTTCAGATCCTCGGCAACGGATTCCAATTCATCCCGGAATCTGGATATTTCGGGAAGACTTTCCGGATTTACCCTCTCAGCCATCTCCTCGTAACGCTGTGCCAGATTTTCCAGACGGCTGTTAACCTGGAGCTGTTTGAAAAGTTCAATCGTTCTTTCAATCCTCTCCTTGTAGAGCTGTTCATTGAAACTGACATTCTGAAGCGCCTGTTCAATCTGGTCGGCAGAGAGGGATTCCATTGCACGACGCAGCTCTTCCATCGCTCTTCGCAACTCTGGATCGTCCAATTCATCCATAAGTTGCTGAAGTTCCCGGTAGGAGTTCCGCGTCTCCTCAGAAATCTGATCACTGCTCTCCATCTGCGAACGAAGTGTCTCAAACTGCTCCTGCAACTCCCGTACAGTCTCTTCGATATCTTCCTGATATTCTCTGATGTTTTCAAGCATCTGAGACTCTTCAAAACCTCCTTCCGGATTTTGTCTCAAGCGATCCAGAAATCGCTGATAATCCTGTTCCATCGCTTCGAACTGCTGCGATATCGAGTTTAGATGGTCACTTACCTGCTCTTCCTGGTGGTCAAGTTCATCCAGAAACTCCGTCAGAGAGGGGATCTGAATCATGATCTCCCTCGATTCACCCGGCTTATATCCGCTGATTTCATCATTGTCCCAGGCCCGGATCTGGAAGGTCAAAACATCTCTGGGACGGAGATCGAACTCTTCGACATTCCACGAAAACTGTTGTGATGAACCGCTGACAGGAGTATCCAGTGGTACAGATCCTGCCTCTGCTCCTTCGGTAAAGGCCCTGCGGAGCTCCCACTGTATTTCGGCACGTGTAACTCCGAAGTCATCTGTGACTTCGTACTGCAGGTTCACCCATGAGGGTGTGTTTGTTTGAAGATGTGATGAGGGTTCAGTAATGACCACGACGGGCGGCATGTCCTCCCTCATGTTCAGGGTCGTGCGGTAGGGATTGCTGCTAAAAAGTCCTTCTCTGTCCGAAATAACGTATCGGAGGGTATCCGACTGAAGCGGGATGAATTCCATCTGATAAACTGCTTCCTGCTCTTCATCTTGTGTGAGAGTGATGGGATCGTTTCCTGATACAAACTCTGCCCGTATAAAGTCTACACTCTTGCTTGGAACGGCTTCTGATCTGATCGTAGATCCGGGGTAAAATGACAACTCTGTGGAGGGGTAGATAAGACGGGTTTCAGGCAAACCTGTATACCTGGGGGGGATAACGGAAGTTACCAGACGTTCAAATCCCGGTTGTTGCTGTACGTCTACGTAAAATGTATCACTTGCAAAACCGTCCATCTCAAAATAGTATTGCAGATTGTTGCTCAATTCCAGTTCCCGGGTGGTATATGTCCGGCTTCCTCTATTCACCAGGTTTCTCATACGGAAATTATTTTCCACATCTGTCTTGAAGTGAATGGCCAGCTGATCCGGGTAGGGGGGGGAGGGGAAGGTGATCTCTGCCTGAAGTACAGACCCGTGAACGGCAGTCGTATCCCCGGGTGTCACAAGATAGTGATACGGATTAGGCTGAACATACTCTTTCCAAAAAGTGACGACGCGGCCTGCTGTTCCGGGAAAGAGTAGTGATAACAGTCCCGCGAATATAAGTGCAACTGCAAGTGCTCCTGCCAATCGATTAAACAGACGGTTTCGCTCATGATTCTTCAGGTAATCCTCCACCTGTGATTCCGCCTTAGCTAAATCGACAGTGGCGATATTTTCCCGAATGGCAATTCCCGTAAATGCAGTTTTCTCTCTGGTACTTACATGAAGATCCACGGCATTGAGAAGCTTCTCCTGACCTGTTGTACTGAGAATATCTTCGTAGAATGGACGAAACAGGGGAGGGGAGATGCGTCTGGCAGAACCGATCCCGGCAACCATCGCCCCAATGGCCGCTGCCAGCCAGAAGAGGGAGCGTAAAGCCGCCGGCAGGTAGAAAAACAGTTCCAGAATCAGGAGTACGGAGAATGAGAAAAAAAGGATGATCAATCCGAGAAAAAGCGGTTTCAGGGCCTCCTTGCGAATGACCTGTTTGTGGAACCGGTGTATCAGCGAGATAAATGATTCCAGTTCTGGTATTCCCTTTACTTCACGCTTCATTATTCAGACATCTGATTGCGAACCTGTTATGGATTCAGGGTATTATTCTGAGATATCATTTAGCAGTAGAAACTGATCAGCTTGATACTTTCCATCTACATTTTTTACTGTTACAACTTCATGATCTGCATCGTGCTGCATAAAAAGATAATATTGGTTTTCAACCGCCTCGGACAATAGAGTCTCTTTCTCTTCCAGTGTGACAAGAGGCTGCATATCATACCCCATGATCCATGGCAACGGGATGTGTGCGAAAGTGGGGATGAGGTCTGCTATAAAAATAAGTGTTTTGTCTCCTGAGGTTAACACGGGCAGCTGCTGTCCTGACGTATGGCCGTTTACAACACGTATTGTCAGGTTCTCTTCAAACTGATAGGAGTCATATGTCAGATTCAGACGACCGCTCAACAGGATCGGATCGATATTCTCCTTGTAGAAACTCGCCTTCTCCCGTGCATTCGGGTGCAGTGCTGTTTCCCAGTGCATCTCATGAACGTGATAGGTAGCATTGGGAAAGTTCTCTGTCAATTCATTGGAAGCATTGTAGGAGGTGGTTCCACCACAGTGGTCGAAATGGAGGTGAGTAAAGATGAGATCTGTAATCTCATCTGCTTGTACACCCACTCTGTCAAGGGAGTCAGGCAGGCTGCTGTGTTGATAATCCAGCCCCAGAATGGACTGCATTTTTTCACTGAACTTATCTCCACTACCGTTATCCACCAGATAGATTCGTCCCGTTGTTTCCGATTTAATAAGCAGGCTTCTCATCGCCATGGGAATCCTGTTGCTCTCATCCGGTTGAAGATGCCTGCTCCAGAGAGTTTTTGGAACCACTCCGAACATTGCACCCCCGTCCAGAAGAAAGCGTCCCGTTTCGACAGGGTGAAGGATGAAATTTGCAAATCGCGTAGCATCGGATGTTACCATAAGAGGCTGAGTTAATTACTGTTTCTGTGCAATGTAGCAGGTTCCGGTAAACAAAAAAAGCCGGTCTCTTCAGAAACCGGCTTCAGGTTGTTTAAATGATTAAAAAAGCAATGGCAAAGATCAGAAAGATAGCTAATAAGCTATTTCTGCTTCAACATACTGACTGTCCATTGGCTTGAACCTTCACCTTAGGAAGATAGCCGGACGGATGTGACCTGCTAAAATGAGGGGACAGGGTCCACTCGATAGAGGGTATCCGTCATCGTGATCAGGATCAGCAGTGCCAGGAAGGCAAACGCTGTCAACAGAACCAGGAGATTGAATTTAGAATCCCAGTAGAGGTTCATGAAAAAAGCACCAACAAGTGTAGCCTTGACGGTAGCAATGAGAATGGCAACGATCACGTTCCAGGGTTCGGGAATATAAAACCAGGTAACAGCGACTGTCAGGAATGTTAAGAATAACAGGGCGCCGGCGATTCCCCATAAGAATTTGGCGGATGAAATGCGGTGTGTACTCATTGTATAATTGGGTTTAGTCGATCAGATATAAGAGTGGGAAGAGGAAAATCCAGATAATGTCTACCAGGTGCCAATACAACCCTACAACCTCGATAGGTGTATAGTAATCACTGTGAAACACTTTCCGTTTTGCTTTAACCAGAAGCCAGATCATCAGCCCGATACCGATAATAATGTGGATTCCGTGAAGACCGGTCATCATATAATATATGCTGAAGAAAACATTGGCCTTTTCATGTTCCAGGCCCTGGTAAGTGTAATATTGCCCGGGCCGAATGCCTTTCTCAATTTTATGAGCATACTCAAAATATTTGATCACCATAAAGGTTAATGCAAGTCCAATCGTAATATAGAGATTGTATACAATGCCTTTAAGCTGGTTCAGTTGAGCCGACCGGATGGCCATGGCAACGGTTAATGAACTTCCAATCAGAACTACGGTGTTAACAGTTCCCCAGAAGGCATCCAATTCTTGTGAAGCTTCCAGATAAAGTTCAGGATACCAGGCCCGGTAGATAATATAGGCTGCAAACAAGCCACCGAACATGAGTGTTTCAGTGGCAAGAAATATCCACATTCCCATTTTGGAGGCATCAAACTGTTGCTCTCCGTCCACAAAATGGTGATGGATGTGATCGGTTCTTTTAGGTGTGACAGCGGTTTGAGACATAGTTCAGAATAATATGTTTATGCTTTTTCTTTTCCTGTTTCGTCCACCGATGCACCGATCGGGTGTCCGTCACCGGGGGTTGCAATTCCAAGCTGAAATTCAGACATGGGTTTATGGTAGTCGTAGGGACCGTTGATAATAACCGGGGTATGATGGAAGTTATGCATAGGTGGAGGTGTGGTTGTTTGCCATTCCATTGCACGGCTTTTCCACGGGTTGGTAACACTCTTCTTACCTCTCAGAATAGAGTGCAGGAAATAGCCTGCCATCATCAGGAAGGCAATCAGCATAATGTAGGCACCAATCGTCGAGAGCTGGTGAAAGGGCTGGAACTGTTCGATATAGTTGAAGTATCGTCGTGGCATTCCCTGTGACCCCATGATAAACTGCGGAAGGAACGTCATGTTAAAGCCTATAAACATAAGTCCGCATGCAATCTTTGCCAGAATTTCGCTATAAAGGGTACCAAAGAATTTTGGCCACCAGTAGTGAAGGCCT
>CALKWT010000066.1 GCA_938003885.1 uncultured Balneolaceae bacterium | reverse complement strand
ATGACGTTCGTCTCTCTGTAATTCACGACATATAGATCCGGATATCCGTTGCCGGTCACATCCGCAAGCGCCATCGTCATACTTCCAAGTGCAGGCTGCAAGCCACTCTCTTCCTGCCGGGTAAACCCGCCCCTCCCGTCATTCAGGAAAAGAACATTTTCTCCACTTACAGCGGTGACCAGCAAGTCGAGATGCCCATCGCCATCCACATCGCCAAACACTGCACCTGTAGAGCGCAGATCATTTAATTCGAGCTCTTCAATCGGGATCTCCTCAAATTGAAACGCGCCCAAATTTTTATAGAGTCTGTTCGGCCCGTCGATCCTGGTAAAGTAGAGATCAGGAAGGCCGTCCCCATCAATATCTCCGGCTGCCACTCCCGACCCATTCATCAGGACCCGGTTTTCGTTCATCAACTCTTCCGGAAGGCTATTGATGAGATCCACCTTACTATAGGACGAAGGGATTTGCTCAAACCCGAACTCCCCACTCCTCTCAACCGGAAGCTCCGCGTACCGATAGCCGGTTCCCTCCTGCCACTCCAATTCGATCTGCTCCTGTGAAGAAGAACCACAAGCATAAAAAAGAGCGCCAAATAAAATAATAGCGATGAGTGGATAGAACCTGTGCGACCCTGTCATTTCTAAATTACTATCGGTTTAAGGGGATTCTTTTTGTTGGGTGAGGTTGTTTTCAAGAACCAGAAGGTGCGGGCTCTGTGTGATAATCTGCTCTACTCTGGGGTGAAGCCGGGTTGGCCCCATCGAGAAGTTTGCGAGGACGATATCATCAACAGAATTGCCGGTCCAGTCTGCTACATCCATAGCGATCCATCGTCCAAAAGAGGCCATTTGAGGATGCCGGGGTGTAAATGTAAGGTCTCCTTCGTTTTGGAAAAACAAAAAACCTTCCTGCGGCTTTTGTGTATAATCGGCAAAAAAGGAGATCAGGGCGATATCGTGGTCTCCGTTACCTGTAAAATCTCTGGCTTTCACACTGTAGGCACCGTTCACATGATAAAACCACTTCTCGTGAAAGTTGTTTTCTCCGTCATTCAAATAGAGGTAGACGCCATGGTACGGTTTGTAGGTGAGGGAGTAGTCGGCATTGTCGCCGCTGGTGTAGAGGATATCGGGGTGTCCGTCACCGTTCATATCGGCCAGTTCAAAGGAGCTCGAACCGGCGGTCACCGGAAACTGAAGCAGGGTGGATTGCCGAAAGTTCCCTCCCCCCCTATTTTCAAAAAGATAGAGCGCCTGATCCAGCTGAGAGCAGAGGGCCAGGATATCCGGAAGTCCGCTCCCCGTGATGTCTGTAACGTGTGCCTGAAGGCATCCGGCTGAGTTTGTCAGGATCTGCTTCTCTTTGTCAAACCCCTGTTCATCTCCTTTCAGCCAAAAAACTGAGCCTGTCCGGTGGCCGAACTCACTGATAAGGAGATCGTCAATTCCGTCGCCATCCAGATCGGCCAGGAGCGCCTCCACAGGGCGGCCGATGTTATCGATGATCGTGTCGTGGATTTCTCCCCGTTTAGCTGACGGATCGTACCATGCCCGGACGATCGAGCCCTCTTTCCGCTCTGAGGGTGAAATATCCCCGATAAACGTAAGGATCATCTCTCTTATCCCTTTCTGGCCCGCATCATTGGTGAAGAGGATATCCGATACTGGCCCGGGTGTGGGTAGCGACGCTTCCACTGTGAGATCCCGGTTGTAAACAAGAATACGCTGCAGGTTACCGTCAGCCAAGTAGATCACTCCGTTTCCCGGATCAAACTTTACGGCGCTTGCCATTGGGTGAACTTCCGGGCGATAGTCCGGCCTTCGGGGCTCAAAAATAGCATCCTCTATTTCGATGGATGGCTGGCCTGTTTGAAATGAAAGCTCCACCGGTGCCATCTTGGAATAGTAGTCCAGGATGATTTGCCACTCAACAGAATCAATCAGAGCCGTTTCGGGGTAGAAATTTTCCGGCAGGCCGTCGGTAACATCTAACGGATAGGTTTGCCCCGCGAATTCGAAGATGCCCAGATGAGGCCCCATGGAGGGGAGTGTCTGCTCCTGCCACGTTACCTTATCCAGCAGGTCCGGCTCCGGAAACGCATGGCAGGAGACGCAGTAACGTCTTGCCAACTGTTCGCCCCGGTGCTCCATATCGGTTGACATGACGGGTGCTGGCTGGCTCTCCGTCTCTGCTCCTCTGCTGAAGAACAACCACAAGAGTACAATGATGACAGAGGCAATTAAAATAGAAGATATCAGCTGTTTCTTATGCATAGTTTCCAGTACAACATTCGGGATTCCGCTAGAGCGTTCACTAGTTGATTATCGAGCGATACTTCCCCAAAAAGTGTGTCTTTAGAGTAGAAAATAAAGGTCTTCTTGTGTAGGTTTAGTAGTGACTAATCCACCAACCAGTACATAAAAGTGAGCTGAGTAATCCTTTCCTATATTCTTTATAATTGAATATGTAGTTACATAAAGAGGCATTGAGAATATTATCGGCAGCCAAGACTATATTTTTTTGAATTCATTTTTTAGCACATCTATATGTTTAATTATCAATAAGTCTTATTCATATAATTTCTTTTTCAAAAACAGAAAGAGCACGAGCCACAGCCTGATCCATATTATAATAGCTGTAGTCTGCCAAACGACCTGCAAAAATTACTCTTCCCTTTAATTTATCAGTTTCTTTTTTATAACGACTGTAAATCATCCTATTTTCTTGACGAGGTACCGGATAATATGGTTCTGTTTTTCCGGGTTTATGTTTCTGGGGAAACTCATATGCAACTGTCGTAGAAGGGCTGAATTGGCCAGTAAGGTATTTAAATTAAATGGTATAGGTATATAATTTCCCTCCACAACTGCTAAAGTTATATGAAAATATGGTCGCCACTTTGTAAAGTGCGATAAATATTGCCATACCTTTTTACTATTTGTATGAAAAATATGCGGGCCATATTTGTGAACCAATACACCAAATTCATCATAATAATCATAAGCGTTACCCCCGATGTGATTGCGCTTTTCAACAACTAATACTTTCTTGTCCAGTACAGACGCAATGCGTTCAGCCAGCACGCTCCCTGTAAACCCCGCACCTACAATTAGACAATCTACTTTCATTTCATAACATTAATCGTTACGTATCTTTTTACCTCAACTCTTTTATAATATTATTTACCACTATTTCCAATAGCCGCATATCCTGCGTAATAATTTCGGCTTGAGCTGTCATTCCATTTCTTGGCGTAATTTCACGTCCATGGTTGGTCACCAGCCTGTCAGGAAACTTTACCCTGCAAAAAAGAGACTGTCCTGTACTAATGGTTTGATTTTCCTGCAAAATACCTGCTTATACAACCTCTTCCATCAAGCGGTCTGGTGTCGGGGCAGCAGGAGAGGTTTTCAGAAAGCTTTCAATCAAACGGAAACACCTCTCCGTTTGTGATCTGATTCCAGCTTGGCGGGGTGATGCCATGAAGATGCCGGATAAAGTAATCCATTCGCTTACGTTCCTCGTAGATACCGATGGATGCGTGATCGGCTCCCGGAATCGTAAGAAAATCGAAATCCTTTCCCGCTTTAATCAAGGCATCCGCAACCTGATAGGTCGATGCCGGATCCACATTGGTATCCAACTCCCCTACTACCAAAAGCACATTCCCCTGCAGTTTATGGGCATGATCCACATTGGAAGCCGCGGAGTAGTGCTCATCCACCGGCCACCCCATCCACTGTTCATTCCACCAGATCTTATCCATCCGGTTGTCGTGACACCCCACCGAAGATACAGCCACATGGTAATGTTCAGGGTGAAAAAGGAGCCCTCCAAGTGAGCTTTGTCCGCCGGCCGATCTCCCGTAAATCCCTACCTTGCTGTTATCGTACCAATCGTAGGTTTCAGCAACAGCTTGATGCCATAAGATCCGATCCGGAAATCCGGCATCCCCGAGGTTTCTCCACGCCACATCATGAAATGCCTTGGAGCGTTGTGCAGTTCCCATGCCGTCAATCTGAACCACAATAAATCCTGTTTCAGCAAGACTCATCATCTGATTGTATGCCATAAAGCTTTTGGGCACAAAATGGTCGTGCGGACCTGCGTAGATATACTCAATGACCGGATAGCGCTGGCCGGGATCAAAATTGGTCGGACGTATGATAATGCCGTAAATATCGGTCTCCCCATCTCTGGCTTTTGCGGAGAACGGCTCGGGCGCCTGCCATCCGGCTCTCACCAGCTCGGAATGATCCGCCTTTTCCAGCACCAACACCACCGACTGATCGGAGGTTCGCTTTAATACGGTCACCGGCGGGGTATCCACCCGCGACCAGGTGTCTGTATAATACTCCCGTTCAGGAGAGAACGAGACAGAGTGCGTGCCGTTCTCATGGGTCAGCGGAGTTAGGTTTCCCCCATCAAAGTCGATCCGGAAATGATGGATAAAATAGGGGTCCTGATCCTCATAATACCCTCCCGCACTGAACCAGATCTGCCGGTTATCCCAATCGACATGGTCTACATTTCTCACCACCCATTCGCCTCTTGTAATTTGATTCTTTACCGACCCGCTGCGGGCGTCATAGAGATAGAGGTGCCGCCAGCCATCGCGCTCCGACATCCAGACGATTTCATCACCATCCTCGCTATAGCTCCGAAAGAGCGAGGTGGCATAGCTAAAAAAGGTTTCCGGCTCCTCATTCACCACAATGCGGGGTTCCCCGGTTTGTGCATCCACTTCAATGATGCGGTAGCGCTGATGCCCCCGCTCGTTGTACTCAAACGTAAATCCACGGCTGTCTTTCTGCCACCGAAAACCGGTTTGCGAATACGCATTCGGGAAAAGCGATCTATCGACATGGATCTGCTGCCCCTCTTCTATTCGGAAGAGTACGGGCTGTTCTACATCGAGCTGATCGCCCGGTTTGATGTAGGTTCGGCTTAAATACCGCGGCTGACGCTGCTCTGCGGGCGACGATTCCACATAGTGAATCTTCCGATCGTAACCGGGTGCCACTCTCTTCACGGCAATATTCCTGGAATCGGGCGACCACTGTATGGAGTGGAAATCGTAGTAATTCCCCTCCGATCCATCAGAGCTTTTCATGAGGATAGCCCCTGATTCCACATCCCGGATCAACAGATTGTAATTCTCTATGAGCACCTCTTTTGTTTCATCGGGAGACAGGCTTGAAGAACGGCTGTGGCTCAGGATTACCGGTTCCCGTTCGTGATCCCATACTCCCCAGGTCGGATGAGACGGACGCTCCCGGTCGTCCTCACGGCTTTCACACTCATAACTGATTAGTGAACAGAGATAGTTTTCTCCCTCAAATGCAAACTCGATCTCTCTAAAATCCTCTTTATACTCAAATGTATAGAATGGGAGAGTTTCTCCGGTAAACTCTTCCCCGGACTTTTCTGATAAAACCCCCGCCAAACGTTCATGGTCAAAAGCGAGCTCCTGAATCTCCTGGTCTGCATTTACCCGGATAAAGTGTGACCCTCCGCTTACACTCCGCCGGTACCAGAACTGGTTTGAATCACCAATCCAGCTGGGCTGGCCGATCATCTGGTGGAGAACAGCCCCCCGGAATGCCTCTTTGATCTCCTGTGAGCGGTGATAATCTTCCAGGGTACCCTGGCCCAAGACGGATGCGGGAAGTAGCAGAGTAAGAATGAAAAGGGATGTTCGAAGCATGTAGTATCTGATGTTCTGAGTTAACTTATAAATGATATCGGCATGGATCGGTAAAACGGCAGTTCCCTGCACCTCTCCCACTTAGATCTAGCCCCTGTATGTGAAATACTCTCTAGATATTCAGGAATGCCCCCCGCTGCAACCGAATTTTTATTAAAAACATGACCATTTTTCTGAAAGCCTCCTGCAGGGCGGTCAGTATTCCATTTCCATCTCTAACCGGTGCTTGTACTTTTTAATGTATGCCGTTGGAGAAAGGCCTGTACTTTTCTTGAACTGCCTGTTAAAGTTCGACACGTTGTTAAATCCGCAGTCGTAGCAGATCTGGGAGACATTCATATCTGTATTTCTGAGCAGCTTACACGCCTTGGATATCCGTACCTCTATCAGAAACTGAACGAATGTTTTACGCGTGTGCTGCTTGAAAAAATGACAAAATGCAGCCTGACTATAATTCGCAATACGGGCTACATCCTCCAGCATAATCTCTTTCTTGTAGTTTTGAAGGATGTAATTGATAACTTCGTTAATCTTCTCACTCTCATGATCGGTCAGCGGTGTATAGGTATTAATCGACGCGAGGTATTTATAAACTTTCGAAACCGCCAGATCGTAAAAGATCTGCAAGATTCGTATGAACCTCTCGAATTCATGAGTTTTGGTGACTTCCAGCATCCTCTCTCCAATCTCTTCAGAGGTACTTTTACTGAATTTCAAACCCCGGCCGGAACGCTCAATCAGTTTTCGAATTTCAGAAACTTCATCGATATTAAAAAAGCCTTTCCCGAGTGACTCTCTGTGGAAAAAAATTGAGACGGAGTGTGAATTAAGTCCGGAGGCAGGATCATAGTACCTGGAATCGCTTTTAAAGACGTGGGACTGATTTGATCCGATCAGAAAGAGATCCCCGGCTTCAAATTGGATGAAGGTATCGCCTACGAACAGATCCCCTGATCCTTCAACAATATATTTGAGTTGCAGCTCAGGATGATAATGAAGCTTATCATAGAAAAACGGCATCCTGTCGTTTTCAACTAAAAACCCTTCTTTCCCTGTTTTTGGGAGTCTGAAAAATATCGATTTGTCATTCATTGTTCCTCATGTTTTGTGTTACTGTAATGTAAACAGAGGGTTTTGAGAAGTGCCTACTTCTCAAAACCTTCCATTATTTTGCTGTAAAATGGCAGAAACCGATCAAAATCAAAACAACTTCGTATCACTTTCCTAAAATAGTATTGCTTTTGAACAAGAATTGCTCACTAAAGGGAAGAAGCCAGTATGTGCCGGACAGGCTTCTCTGAGTGAAGACCCGGTACGGAAGAGGGACAGGCGTGCTTATTTCCGTTTCAGGATGACAGAACCTGCCGGTTTCCCACTCCGCCCTTCCTCTTTCATCTCCCCCACTCTCACATAAGAAAAGGGTTGCTATTATATAGTGCAGATCTATCTGTAAGCCGATAAAGAGAATAAATGAATGGTTGAACTGATCAAAAAAGTACACACTTTATTACCAACCGGAATGTAAATTGGTTCGCAAATGGGCTCGCTATAGAGATTGTTACTACAGCGAAGTTATCGAATCAGGCCGCTTCTCTGAGCTCCGGATTCATCACCACGCAGCAGTAGAGAGAGGTCTCAGATCTGCTGTCTCTGTGACTACACCAAACATCAATTACTAACTGTGCCTTCTCATGAATATTGGTTCATTGAGACACACGACCTGTACGGCACTTAAACGAAATGCGATATGAAAGTTGACTGGAATGGAGTTTACCCTGCCATAACTACAAAATTTAATGAAGACGGTTCTCTTGACCTCGACACGTATAAGAAAAATATTGAGGCCCAGGTTCAGGCAGGTGTTCATGGCTTTATCCTGGGTGGCACTCTCGGTGAAGCGAGTACGTTAAAAAACGATGAGAAGCTCGATCTTGTTGCTAAAACTCTGGATTTCGTTGATCACAAGCTCCCCGTGATCATGAATGTAGCCGAGCAGACAACAGCCGAAGCGATTGAGTCGGCCAGCCAGGCTGAAGAGATGGGAGCCTCCGGACTGATGCTGCTTCCCCCGATGCGATACAAAGCGGATGACAGGGAAACAGTTCACTATTTTAAAGAGATTGCAGAATCCACCTCCCTGCCGATCATGATCTATAACAATCCTGTGGATTACGGGATTCAGGTATCACTGGATATGTTTGAAGAGCTTTTAGTTCATGAAAATATTGAGGCTGTTAAAGAGTCTACCCGGGATATTATGAACATCACCCGTATGATTAACAGATTCGGAGATCGTTTTAAAATATTGTGCGGAGTAGATACCCTGGCTCTGGAAGCGATGGTTTTGGGTGCTTCGGGCTGGGTAGCAGGGCTGGTATGTGCCTTTCCAAGAGAAACGGTAGCCATTTATGAAATGGTGAAGGAGAATAATCTTCAGGATGCGCTCACGATCTACCGCTGGTTCATGCCGCTTCTGGAGTTGGATATTACTCCCAAGCTTGTTCAGAATATCAAGCTTGCAGAACAGGCGGTAGGGCTCGGTACAGAGCATGTACGGAAACCCCGCCTCCCGCTCATCGGAGAAGAGAGAGAACATGTACTGTCGGTCATACAGAATGCATTGGATTCTCACGAAACCGTCCTGGAAATTCTAGAATCACACCAGAGACAGAAAGCAGTTCTATAACTTATCATCTTAAAACTTTACCAGCCTATGATAGAAGGTGCAAACTTTCTGGGAAATACCAGATCCAAAGAAAACAGCAATTTTCTACAGGCTTTCAATCCTGCAACCGGTGAAGCCCTGCCCGACAAATTTTTCATCGCCACAACCTCTGAAATTCAGAGGGCAATGGAAATGGC
>CALKWT010000065.1 GCA_938003885.1 uncultured Balneolaceae bacterium | reverse complement strand
GGGTTATCGTGATTTTGGCCGTTTGATTTACTGTGTCAACGGGTTGCTGGCCCGGCACCGGCGAGTGAGACGGCCGGTCACTATTCACGTTTCATATCGGATTTTATTGCAACCCGGCTCTTCAGGCCAGGAAATTAAAGAGCATGGATGTTGCATATAAAGTGCATCGATACCTGCCCTTCATACTTCCGGATCGGGGAGGGGTTCCTGAGGCTCAGGGTTCAGATTGGCAATGGTGGCGCCCCAGCCGCCTCCCGATTCATTGGCAAGCTGATATTCGGTCACATAGGGGTTTCGCTCCAGCAGGGCATGGACTCCCCTGCGGAGATGGCCCTTTCCCTTTCCATGGATAAAGCGAACTTCATAGATCTCTTTTTCCAGGCAAGCCCGGATATACTCATCAATGAGCGTGGAGAGATCTTTCGGATGGAAGGCATGGAGATCCAGCACCCCGTTGATCTCCAGCTCGACAGCGTCATCGCCAGCTCTGCCTTCGTCATGGTTCGCATCCTCTGCGGGTGTTCGGGGCGGTTTATCTTTCTTCATCTCGGATCCGGTTACACTTCATGGCATCTGTTCAGCTTTTACGATTTCCCGGCTGCATCACCGGGAACCCTTAGCATATGCACAACATCTCCCTTAACGATCCACGATGTAGTCTACATAAAACCGCTTTTCCGCCAGTTTATGAATGATGCTGAGCGCCCGCTGATGAGAGGCGTGGCGTGTGTACATCTTGAAATCGAGTTCGGTTTCAAAATCGCTGATGAGGACCACATCCAGGGCATCGGGATCATCCGGATTGATCTGAATCCCCACCTCAACTGCTTTGATGTCTTTAATGGTCGTGGGGAGGCCCTCCAGAATCATTTTCAGCTTTTCAGCATTCTTCTGCTTGTCGGCTCCTTCTGCATTGTCTTTTAACTTCCACATAACGATATGGCGTATCATATCAATCTCCGTAAGGTTGTTGTTCTATTTCGTTGGTGATTACCGGTTTCGGGCGAAATCCAGATCTTCCCGGATGACATCCGAAGGCGGTTGGTCTAATAGGCTGGGTGAGAAAACCCCGACGGCCCATAAAAAATAGCGCGCCTCTTCGGGGTTAAATTGTACATTCCATTCGTACAGTTTGAAATAACCCTGTGCGACCTGTTCTCTCTCAAATTCATTCAGATTCTCAGGATCTGAAATGGTCGGTAAAAGGATGTCTGCATCAGCAGGCAGGTAATTGGGATTCTCCAACTTGTGCTGATTCAGGTAGTAAAGGACGGGCCAGAGGTAGGGATTGCCAAGTTGTGTGTCTGCAATGGTCCATAAGGATTGGCCCGGCTCCACTGTAAAATTAACTGTTTCAAACTCGCTCTGTGTGGTGCCTGTGGTGGCTGGCGAAGCCGCTTGTGTATCTGCCCCCTGGCCGGCAGTGGTACCGGTTGCGGCCGAACTCCCTTCGTGGGTGCTCCCGGCATCTGCCGATCCTGCCCCGGAGGCGGATATCCCGCTTCCCTGAACTCCCGGGCCGCCAGTTGCGGCTGCTCCGGTTTCCGATTCTCCGGCCGACGTACCTTTGCTGGAAGTCCCGTTTTGCGGTAAGGCAGCATCGGAAGAGGGCGGTAGGGTTTCGGCCTGTTCAACTTGGTTCTGTGTATCGGGCAGGCGCTCTGTCACGCTCTCCGAAGCCTCCCTGTTTTGCTGATACATGATAAAAAGAATGATGAAGATCAGCAGGGCGATGATGACAGCGGCTGTATAGGTCCAGTTGAGAGAACCCGATTTTTGCACTTCGTTTGCCAGGGTCTGCTCTTCGGGAGTGTGCAATCCGGCTGCAGCGGCCGGGGTGCCTCCCCGGGAAGGCGTGTTTCCGGAGTCTTTTTTGTCCGGTTCTTCGTCATACCCGAGCCGGATCACCGGTTCTTTTCTGCCGGTTGTTGCAGGTGCTGATTCCACGGGGCGGGGCTCTTCAACAAGGGGGGGCTTAACGCTGCCCGCTTCTGCTGTTTCCGAAACTTTCTTTTCCGATGGGGAGGGCGTAAAACGCGGATTGTCATGTTCAATCAGAAGGCCGTCCAGGGAATCCCTGTTCTCCTCGCCGCTCTTTTCACTGCTCTTTTCCCGGCTCATGGACTCATCAGCAGAAGCGGAGGAAGGTTCTGAAGCCTCAGCGGCCTCCTCTTGCAGCAAACCGGTCTCCTCAGCATCCAGCAGATCAGCTGCCTTTTCCAGCACACGGCCTGCAACGCCTGCAAAGGGGTGATTCACACCTTCACGAAACTCTTTGGTTGGTTTGAAAACCACTCTCTTCCGGCCTGCCACGGTGATCATCTCACCGGTCACGGGGTGCGCCTGCTGCCGGGGCTCCGATTGGAGGAGCTCGAACTTCCCAAAGCCGGAGATCGATACCGATCCCGACTCCTTCAGGCCCTTTTCAATAATTCTGACCAGTTCATGAATGAAATGGGTTGTAGAACTCCGGCTCTGCCTGGATTGACGGGAAATCTGTTCTACCAGCTCTTTGAAGGTAATTTTTTCACTCATCACCCGGCCCCGCTTCGTTCAGGTTTTTCAGCAGCACGGAGGAGGGAGTAAACTCCACCCGGCGCACAACGGCGGGCTTCTTCTCCGGCTCTGTAGAGGCAGGTTTAGGGGAACGGGCCTCTTCGGCCGTCGTACCGAAAGTACCCAGGCGTGGAATAGTGACTCTTTTTCCGGCAGCCAGAACCTCCTTAATCGCAGAGACGAACAGTGCAATCTCCTTTCTGGATGCACGCTGCGTCTTTCCGGATCGCTCCGCTAATAAGGATATGAGGCGTCTATAGTTCATCTGAGTACAGGTGTTGAAAGGGCACAATGCACAGAAGCGTGCAGTTGTTAGATCTACATAGGAGCAGGTTGCTGGGTTCCCTTCAGACAATAAACGAAAAAAAAGGTAAAAAAACCTGTATCAGCGAATATTATCTCCCGGAGGGGATGGGGGCAGCTATTCCGGGAGGATTCCGAAAAGCTCTGGCCGCCGTGAGATGGAGGCCGTGACGACCCGGAAGAGCCGAACTGCAGCCGCATCCAGAGTGTCTCCGCTGCAGCGGTTGCCGCCATCAATACACTACGGGAACCAGGGGGAGGCCCGGCCTCTTTTCAGCCATCCCGCCAGATCCGGCCCGGAGAGGAGGGAATCCCCATTTATCATTTATCTGTCCGGGTATCCACATTATGAAATTGACAGGGGAAACCGTATTTTAATAAGCTTAAAATGTAATTGATACCACCTGAATTTAATATTAAATGAGCAAGAATAAATATCACGCAGAACAGGGAGGCACCGAACCGTCAATAACCGATGAGATCGGTGATAACCATATCGCAACGTCCCCGCTCACTCCGCTTAGAAAAGATGCATTTGATCTGAGTGATGAGGAGAAAATAGTTCTGATCGAGAAACATTATGCGGCCATCATGGAGACGCTGGGATTGGACCTGAGTGATCACAGCCTGAAAGGCACGCCGCACAGGGTAGCTAAAATGTATGTCAAGGAGATCTTCGGAGGCCTCAATCCGAAAAACAAACCGGTTGCCAGAAAATTTGAGAATAATTACGATTACAGGGATATGGTTGTTGAGAAAAATATCAACGTATCCTCTTTTTGTGAGCATCATTTTCTGCCTTTCCTGGGGAAAGCCCATGTCGCCTATGTTAGCTCCGGGCAGGTCATCGGCCTCTCGAAAATCAACCGAATTGTGGATTACTACTCCAGCCGCCCTCAGGTGCAGGAGCGTCTGACTCTTCAAATTGCAGATGAACTTAAAAAATCGCTGGAGACCGAGGATGTCGCTGTTCTGATCGAAGCCAAACACCTCTGCGTGTCGATCCGGGGCATCAAGGATAAGGCCAGCAGCACCGTAACCACCAAGTATGGCGGCGTCTTCAGAGAGAAAGAGGTGCAGCAGCGATTTATCGATTATATTCACGCAAAAACAGAGATGTAAGCTAAATTTTGCAGCGTTCATGAAAAAAATTGTTGATTCAGATCTGTATATCTATAACAGCCTATCCAGAAAAAAAGAGAAATTTGTACCCATCAATCCACCTTTTACAGGAATGTATGTCTGCGGGCCGACGGTCTACGGGGACCCTCATCTGGGCCATGCCCGCGCGGCCATTACTTTTGATGTGATCTACCGTTATCTCAACTATCTGGGATACAAGGTGCGCTATGTCCGGAACATTACCGATGTGGGGCACCTGGAAGAGGAGGTGACCGAAGAGGGGGAGGATAAAATTTTGAAGAAAGCGCGGCTCGAGAAGGTGGAGCCGATGGAGATTGCACAGCGATATACGGTAAGCTATCACAAAGGGATGGATGCTCTGAACTGCCTGCGGCCCGATATTGAGCCAACCGCTACGGGCCACATTATCGAGCAGATTGAGCTGATCCAAAAGATTCTGGAGAACGGGTACGCCTACGTTGTGAATGGAAATATCTATTTTGACCTGGAAGCGTACAGGGAAGATTATCCCTACGGGGAGCTCTCCGGCAAGGTGCTTGAAGAGCTGCAGGCGGGAAGCCGGGATACCGAAGGAATGGATGAGAAGAAGAGCCCTCACGATTTTGCTCTCTGGAAAAAAGCGTCGGATGAGCATATCATGCGATGGAGCTCCCCCTGGGGAGAAGGGTATCCGGGATGGCACCTGGAGTGCACCACCATGAGCACCAAATATCTGGGTGAACGTTTTGATATTCATGGCGGGGGAATGGATCTTCAGTTTCCCCATCACGAAGCGGAGATTGCCCAGAACAGAGGCGCATTCGGCCAGCAGCCGGTGAACTACTGGATCCACAACAACATGGTGACGATCGACGGGGCAAAGATGAGCAAATCTGCCGGGAATTTTATCAACCTGGAGGAGCTTTTTGAAGGTGATCACGACAAGCTCAAAAAAGGGTATAGCCCGATGGTGATCCGATTTCTCATTTTACAGTCCCACTACAGAAGTACCATCGATTTCTCCAATGATGCTCTGGAAGCGGCTGAAAGAGGCCTGGCACGTCTGATGACTGCAGCCGATCTTCTTGAAAAGATCGGTGAAGAGGGATTTTCCAAGGCGGAAGGTTCTCAGGACGGGCCGATCGCAGATGCGATTTCAGCCTGTTTTCAATCGATGAACGACGATTTTAACACAGCCCAGGTGCTGGCGCAACTTTTTGAACTCTCCTCCAAAATCAATGCGCTGACCAACGGCCAGATTGCAAAAGAGGAGGTCTCTCTGGATATCTTCTTCAAGATGAAGAGAACATTTAAGGAGTTTGTGTTTGACATACTCGGCCTGAAGAAACCGGAAACCAGCGACAGCGCCCTGACCGGGGAGCTGATCGAGCTGCTGATTGATATCCGGAAGACAGCCCGGGAGAACAAGGATTTTGAAACATCCGATAAAATCCGGGACGATCTGGCCAGCATGGGAGTCCTGCTGAAAGATGGGAAAGGGGGAACCACGTTTGAGATCGATAGTTAACGCCATATCGATTGCAACAAGCTGGATCTTATTAAAACTAATACGATTATATCAGATTACACTCTCTCCGCTTCTCGGCCAGAGCTGCCGCCACCACCCCACCTGTTCCCGCTATATGGCGGAAGCGATCGTGGAGTGGGGGGTGATCCGGGGGGTCTGGCTCGGCTTGAAACGGATAGGCAAGTGCCACCCCTGGGGCACCTTCGGCGTGGATCCGGTTCCGCCAAACCCCGCAAAGCGGCAGCGCCCGGAATCTGACAATTAAACAGGTTTCCCGCCTCCGGCTTCCGATCTCCGCACCCCGGGAGCCATGTAACAATGAGAATGACGGTGATGGCATTCACCTGAACAGGGCGGAGAGCGGGTACGGAGACGGCCCGCCTATTAAACAAGATGGTTAATAAAGAATTTTCTACTTATGAATGACAGTCAAAACAGTTCCGGTGACCAACCGGAAAAAAGAAAGAGTCCACAACGGCCGCGGAAATCCAGCCGGCCCGGCTCTTCTGAGGGCCAGAAACCCGATCAGGAGAGATACGTGCGAAGAGGGTTCCGCAAGTCGGGCAGATCGGGACGGGCTGACAGCTCCGAACGGGGCGGCAGGGTAAGAGACAGCGGTTCTTCAGAAGGAGCCGGCGCCAGGACGACGGGGCAGGGCGGAGGGTTTCGCCGTGAGGATCGGCCGGACCGCGGAGGGAGCTCGCGGGGAAGCTCTAAAACGGGCCGAAGCGGCAGATGGAAAGATAGTAGCCCTTCAGGCAGTGCCCCTTCCGGCAGACCGGGCCAGGGCAGAGGGGCCCGGCGTTCAGACTCTGAACACGGAGACTCGTCAGGTTTACGGCGGAGGCCGAAGCGCCCCGCCAGAGGGTATAAAAATGCCCGTGGGCGTTCAGCTTCGAGCGGCCTGCCAGACAGGGTTCCCCAGAGGGAGTATCTGGAAGAGGAGATACGACTGAATAAATATATCGCTCATGCCGGTTTCTGCTCCCGTAGAGATGCAGACGACTATATCGCCGCGGGGAAGGTGAACGTCAACGGAAAGAAAGTGACTGAACTGGGCGTTAAAGTCCGGCCCGGGGACAAGGTGACCGTCGAAGGGCAGCACATCTCACTGGAACCGTTTATCTATATTCTGCTGAACAAGGATAAAGATACCATCAGCACAACGGATGATGAGAAGGATCGGAAAACCGTGCTGGATGTCGTGGAAAATGCGACCGGCCACAGGGTCTATCCTGTAGGGCGGCTGGACAGAAATACGATGGGCCTGCTGCTGCTCACAAACGACGGAGATCTTGCCCACCGCCTGATGCACCCGAGTTATAAGGTGAAGAAAACGTATGAGGTGACTTCAGACAGGGTACTGGGGGAGGATGAAATCAGCAGTCTGAAAGAGGGAATTACCCTGGAAGACGGGCCGGTGAAACCATCCTCCGTTAAAATGGATCCTCTGGACCCCCGGGTCATCACCATCACCATTCACGAAGGGCGGAATCATCTGGTCCGAAGGATGATAGGACACCTGGGAGCGGAGGTCATCAAACTGAAAAGGATCAGGTATGGGGGGCTCAACGACAAGGATCTGCGTGTGGGCCGCTGGCGATACCTGAAGAACAAAGAGGTGAATCATCTCCGAAAACTGGTGAAGCTGGAGCCTCTCGATTTCAATCAGGATGAGGATTAGGCCGTGACATCCACTCTCTTTTGCAGGGGGTGGATTGTAAAAGTTTTAAGATCTGAAGGGTCTCTGTATACCTTGGAGAGAGTCTGTCCGTTTCACAAGGGAAGCGGACACCGGCTCCGGCAGAAGAGGCTCTGAATGGAGGCGGCGGCCGCATACCCTGATCCTGAACCACTCTCAATTCTGGAGGAGTCTGATGCGAATGAGGAAGCCGTTTTCTGTCTGCACACGTTCTCGTGGCCGGGTGCGTCCGCTGTTTGTTGTGATCTGCATTCTCTGCTTTGCCCTTCTTCCGCAGCTCTCCCGGGCACAGACGGTTGAACTGATCCGTGATGAGCGTTTTAATGAGGATGCTGTCGTGGCTATCGACCACCTCTACAATCTGGATAACCGCGCCGCTTCCGATGCCCTCTATTTCTGGAGGGTGAGGTATCCCGAACATCCGATCTGGGAGCTGTGGTCCGGCATGGAGCTCTGGTGGGATGTGCTCTCCGATCTTCACGACACGTCGAATGACCAACGGTTTATGGAGCAGATGACGAAGGCAGACCATGCTGCGGCCAATCTTCTGCGAAAAGAACCGGGGCACGCCGATGCCCTGATCATCCGAGCAGTGGCCAGCAGCTACATCGCCCGTATGCATGCAAACCGGGAGGGGTGGCTTCAGAGTCTTCAGGTCGGCCGGACAGGCTACCAGGCGTACGATCAGCTCATTACAGTGATGCCGGATCTGCCCGACAACAATTTTGCAGAAGGGATTAAAAAATATTATTCGGCCTACATCACAGAGAACTATCCGATCCTGAGGTCGGTCTCCCGTTTTCTCCCCGAAGGGGACAAGGCCGCCGGGCTTGCGGAACTGGAATTGGCTTCTGCCGGAGGCGTCTTTACACGGCCTGAGGCGACCTACTTCCTGGCCTACATCAACCTCAATTATGAAAACCGTCCCGACCGGGCGCTCATCCACTTCCGTACGCTGACAGAGAAATATCCGGATAACGGAGTTTATAGCAGGCTCTATTTCAGGGCGCTCCATCAGATGAACCGGGGCAGGGAGCTGATGAGCCTGTTTGACCGCACCGTCAATGGGGATGGCGGGAAGAGCAACGGCCTGGATGCGGTGACGGAGTCGGAGCTCTACTTCTGGGCAGGCCGCTCCCAATTCTCTTCCGGCAGCCTGAAATATGCGAAAGAGCTTTTTGAACGCTCCTATCAAATTGGAAACAGACTTTCTGATCCGGACAAGAGGGCGATCAATATCATGGCAGCTTACTATGCCGGGCGGGCGTCGGAAAGGCTGCAGGAGACCGATGAGGCGCGCCGCTACTACACGATCGTCTCAGGGCAGAGAGAGTTTACAAACGTAAGGAGCCAGGCGCGTCAGAGGCTGAAACAACTTTAAGTTCTTTTTTGCCGGTATCTCCTTCCACCACGGTTCGGCTGTTTGTCTCGCTGCTTCCCGGACGGTAGGTTCGCTCTTCAAAAAGAAAGGTGCCGTTTCTGTGGATTCTGATAAAGGTAGAGCAGCGTGTGCCGTAGTTGGGAGTCTGTATGAACGTTGCCGAGACCGCTTTCTCCATCTCCGGGGAGAGGCCGGTATCGGGGAGGTCATGGCTGTACGTCGTCGGATCGAGCAGGATGTTAAAATAGGGGGCTGGTTCAAACAGATTGTCGTAGAAAGTCAGTTCGAACGCCTGTTTTGAAGCGGTCAATTTGGGCCAGGGGGTGTCCAGATAGGCGTTGCTCAATCCGTAGATCCCCGGCTCCAGCTCTTTCACTTCCTGCCGGACGCTGTTGAGCCAGTACAGTTCATCTGCGGAGCCCGTCAGCAGATTAAAGCCGTTGTAGAGGGTCGCCTTTTTGTTCAGCTCTTCCATATAAACGGCAATCGGTTCGCGGGTCAGCAGGGAGTCCTTGACGATCTGGCCCCGGCTCGGAGCTGCTGCACGAATATTTTTGATGTCCCGGAAGTTGGTAATTGCGGAAAATCGGCCATTCTCATTGATCCCTGCCCAGGTACCGCCGGCCTTCAGATCCTGGCCTGCAACCATCTTCGGTTCGGTATGCCAAATCATGGCATCCTTCGTAGGGCGGCCGTAGATTTCATCTCGGTTGCCGGCAAAAATAAGCGGATAATCTGAATGCATTTTGTAAGCAAAAACGATGAGGCACATATTTCTGGATCTATTGATTAAAGGTTGCTGAAAACCGTTTGAATTTTAATCCGCAACCAGGGGATTAGGTTCAAAATAGTCAATATTTAGCTGTATATTTAACCGCATTAAAACAGACTGAACGTGTCCAAAAAATGAGCAGACAGGTCAGTAAATTACAATAAACTTTATTTTCAGGGCAGGCAACGTAATCAACTCCGTCGAGGCATCTTTTACCTGTGTCTGAAATGTCACTGCTAATACAACATCTTGATTCCGGGAAGCGATACTTTAAAACAAGATATTCTGCTGGTGGTTGCCGGTGCTGTGGCTGCAGTACTTTTTTTCTGGTTTATCAAAGAAGCACATCCGGAAAGCCATGCAGATGTCTCCCTTCAGGAAGAGGCTGCGAGGGAGATTTCCATTTCGAAGTTCAGAGAGTTGGGTTATGCACACAGTTATCCCCCCCATATCCAGTTCAAAGCCAACAGGGCACTCCTGGATTCGCTCCAGTTGAGAACCGATCTGGGGGAGTACTTCTCCAATCCGCAGATCCGGAGATTGAATCCGGGATATTACTGGCAGGCCCAGATCAAAACCGGGGAACGGTTTGTCGACGAGTCCACCTCTCCCATTTTCGATAATGTAACCAAGTCCATCGACATGAGACTTTCCGAAGATGGCCGGCTCATGGCTTTTGAAAATGAGGAGAATATCGTGCCTGAGTACAAAATTGCACCGGTGCTGCAAGCGATGCTGGACAATGAGCCGGATGTGATCATACCTGATGAGATTTCAGATATTCAGTTCCAGATTTTTAACACTCAGAACCGGAGAGAAGAGGGGCTGACTATTTTCGGTGAGAATATTATTCTTGGCGCATCACACGCAGAGGAATTTGCACGAGATTACCTGAAACAGAGCCTCTGGCCTGAAGAGTTTTTTAAAACGGAATCGATTGAAGCGGGCACCCGTGGTTCTATTCGCATCGCCCGTGTCAATTTTGTGTCGGAGAGCGAGTTTGTTGAATTTCCAGTGGAATTATCGGTCGTCGTGCTGCCTTCCGGACAGCTCTTTGAACTCACCTACGCTTTTGATTTGGGCCCTGAATCGGATCAAACCCTGGAGATTACCTTCCAGTTCCTGAGGGTGGTCACCTTTATCATTGCCGGTATCTGGGTGTTGAGCCTCCTTTTTTCGCGATTTCAGAGACGCCTGATCGATATGAGGGTCGCTGTCCTGGGTGCGGTTCTGGGCGGCATTGTTGTTCCCTTTATCTTCTTTCTGCAGATTACCTACCAGATGAACCTGGACTTCCAGGACTTTGGCTGGCTCGAGATCATCGCTGTTTTTGTGCCGGTCGGGTTGATTGCGGCCCTCACATCTGTCGTCTTCTTTATTGTGACAGCGATTGCAGACTCGGTCACACGGAAAGCGTGGCGGGAGAAACTGATGACTGTCGACTTTTTCCGGGTCGGAATGGTTTCCAACATCGGGTTCGGCCTCAATCTGGTGAAAGGAATCGCTTACGGTTTTATCATAGCAGCACTTTGGGTGATCACCATCCTCTATCTGCCCAATGCCTTCATTTCCGGTTCAGAAGACGTTTTCCACTATTACGTGTCTTATCTGTCGTTCCTGTCTGAAATCCTGGGTCACTTTTTTCTCGCCCTGATCATTGCCCAATTGGTGTTCCTGATTTTTGCAGGCTTGCTGAAGGAGGCGACCCGGTCAAAACTGTTAATGATCGTTGTCCCTGCTCTGATCCTTGTATTGATCGGCCCGTTTCCGATAGAGACGGGCCCGACTCTGAATTCACTCATTATCTCTGCCATCACCGGGATCCTGATGGGCTGGATCTACTACCGGGAAGATTTCCTGACGGTCTTTATCTCCCTCTTTGTGTTTGGAATGGCGGTATCTACATCGACCGGCTGGGTGACGGAAAATTCACCCGATGCCTTCAGTTTCTATCTGTTCCTGATCCTTACCGTTCTCGGCCTGGTTCTTGGTGCGGTCATGATTTTTCGGGGGGCCGACACCAAGGAGCTGCCCGACTTTGTGCCTGAATATATTAAAGAGATCGCCCAGGATGACCGCATTAAGCAGGAGCTGCAGATCGCGCGGAAGGTGCAGCAATCGTTCCTTCCTGTCCGGACGCCGCAGGTGGAGGGTTTCGATATTGCAGCGATCTGTAAGCCGGCGCATGAAACCGGCGGAGACTATTACGATTTTATCCGGCTGGAGGATGACTCCGTGGCTGTTACGATCGGGGATGTGAGCGGAAAAGGAATTCAGGCCGCATTCTACATGACGTTTGCCAAAGGTATTCTGCACTCTCTCTGCAACGACTTTACATCCACCATCGATGTACTCTCAAAGACCAACAAGCTGTTTCGCAAAAATGCAGACCGGCGCACCTTTGTCTCGCTGATCTTCGGGGTGCTGAATTCGAGGAAGGGGACCTTCTCCTTTTCACGAGCGGGCCATAATCCGCTGCTCTATTTCGATTACGAGACCAAAACCCTGCATGAACATAAACCGGAGGGGCTGGCGATCGGGATGACCGACGATGAAACCTTTTTGAAACATATTTCTGAAGAGAAAATTCATTTAAAACAGAACGATTTGATTATATTGTTTACAGATGGTGTGGTTGAGTCTGTAAGCAAGACCAACAAGGTGTATGGAGACAGAAGGCTGTTTAATCTGATCAAGAAACATCACCATCTCCCTGCTAAAAAGATCATCCAGAAGATTGAGGATGATCTTCAGAAGTTTGAAGAGAAATCAGAACAGCATGATGATATGACAATGGTCGTCATCAAGAAAAAATGATCAGATAGAGAACTGTATACATAATAACATGATGAAAACGATGAGATTCTACACATTTTTGATTTTTTTGCTGCTCTGCTCTGCACTGGTTCACAGGCCGGTACAAGCCCAGACGACGGATGAAGATGTCGCGATATCCATGGAAGAGGCATTGGAGCGGGCTTCTCAGTCCGACAAAAAGATACTGGTCGATGTCTACGCCACCTGGTGCCCCTATTGCCAGAGGATGCACAGCACTGTCTATCCGAGCGAAGAGGTGCAGAAAGCGATTGAAGAGTACTTCTATCTCGTAAAAATCGATATCGAGGGGGAAGGGATGATCAACTATCTGGGGGAGGAGCTGACGGAGGCGGAGTTTGCAAGGGCGCTTCAGAATGAGAGTGTTCCTACTACCTATTTTCTGGATGACCGGGGAGCGATTATCGGAGTTCAGCCCGGATTTCTGGAGCCGGAGGTTTTCTCAACACTGCTCAATTTTGTTGGCAGTGATGCCTTTCGAAGTCAGACCTTTCAAGACTACTCAACCAGCCGGCAGAGCGGAAAATAGCCCTGAACTCCAGGGATTTCCTGAAGTATTCACCGTTCATTCTACATCACATGGCACGTAACAAAGATCATACTCAGTCGATAGAAGATTATCTCAAAGCGATTTACAAGCTGGAGCAGAAGGCAGAGGGAGGGGTGTCCACGACCAGTCTGGCCAGGGAGATGGATGTTACCAATGCATCGGTCACCAATATGCTGAAAAGATTATCAAAGCTGGGAATGGTGAACTATCAATCGTACTACGGGACCACCCTTACCGATTCCGGCGAGAAGATTGCACTGGAGATGATCCGGCATCACCGCCTCCTGGAGCTCTATCTGAAGGAGATGCTTGGCTACTCCTGGGATGAGGTGCATGATGAGGCAGAAAAACTGGAGCACGTTATTTCCGAGCAATTTGAAGATAAGATTGCCGAGCTGCTGAATCACCCGACCGTAGATCCCCACGGCGATCCGATTCCGACCAAGGATGGAAAAATGCCGAAGATTAAATCCCGAAAATTGAGCTCACTGGAACCGGGCGTTGAATGCGTTGTCCGCCGGGTAAAGAATCAGGATTCGGACATTCTCCGGAAACTGGAA
>CALKWT010000064.1 GCA_938003885.1 uncultured Balneolaceae bacterium | reverse complement strand
GTCTGGATCACCAACAGTTTGATGCCGGTCAAGCCGGTGGAGAGGATCGACAATATACACTATAACCCAGACCACTCTGTCCTGAACAGGATTGTTCAGAATTTTACACACTTATGAATAGTCGTTTCAAAACATATCAAGATGTTGAAAGTTATTTGAACCAGTTGCCGATGTTCGGGAAATCCCCGTCAACAGCCATCCGATTCGCTCTGGAGCCTATGTTGAAGTTCCTGGAAGCGATGGGTAACCCCCACATGGACTTCCGTTCGATTCATGTTGCGGGCACAAACGGCAAAGGAACGGTGTGCAGACTCCTGGCATCCATTTATCAACAAGCGGGATATAAAACAGGACTCTATACTTCTCCCCACCTGACAGACTTTCGGGACCGCTTCAAAATTGATGGCGAGAGAATGAACAAGGAGACCCTGCTGGCGTTCTTTCAGGAGTTTGAGGAGCTGATAGACCAGGAACCGCTGACCTATTTTGAACTGAGTACCGTTATTAGTTTCTGGTATTTTAGCCGTCAGGAGATCGATTTAGCTATCATAGAGGTCGGACTGGGAGGCCGGTTGGATGCTACCAACGTTATCACTCCCGTAGTTTCTGTCATCACCTCTGTGGGTCTCGACCATACAGACCTGCTTGGCAGTACAATGGAACAGATCGCATCCGAGAAGGGGGGAATCATCAAGCGGGGAGTTCCGGTAGTTATCGGCAAACTTCACCCGGATGCAGCAGCCGTGGTGAAAGAGATCGCAGTCCACAATGCAACCGTCGTTATTGAGTGCGACGAAAAAGAGCTTATTCTGGAAAAGGAGGAGATTGGATTTCAAACCGCCTATCAGAAAGAGTTCCGTTTTTCTGCGGAACCCTGGAAAACGGTTGATGCCTGCAACTTCAAGATAGTATGGGAAGTAACCACACTTCTGCAGGATCGATTTCCGGTGGGTGAATCCCGTTTTCAGGAGGGGATCATAGAGATGAATCGACGTTTCAGGAACAGAGCCGTATTTGAGAGAGTATCTACAACTGAAAGCTGGTATTTTGACGGAGCTCATAACCCTGCAGCGGTCACAGAATTGATAAAAAAATTATTGTCCATTGCAGACGCCCATAAGTGGAAAGTGGTTTTGAGTTTCATGAAGGATAAGCTGACACCTGAAATTGCTGAGTTATGGAGCCCGTTTCCTGAGGTCTATCTATTTGATATGAATACACAAAGGGCAGCAACAAATTCCGAGATGGCAGAACTTTTCCCTCACGCTAAACCATTTGTAGAAGACTCCCAACCCGGTTTCACTCATTTAAAATCATCATTAGTAATTTTTAGCGGAAGTTTTTACTTTTACAGTACTGTTATCGACTGGATGGGTACCAGTCCAGAATAAGTTATAAAACATTCCACTCTCAAATAAACCTACCCGGAGCGCACGACTAAAGTTGAGTTGTTCGCTTTTCTACATGATTTCAAAATTAACAGCAAAACCTAATATGTTGGATAATCAAGCCGATCAGGATTATAAAATCGATCTGGATAACCTGCATCAAAAAACCATGCAGGAACTGAAAAAAATTGCGAAAGATATCGGCCTTACCAGGGTCAGTGCTCTTAAAAAACAGTTTTTGATAGACCGGATTCGGGAGGAACTCACACAAAACAGACCAGATTCTCAAAGAGAGAGCAACATTGAAGTTCCAAAAGTCGAGGCCCATTACGGGGATCAGGATCACATACAGAGCTACGACAACAAAAAAGAGGGGAGAAAAAAGAAGTCTCCGGCACCGCAACGTAACCAAAGAGGAAGTCAGGGCCAGAAAAAGCATGTGAGCAATGTGTTGCCGGAATCGGATGCGCCCACCCTGAATGAAAGACTTGAAGAGATCACTCCTCAGCTCGGGAAGTTTTTGCTGAATGAAGGGACTCTGGAGATCCTTCCCGATGGATACGGCTTTCTGCGCTCTGTAAATTACAACTACAAAGCGAGTCCGGACGATATTTATGTATCCCCCTCACAAATCAAGCGGTTTCGCCTGAAACAGGGAGACTGTGTCATTGGCATCATCCGTCCGCCGAAAGTGGGAGAGAGATACTTTGCCCTTTTGCGGGTAGAGGGGGTGAACGGAAAAATACCCCAGGATATGGACAACAGGGTAGACTTTGAGGATCTTCTGCCGATCTATCCCGACTCACGTTTTCAACTTGAAAATCACTTTTCTGACTACACCACACGTATCATTGACCTCTTTGCACCGATCGGAAAAGGCCAGCGGGGACTCATTGTGGCTCAGCCGAAAACTGGAAAGACAACCATTCTTCGGAACGTGGCAAATTCGATCAGTACAAATCACCCCGAAGCCAAAATAATCATTCTTCTTGTGGATGAGCGTCCTGAAGAGGTGACGGAAATGGCACGAAGCGTCACGGAAGCCGAAGTCGTTGCATCCACGTTTGATGAGAAACCTGAAAATCATGTCGGGCTCTCTGAAATTGTCTTTGAGAAGTGTAAACGCCTTGTGGAGAGCGGACACGATGTGGTCCTTCTGATCGACTCCATTACACGCCTCGCCCGGGCCTATAACGTAGCAACAGGAAACTCTGGCCGTACCATGACCGGGGGTGTGGATTCTGAGGCTCTGAAGGCACCTCGCCAGCTTTTCAGTTCTGCAAGAAACATTGAAAATGGCGGAAGTCTGACGATCATTGCAACCGCCCTGGTGGATACAGGATCCAGAATGGATGATGTGATCTTTGAAGAGTTCAAGGGGACAGGTAATATGGAACTCGTTCTGGACAGACGTCTGGCGGAACGAAGGATCTTTCCTGCAATTGATGTCTTCAAGAGTGGAACTCGACGTGAAGAACTCATTGTACCGGAAGAAGAGCGTGAAAAAGTGGTTCTGTTACGCAGATACCTGAACAACCACAATGCGATGGAAGCGATGGAATTTCTGCTCGACAAGATGAAAGGTACACGTTCCAACGATGAGTTTCTGATCTCGATGAACCAGTAGGGGAGTGCCAGAACAAACTCTCTCTCTCTTTAGCTTCTTCCCGGGTGTGCCCTACGTGGTCACAAAGAGAAGGGCAGTATATTTTTAAAGGGGCCTGCCCGCTCTGCTATCCCACAGACTATACGTTCTGCTACACCCTCTGTTCAGCAGGCAGCTGGTCTTTTAGTCAGGCTATTTAAAGGAAAAAGCTCAGCAACAGGACAACAGTTACACCGGTAACCCCGATGATGGTCTCCATGACCGTCCAGGAGGCGAGTGTCTGTTTTTCGGTCATTCCGAAGTACTCCTTTAACAGCCAGAAGCCGGAGTCGTTGAAGTGAGACAAAACCGTCCCACCGCATGCGATGGCAATTGTAACACACGCAACCACAGCCGGTGAGTAACTGCCCGCTTCAATAAGCGGAGCGATTAAACCCGCTGTGGTCACCATCGATACAGTTGCAGACCCTTGTGCGACCCGGATCACAGATGCCAGTAGAAAGGCAAACAAGACTACCGGCAAATTGCTTGCGGCCATCACATCCAGAAGAACTTCACCCACACCCGCCGCTACAAGAACCCTGCCGAATACTCCACCTGCTCCGGTAAGCAGAATGATCATTCCTACAGGGCGCATCGAATTAGTGGCAATCTCCTGAACCTGTTCCCTTGTAAAACCAAGCCGAGTTCCGAGGTAACGAAAAGCGATCAGGCATGAGATGAGAAGGGCTGTAAAAGGATGCCCGATAAATGACATCCAAACAGCAAACAGATGGGTCTCCTCAAAGAGTAGTCCGGATGCGGTATTTAGCAGGATGAGAAAGAGGGGGATAATAATGATCGCTATGGATATGCCGAATCCAGGATTCCTGAGCTGATCCGAAGGGTAGTCATCCGTTTTGTTCTCTACATTCGGGGGCACGCTCAAATGAATTTTTCCGCTGATATAACGACCCCATATGACACCTCCTGCAAGTGCAGAGGGTACTCCGGCAATGATTCCAACAAATATGACCCAGCCCAGATCGGCACCCAGAAGAGATGCGACAGCTACAGGGCCCGGAGTCGGAGGAATAAAGGCGTGAGCCACTGCAATACCTGCTGCCAGTGGAATCCCGTAATAGAGGAGGGATTTGCC
>CALKWT010000063.1 GCA_938003885.1 uncultured Balneolaceae bacterium | reverse complement strand
CGGCTCCCATGAATGGGCGCGCGGTTGCGGGTGGCAGTTACCATACAGGCTGTGTGACGGAGATCTTCGAAAACCGGCAAAAAGCGATCCCTCCTGAGTTGAGGCCTATGGCTGCCCTCATCTCTGCAATAGTTTACGATTCCGAAGAAACAGAAACCCACACCCCCTCCGCAGATGGCAATGGCCGGGCCTCCCGGTGGTGGCAACAACGAAAATATAGATCGTGAAAGATAAGCACTCCCTCTTCCGTCAGCTTGGAACACTGCTCACGGAACAAAGAAACCCGGCAAGTCAAAACATAGATGTTGCGGATGCCAGTGAGATTGTCAGAATCATCAACGAGGAAGACAAAAAAGTGGCGTTTGCAGTTGAAAAGAGGCTGGATGTGATTGCCCGGGGGGTAGAGATGATTGCAGGCGCCCTGAGAGACGGAGGCAGGCTCTTCTATTTCGGAGCCGGAACAAGCGGCAGACTCGGTATATTGGACGCATCGGAGTGCCCGCCTACCTTCGGCACAGATCCTGAGACCGTTCAGGCGTTTATTGCGGGAGGTAGAGACGCGATCTTTATAGCGCAAGAAGGGGCGGAAGATCTGGAGGATACGGGAGCCTCAGAAGCGGAAGAGGCGGGTGTCGGGCCGGCAGATGTGGTTGTCGGGCTCGCCGCAAGCGGCCGGACTCCCTACGTACACGGCGCTCTGAAGTACGCTGACAGGGCCGGGGCAGCCACCATTCTGTTGACCACTGTAACGGGAGAACAAGTCCAGTTGCAGCCGGATCTGATCATCGATGTACCGGTAGGGCCTGAAGTGATTATGGGAAGTACAAGAATGAAGAGTGCCACAGCGCAGAAAATGGTGCTCAATATGCTCTCTACAGGAGCCATGATCCGCCTCGGAAAAGTATTCGAGAATGTGATGGTGGATCTGAAACTCACCAACAGAAAACTGGAGGAGAGAGCCAAGAGAATCATCATGATGTTCTCCGGATTAGAGTATGAAGAGGCGGAAGAGATGCTTGAGAATGCGGACAATCATGTAAAAACCGCCCTGATCATGGCACTTGGTAATTTAAACAAAACTGAAGCGTTACAGAAATTATCAGAGCATGATGGTATGGTACGTCTTGTGCTGCAGGATCTGGAATAGATGGTCTCCTGTCTGCGGGTTGATTTACACTCCTCTGATCATCGTGCCCGAATGTTAACGAAGGATCTGTCAACGTGGATGTGAAGTCTGACCTGGAACATAGCCGGCTAACGGATCACTCATACCGAAACCTTGTTCTGGGTTGTCTGGTTGCGATCCTGCTTCTGATGATCGGGATTGTCCGTTTCTGGCCGGAATCTGAGTATTCACCGCCCTCTGAACTTACAATTATCGAGCAGGAGACACTGTTTCTGGAAGATATCATCATTACCACGCAAGAGAGTGCGCCTGCATCTCCGCCCAAACCTGAGATGCCCGTGCCTGTTCCGGATGATGAAGTCATAGACGTTGAACTCGAACTCGATTTCGAGCTGGATCCGAGCGACCTTACCTCCCTTGAGCCGGGGAGAGGGGAGGGCGAAAGCGGTGAGGCTGCCCGAATCTCGGGAAATCCCGACAGGCCTCCTTCAGTGGTACGAATTGTGGAAGCCACGGCTCGGCAATTTGTCCCTGAACAATACCGGGGGCAACTGGAGATCATTGTGAATTTTCTTGTAGATGAAACGGGCGAGGTAGAAGAAGCTCACATTATGGAGTACCGCCTCTATGGTGAAGATGGTAGTTATGAATCCCTCTCATCCGTTCCCGATGATCTGGCAGAAGCTGTGATCCAGGCTGCCATGCAATGGCGGTTCCGCCCCGCAAGAGATGAAGGGGAGGTAGTGAAAGCATTTGTGAGACAGAGGTTTAACTATTAGAAAAGAATGCTCTTATTAAATCTATCTTTTTTTTTAATCCGATAAAGATTTAGTTTATATTTATCGCTTCAGTCATTGACGGCTTATGCCGAAGCGCTAACATCTGGAGATGGTCATGCAAATCAAAAAGTTAAGTTTATCCCCTTGATCGTCTCATTTATTTATTATTTTTAACCAAATTATTATAAATGGGTTTGAATCATCCAGGTCAACCGGTTGATAGAAGATCTGCCTCTGTAAGGAACAACACGCCATCCTATAATGGGGAGTATTTTAAATATGAATCTCACGGTAACACAGCATCAGGTTCCGACGAAATAGATTTAAAATACCTTTTAAAGGTACTTCTCAGATATAAGTATATAGCGATCGGAATTGTTCTTTTAACCACAATTTCAGCTGCTATTTATGCCTATTCGCTCCCATCTGTTTATCAAAGCACAGGGACCATCCTGATCCAGGAGGAACGCAACAGATATACCTGGGCAGGTTCCGACCTCAACAGTATTTTATCCTCTTCTTTCGGAGTTGGAGCAGGAAGCCGTCTGGTCAACGAAGTGGAAATTCTCCAGTCCCGCATGGTCGCTTCTGAAATAGCCGATAAAGTCTTTGAGACAGAGACCCTGGAAAATGGTGAAATCTTCCCTATTCTCTGGTATGACTACCCCGAAGATTCTACTCGTGCCAGCCGGGAGATGGTCGTCCGAAGGATTCAGAACAGAATGAATGTAAACCGTGCAGATCTGGATTCAGATATCCTCAGGATCGCCTATACAAGTCCCTCTCCCTTTGAGGCAGCCGCTCTTGTAAACATAACCATTGATACCTACACGGAGATTTCAGCCCGCCAGAAGAGAACCGCTGCTACAGCTGCTCTTGGCTTTCTGGAAGAGGAGAAGCGTCAGGCAGAAGAGGAACTTGCGGATTCCGAGGAGCGACTCCGGAGCTACATGAGTCAGACCAATCTTGTACAGGTGGACAGTCAGACCGATGCTGCCATTAACAGACTTGCAGAGCTGGAATCGCAGAAGCAGACGGTTCAAGTGCAGAGAGTATCCGTTAGCTCTTCCATTGAGGCTTATGAGAGACAGCTGGAACAGATCAGGCCGGGACTTGCTGAGCAGTTTGCAGAGAACATCAGCGGGCAGCTCTCCCGGGCGCAATTCAGGCTTGCCGAGCTGAGGACGGAAAGGGATCTTCTGACGCAGAGAAATCCGGCATTGAATGAGAATCCGGAACTGGAACCGCAGTATGCCTCCCTGCTGTCAGAAATTGAAACAGTGAGAAATCAGATCCAGCAGATCACCTCAGATCTGCTCAGCGCAGATGATTCTGATGTCTATATTGGATTCCTGGACAGCGAGGACGGGGGGGTGACCAATCGAATTATCGAGCTTCGAAGAAATCTGATTGAACTACGCATAACGGAATCCCAGCTGGACGCCCAGGAGGATGTTCTGAATAGCCGAATTCAGGAAGAGAATCAGTTTCTGGATAACCTTCCCGATAACATGATTGAACTGGCGCGGCTTCGCAGAGATGCGCAGGTCAATGAACAGCTCTACTCCGTTATCTCTGAACAATTTACTCAGACGCAGCTCTGGGAGCAGACCCAATACGGATCGGGCCGCTCTATCGATATGGGAGAAGTGCCGCAATTCCCAACAGGGCCGAACCGCAAACTCTACATTCTGATCGGTTTTCTTCTGGGTGGGGTAATCAGCGTCGGGTTTGTAACGGCCAAAGAGTCGTTTAATAAGAAGATAGACGGAACTACGAAACTACGAGGGCTGGGATTGGCGGTTCTGGGAACCATTCCCGATAAAATGCCCTACATAAAAAAACGGTTTAAAGGGAAGGAATTTGTAAAGGTGGACGACAAAATGGTGAGCAGTACGTGGTCAATTCTGATCGACGCCATCTCACCGGTTTCAGAATCCTACCGCAGGCTTCACAACAATATTATCTATGCGGATCCGGATCAGAAAATTCAGACCATTGCTATCACTAGTCCTAAAAAAAGCGAAGGTAAATCTACTGTTTCAATCAACCTGGCTGTGGCGCTGGCTGAGGCAGGTAAAAGTGTCTTGCTTCTGGATCTCGATTTCAGAAGACCGAATCTGCACCGGCTGACCGGAGAGGAGAGAGAGCGGGGCATGATTGAATATTTCTATGATGACATGACGTTGGAGGAGGTGATAAAATCCACTGCAGCACCCGGCGTCGATTTGATTACCAGCGGTCGTAGAATACAAAACCCGTCCGCAGTGGTACAGAGCGAGAAAATGAAAAACCTTCTGGAGATTCTGAAGACCAGATACGATCATATTGTAATGGATACAGCTCCTTACGGTGTGGTTACCGATGGGGCCGTCATGATGAAGAGGGCGGACGGGATCGTGCTGATCAGCAAATTTAATGATACACGGTTAAATGAGATGATTCATACCGTGGAAAATCTGAATCATATTCAGGGCCGGATCCTGGGTGCCGTGATCACCAATTACCATCACAGAAGCAGCTCAGATTACTATTATTCTGATTATACCTACGACAGTTATGAGGCTTACGAAGAGTATCATGAATGATACCCCTGTCTGCAGGTTATCACCATTAGCAGTGAAAACATACCGGCACAGGTGTCCGAAAAGATGCCTGTCAGGGGATTTAACGAATGTCGTCCATAAGAAAACCAGATCCATTTCAGTTATGAGAATTACTTCGCTCTTATCCTTGTTGATAGTACTTTTTATGATCTCTCTGCCTGCGGCCTCCAATGCCCAGACAGCTGCTTCCTCTCAGATGTTTCGCCTGTCTGAAGGATTTGTGCGGATTGCAGAACCGGGTCAGATAACAGACACGCTCAGTGTCTGGGGGGATATCAGTGCACCGGGCCGCTATGTGGTTCCCAGAGGTACGAAAGTACACGAACTGATCTCCTATGCGAGAGGCCCTATCGCCTCCAGAACGGCTGGGCAGAATCTGGACTGGAGTAAAGTCCGGATCCAGATCTCCGTCTCCCGATATAACCAAAGCACCGGAACTGAATCGGTCCAGACATTTACTCACCGCTACAACGAACCCTACCCTGCCGAACTGCGGGATTTTCTTCTGAGGGGAGATGACCTCATCTCGGTAGAGGTATTAAGAAAACCGGCATTTGTAGATTGGCTGCGAGTCTTCTCAACCGTAGCTAGTGCGACAGCGACCACCATCATTGTGGTCGACAGGCTGGCTAATTAGATACTTTACCGGTTCCTCCAGATCAGCCCGAGCAGAACACCTGCCTGACTACCGAAAGGGTTTCCGTTGTCCAGTGCCAGTTCCGCTTTCATACGGACATTTTGAACCCGGGACCTGAATACGGGAAATTCGGTTGCGGCAAGAAATGACCATTGATCCAGACGCCGTCCACCTGAAGTATTTACGACATCTGTACATTCGATTCCGAAAATTTCACCTTCGCCGATATCCTCCGGAAATCTGTTGTCACAGCGTCTGCCGTAATTTCTGCTAAACGTTATTTTCCCCTTTACAACAATCTCTCCGACATCCGCTTCGATTCCCGCATGATGGGCAACAATTCGATTGTTGATAATCCCCAGATTGTCCCTGTTGACCAGAAAGAGCGGATTGCCCATGGTTCGGACATTATAGGTCCATCCGCTTTTGTAAATATTGTGGTTGTAGTAGTTCTGATTGCCGCGGTAATTGTCCCGGCATACATTCGGGTTATCCAGGCAGACCCGGCCGTCGTTTAAAATATTCGGCCGTCGGGGCCCGTCCTGATACTTTGTGTAAAGAAATTCATAAACTACAGAACGGATCGGAGAGTCACCGGCAGGGGTGATCGATATTCCGGTCAGGGCGTCCTGGATGCTTTTCAATTTCAGGTTGTCTTTTGTTTCTATCGGAAACTGCCGGTAGATGTGGATCTCTGCAGCCGACAGGTCGATGAAAGAGCCGAAATTGATTGTGCCTACATGGTTGCCCAAAATATATTCCTGATCCTGTCCCGGGGTATCTTCATCCCCGGCTGTGGCCAAAAAAACACTTTTAAAATCGGTGAACCGGGTTGGGATATCTCCAAATTCAGGACTCACTCCGCCCCAGTGTGCATAATGTGCAATACCTCCATAAACATTTACAGGTAGGCGTCCTCCGATCCGCAAATGTCCCGCTTTTTCATGCAGAAGTACATTGTCCACATGTCTGTTACTTCCGAGCCAACCGTGAGCGATATGCGCTTTGATCTGCAGAAACTCAGCAGTAAAAGGAATGGGCATCCACTCATCCATTTCAAACCGGATCTGAGGAACTGGATTGGCATTGGTGCTCACGCCTAACGATCCCAATCCGACACGATCATTCTGAAAAGGAGAGGTGTTATAGAATGCGCCCGCTTTCAGGCTAAACCCATATCCGTGAAGCGAGAGATACCCCTGATTCAAAAACAGGACCGGCTCGGACCCCGCTCTTGCGTGAAGTTCTCCGCCAGCACCCCAGGTAAACGTGTCTGAAAGAGTTTGAACGTAGGAGAGCCGGGTATTGGCGTAGAGTTGATTACCCTCCCCGGAATGTATACCGTGGCGGTTCATGTGTAACCAGAAAGGGGTTTGGTCCCCCGATCCTCCGATGATCCCGCTCTCTGCCGTGATGCGAAGCTGGGCAGATGCCGGAGATGAGAAAGTGGCCATGATGGAGGTGATAATCAAAAGTGCGAGGAGCCATTTACTCACTTCACGGGAACTCATTTTCATATATTTTTGTGCGTCTGTCTTTGTTTCTATGCGTAAATGTAGAAGGTTGCCAATAAGAAGATCAGTGATCATGAATCAGATTTCGATTTAGAATCAACAAGAAGTAGATGGTGTCAGGCCTTTGGATGATATCCAACATCAGACATGAAAGTTAAATATTGGGAGGGTAGTTTTTCAATCTGGCCAGCATCTGTTATCTTGAAAAGAAATGTAAGAAAGAATCGGCCGGGAAACTCAGTAAATATTTCATGCAGATTACGAATGACTCTGTACGGGCGCTCAGAGGTGAGAAGAACCGGATGGATGCTCACACCCCTTATCATTTCCTCCACGAATCTGAACGGCAGGCGAATGGGGAAGTAAAAAGAGTAAACACGATTTTTCTTACAAACAGTGAATGTCCATTCTCCTGTGTGATGTGCGATCTCTGGAAGAATACCCTCGACAGACCGACACCCAAGGGAGCCATTCCCCGGCAGATCGAAAAAGCCCTGGCTTCTCTGCCCGAAGCGGATATCGTAAAGCTCTACAACAGCGGTAATTTCTTTGACAGAAGAGCCATTCCAAAAAGTGACTACGCAGCCATTGCAGACCTGGTTTCAGAATATGAGCGTGTCATTGTAGAAAACCATCCAAAACTG